>DMFR01000471.1 GCA_003450125.1 Prolixibacteraceae bacterium | reverse complement strand
ATTCAGATACTGCTGTCAGGTTGGCATCTGCTTCTTTTTCTTCATTCAACGTTTGTTCCAATAAATCAGCAGCTTCATCTTCGCCCAACAAAGTTGCAAAGGAATGTAATGTGCCGTAAGTCGCTATTTCGTAATGTTCTACCTTTTGTGCGGCGGCGATGATCCCTGCATCACGTACTACCCCTTCTTCAGTTGATCTCATCACCTCCTGGGCTTCTCTTATCAAGCCCTCCATGGCTGGACATCTCTTTTCTTCTGGTTCCATGCCCAATACCCTGAAAACTTCTTCAACCCGTTCCACTTGCTGTTTTGTTATCTCTAAATGTTCTGAAAGTGCATCCTTTAATTCATCTGTTGTAACGTTTTCGATCAGCAAGGGAATTGCTTTTGTTAATTGTTTTTCAGCCCAATAGATATCCTTTAACTGATCCCTCAATAAATCCAGCAGCCCCTGTGCTGCATCCTGGTTCGCTCTTACGCCTTTATTGCCCGATTCTCTTGCGCCTCTTTGGCTTTGGTTCGAATTTGTTTCCATCTGTTTGATTTTAAGTTTATAATTAATTGTTCCTTTATATTTTACCAAACAAAGTTGCTTATACTGAAACAGTTGGTCGTTACATTATTTCATATATATTTTACATGATTACACTTTGGGCTAATTGCCACTTTACTGCCTTATTTAACATTTGTTCTATTCAAGGATTTGGTCAATGTCTGATCAATTTGAAGCCCGTTAAATGCTCCTTAATTTATGTTTTATCTTTTACAACTGTACGCAGGTTGTCTCTATAATTTGCCTGTCAATTGATCGTTAATACTGGTTTTATTATTATGTGCTATAAGTGTTCCGAAGCTTTGGAGTGAACATTTTTTTCTTCTTCCCCCATTTATCTGCCGCTAATTTTCAATCCGAATCAAGAAGCACAGCCAGGTGTTTCAAAATACATCATTCCTATTCTAATAACCTGAGTTCGATATAAGCAATCTATTAATATATAACCAGTTGTCCAAAATTCGGTTCTTTGTCAAACCTTATTCTTGGTTTTTTAGGCAAATATGAATATGCGATAAGACCGGAAATCAAATTGGATAGAAAGTTTGTAAATGATCTGTGCCTGGAGTGTTCTACCTGGCAGATGTTTTTCAGCTCATCATTGATAGTTTCTATGATTGATCTTTTGCGAAGCAGTATTTTATCCATGATGGACATCAGACGATTTTTCATGTTTTGTTTGATTCCGGTAACTAACTGGATGTCTTTCATAAATAGTTGTTCAAACAATGGTTGACTAATGTATCCTCTGTCGGCAAACAGTTTTCCAAAGATATTTTTAAGCAGATTGTCTTCCTTCACAGGAGCCCTGTCATCGACGTTGCCCTGGGTTATAACAAAATTCAGGATATCCCCCGTTTCACTGACAACGATGTGTAGCTTGAAGCCAAAGAAGTATCCCATGGTGGATTTTCCACGGGTGGCAATACCCTGAAAAACTTTGTGATTGAAGATCCGCTTGTTATCGCAAACCCTAATGGGTGTAGAATCTACAAATGAAATACCTGTGCAAGTACCTAAACGCATCAGTTTTAGAAAAATAACCATTGGAAGCAATGCTTTCCGCTGTAACTCCACAAACCGGTTATAGGATACTGTTTTTGGAAAATCCGATTTAAGAACTACTTGTATATAATCTTGATAGAAGTGTTTGAGATTCCTGAAATTACCCAGTTGGAAAGCAATTAAGATGGTTATAACTTCAGAATCTGAAAGTTTACAGGGCTTATTTCTTGTCCTTTTATTTGTCTCTTCAGGTAATTGAAATCCTTCCATTATCTTGTAATATTCCTTGCAGAATTCATCTGTATAAAAGAATATTTCTGTAATTTTATCTTTCATAGGAAATAAGGTTTTGCAAAATGTATATGACTAATAGTCAGATGTTTCTCTATACATGAAACCTTATTTCTTTCAAATTGTTTTCCCCTTTTCTTATATCGAACTCAGGTTAATAGTTGAAATGTTGAGATATGTTTCTAAAAATCACAATCCTATTCATGAATTCTATAATTGAATTTATAGTATCCAGTTTCTGAAATAATATTTCTGATTTCTGAAGACCACTAACCTATTGAAATGGGTTTTATCTCTGTTTCTAAAATCGTTTCAAATGGTCTGTTATTTCATTGCATTTACAGGATGATGATTGTCCGTGCAACCGACCCACTATAGCTGAATTTCTAAAAATTACCATCCTATTTCCGAACACTTTGTCCATTTTGCAAAAGATTAGAATCTTTTTTCTGAAGCATTGCCTAGTTGGGGATCGTGTAGTATGCGCCTATTTATCCATCTTCGTTGTTCTTTTTGGAATTATTGTTCCGATATCACAAATGATGGCTTTTGCTTCTAAAGGTCACCACCATATTCCTTAATCCCTTGTCCTTTTTGCCCGAATTCTCGTACTTCTTTCTAAAGTAATTATCCGTATTTTTGAATACTACTATCATATTTCTATAGGCCTTACTGGTTTTGTAGAATACGACTACTGTTTTTAGCAGCCTGATGTATGGATTTGACGCATCTTTTCCCTTTGAAGGCATTCCATGATTTGTATCTGTTGGCCCTTCATCGAAGTTTCTGGAATAATACTTTGTATTCCTAAAGACTACCATTAATTTCTTAAACTTATTTTCTATATTCCTCGGCTTATGATGCTTTTCCATACGGGTCTCTTAGTTATGCATAATCTGACTTAGGAGCTTTCTTCCTTTAATTTTCTGCGCGGAGGTTCATTATTTAACTTGTTCATTTTATCGTATGCCTTCCTTAGTGATTCAGGGAAGTCTCCTTCATAATCAATCTGGTAGTATGAAAAGCCGTTGTAAGGGATTATGCTCTTGTCGCTTGAAAATTTTACCCTATTGTCGAGTCCTTTTTCCTTGAAATGTGCCAGGAACTCTTCCTCCCTTGCCTTTTTCAATTCCTTGAACTTCGATTCAATCACAGAATAGGGAACTATTTGGGCGCATTTCTCTTGAATGGTGTACATGAGCGTATCTTTTACCCTGCTTCGAAGGTATTTTACAAACCCTGGTTCTTTTATTGACATCTTGTCGATCTTCAACGAATCATCCCTATCAACTTTGATTGGATTTTTGTCCGTATTGGGCCTATTGTGCCGGGAGGCGTAAAACCTTTTCTTGGCCTCGAAGAAAAGGATATATTCCTTTTCCCTTTCTTCATAAAATTGGGGAGTCACTGTGATGACAGCTTGGGAGTTTTTTTTCAGGAACTCGGCCATATTCTTAATAAAACGCTCTTCTTGTGAGCCTAAGGCTACCTTGTGCATGTCCCAGTGAATTGAAAGTGACTTCTCAATCTGCGTTTCCACGGTCTTAAGTTCCATCCTATAGGCAGTAGTAACAGGTTTGACGAAAATATTCTTCAAAACATCCATAACCACATCGTGTAGTTTGAACTTTGGATCTTTCAGATCTCCCTTTATGGGAATCTGGTAGTCAATAACGTTGCCACGTTCTCGAACAAAGGCCATCACAATGCGCATGGGAATCCATCGGGTAAGCTTATTGTGGATTCGTTGTGTCAGCCGGGGATCAATAACCAACAAATGGTTGTTGCTGTTGATCTTACTGTGGTCCACATTCCATGAACCGTTCAGTTCAATCGTCCCCCGGTCCAAAGGAAAGGAAGTCTCTGAGATCAGGTAAGGATTAAACAGGGTCGCAGGCAACTTTTTAACGTTATACTGAAGATCAAAATAGGTCGTATCCTTTGGATTTAACCCTATGGTCACCTGCACCTCTCCATAGGGCTCAACATGTGATTTGACATAGACATGCACCCTGCTTTTATTTTTATCCATTGAATCAGCAACTACGGTGAAGGGGTTCAGGGCCATGGTAAACTTCTCTGCCAGGGAGTAATCTTCGAAGCGTAGGTTGGCATTATAGATGGCTAGTTTTCTGATGCTGAAATCGCTGCGAAAGAAGTTCTTGACCAGTTGCTTCATGTAATCGGCAAGTTCAATGATGAGGTTAAACTTTGTAGGGTCTGACTTTACCGCATCAATATTTGATCCTTCCTTGCCGAACATGGTTTGAATGTTGTCCAATGAATCGTACCGCTCGTATTTTAGATAGGGACGCTTGACCACCAGTGAATCGAAATAGAATTTATGGGTCATTGGGCTGACCTCATTCATTACTACAGCAAGGGTATCAAATGAGGCATAATCCTCTTTAGGTGTTTTTCCAAAATGGAAATCATTGACCGACATTCTACCACTAATAATCACGCTGTCTTCACTGCTGAAGTTACCCTTGGCCCTCACATCGGCATCGAGCATGGCGCGCATGGTGCCATAGTTGGATAACGCTTTCATATACTGATTAAGAATCTCGAGATCAAACTTCTTAACTACCGATGCAATATGGTAATCCATCGTTTTCAGATTTACCATCATCTCACCCTTGACATCCCCACTGCTCCTTGACGATGAAAACGAGAAGCGGGAGTTGATCGAATCGTTATCCCAATGCATCCCCGGGCTTTCAATTTCCAGATTCTTGATCGAGTAATCCACTGGCGTCCCTGATTCATTGTAATTCAGGGTTCCGTTTGTAATCTTAACGTTCAGTAAGTTGAAATGAACAGCTTCCGAGGTGGTGTCTTTTGTTTTAACGGTATCTTCTGCCCCTGAAAACTTCGCTATCAGGTCATTAAAATTGAAATTGTCTTTCTCCTGTAGTACTTTTAATATGGGCTGGTTAATCTTAAGACTGCTTATCTCATAGGTCTTGGAGAGTAACTTTCGCAAAGTTATATTGAATGAAAGGTCCTTGGCTGAAAAGAATATACTGTCACTCTTGTTTTCATATATTCTGAAGTTAGTGAAACTGATGTACCCCGTGAAAGGATTGACGTAAGCTCTGTCCATCTGGATTTCCCGCCCTGTATACTTGGTGTCATATTTTTCAATCAGCCTTTTGGTGATAGGGGAAATAAACAGGATGACCACCCCAATGAAGAGGACAAGGATGACTGTAAATAGAAGCAAGAGCCTTTTCCACCGGGATGTTCTGCCCCTATGCTTGATGTTGTCTATTGTTCTCCGAAAAGATGGGCCCATTTGTAAGGAGTTTAATAGGAACAATTGTCCTGATTATTGAACGCGTAGTTCTCAAAAGACAGACGTCATCGCCGGACTCGCTTCCTTATCCTCCTAAAAGTCAATATACTTTCTTTCGTAAAAGAAATTGTTAGGACTTTCGAACCATTCTTCTTCCTCTTCCTCTATATTATTTTCGGTATGTCCATCACTTTTCTTGTATTCTGAAGGAAATACGATTCCTACCGGAATCTGACTAAACTTCTTCTTGTGGGGATTCTTTAGCACTTCTATATCTGGAGTAGGATTTGTTGCCATTTTGTTTCTCTTTGATTTATAATAAAATTACATTCTAGGTATACCACAAAGTTGTGCATCGTAATGCTTTTGTTTGTTATAGAATTTGAGCTATATATTACATTATTACGCATTATTACGATTCCAACAATGAAAGGTTATACCCTGTTATAATTTCTCCAAAGCCTTTAATGCCCTGTCAATCACGATTCCTTTCTTCAGAACAGGCGTCCATAAATCGCCCAGGGAGGCAAGCCTGTCAGGAATGTTTTTAATAGTAAACATCTGGGGCGTCAATTGGTAATTGACCTCTTTCCAATCCAAAGGAGTTGAGACCGTTGCCATTTCGCGCGGCCTAACACTATAGGCGCAGGCGATGGTTTGACTTTTGCTGTTCTGCATATAATCAATGTACACCTTTTCCTTCCTTTTTTCCAGGCTTCGTTCTATACTGGTGATGGCAGGAAGACGATCATTGGCAATGGTCGCTATCAACTGTGCAAAAGTTCGTCCGTCACTATAACTATACTTCGCTGCCATAGGGATATAAATATGAAGGCCAGTGGCTCCACTTGTTTTGCAGTAGGCTGGAATGTTGATTTCATCACATATTTCCTTTATCGCCAATGCGGTATCTACTACGTCCCTGAAAGGAACATTCCCCGGATCAAGGTCAAGCATGATATAGGTCGGCTCATCGGGAGCCAGGTAGGTACTGTGCCAGGGGTTAATCTCTATACAGCCCATGTTGGCCATATAGATCAACGTGGCAGCGTCATTGCAGATCAAATAATCGATATAGGCCTCGTTGGACTTCGAATATACCTTGGCGGTTTTTATCCACGAAGGCAGTTTGCTGACATCCATGTCCTTCTGGTAGAAGTTCTTGCCCTTCACTCCATTGGGATGCCGGTTGAGTGACTGGGGCCTGTTCTTAAGATAGGGAAGAATATATTTACTCACTGTTAGATAATACTTGATCAAATCAGCTTTGGTAAAGCCTTCTTCAGGCCAGTATACTTTGTTCAGATTTGTACATTTGACTTCCCTGCCCGAGATAGTCATAGTTTCTTCCAATTTTTGGCTTTTCTTTGCCGTGTGTTCCTTGCTTTCATTGACCACTTCGTGCGCCTCCTTGTCGACCCTTAAGCCCATAAATACGGGAACACGCATCTTTTCATCCATCGACCACTCGGCAAACTTGACATTGCAGACCAGTTCCGGTTTAAGCCATATCGGCTTGCCTTTTGCCCCCAATAGCTTAGGAACCTTGGGAAATGGACATTTAGTCGTTGTCAATGTTTCAAACTTTGCATGAAGTTCTGCAAGCGAAACATCGTTGAATCCTGTTCCGCAATTCCCTATAAATTTCAATTGCCCAAGTTCATCATACAATCCAAGGATCAGGGAACCAAAGTATTGCCTACTGCGCTGTGGTAGTGTATAGCCACAAATAATGGCTTCCTGCATCATGACCGATTTTACCTTCAGCCATGCATCGCTGCGTCTGCCCACCTGGTATTCACTGTCAGGAGCTTTTGCGATAATTCCCTCATACCCGGCTTTGGATAGTTTCTGAAACAGTGCCTTTCCCTTGCCGGTCTGGTAGGGTGCATTAAATATATTTTTAAAATTATAGAGCTTGAAAAATGCATCCAGCAATTCTTTACGCTTTACCAAAGGAAAATCGGTCACCCAATGGCCGTTGAGGTAAAGTAGATCGAATACGTAGTATTTCAACTTGCCTTCCCTTGTCGTGCGGTAGTTCTGCAGGAGCTGAAAATCACTGATCCCTTTACTATCCTCCACCACGATTTCGCCATCCAGAATCACGCTCTCTTTAATGGTGGAAAGTTCATCAAACAACTCGCTGTATACCTCATTAAAGCTATTGCCGTTGCGCGATACCATTTCAACTTGTCCATCGCGGATGGTACTGATCAGCCGGTAACCGTCATACTTCATCTCGTAGATCCAATCCGGCTCGTCGATCATACTGGAACTTAGCCTTGCAAGCATGGGCTTAATAGCTCCGCCGGGAATATCCACTTTCTGTTCCTGATTCTTCATTTGGGGTTCCATGATGGCGTGTACGTCATCGGGTACATTCACTGTCCCGGTCTTTGACTTCACTGCCGGCAATTGTTCTATATTGAAGCTGTCAAGGGCATACTCGTCTTTTTTCTTGATCAATAACCACTCATTTTCTTTTTCCTTTCCCTGTATGCGCACCAGTCCGAATCCTCCTTTCAGGTAATGTCCATTGATGACGAACTTGATGTTTCCCTTCTCCAGCTGTTCGAGCAGGTTCTTTTCCGAATCTCCCTTTTGTTCTAAAGGTAGATAAACGCCTTCATCCCAAATATCAACAATCCCGGCTCCATAGTTGCCGCTTGGAATCTCTCCATAGAACTCACCATAGGGTAGGGGATGATCTTCAACCATGACAGCCAGGCGTCGTTCTCCTGCCACCATGGATGGACCTTTGGGCACCGCCCAACTTTTTAAAACCCCTTCCATTTCCAACCTGAAATCGTAATGTAAATGCGAAGCTTGATGCCGCTGCACAACAAACGAGAGTACTGACTTCTTCTCCCCCTTAATGGCCTCGGGTTCGGGAGTACTCTTGAAATCCCTTTTCTTTTTATATAGTTCCAGGCTCATAGATTATGAAATTTTTGATTTTGATAAACTTGCCTTTAGTTGTTCCATAAGGCTTTGTGTGTGACTTTCCGTTTCTTTCAGTTTGCGTACTTTCCCTCTTTTACCTGATGCCCTTGCCTTCACCACTTTAAGCAATGCGTCGGAATATTCATCCTTGTATTTTTCGATATGGAAAGGAGTGGTGTATTGGTTGATGAGGGTAATGGCCATTTTCAATTCATCTGACTTTACAGTTGACCGCGCTGGAATGGATAATGATTCGGTGCTTCGTATCTCCTGCGCAAACCTGATCTTACTCAAGACCAGTGTTTCGTTCAGTGGCTTTAATACGCAAAGTGTTTCACTGGTTCGAAGTACAAATTGTGCAACCCCCACCTTGCCCGATTTCTCCAGAGCCTCGCGCAATAAGGCATAAGCTTTTGCTCCTGCCTTTTCTGGTTCTACGTAATAGGAGTTTTCAAAATAGATGGTATCAATTTCATCTTCATCAATAAAATGATTCACCGATATGATCTTGCTTTTCTCTGGTGCAGCCTCTTCGAAATCTTCATCTTCAAGCATGATGTATTCCCCTTCAAGCAGATAGGCCTTGGCAATATTTTCCCAGTCTACTTCTTTTCCTGTGTTCTCATTGACTCGTTTAAAATGAATTTTGGCCATATCACGGCGGTCTACCATATCCAAATTCAAGGAACTTTGTTCCGTAGCGCTGTATAGTTTTACAGGAATATTGACCAGACCAAAATTGATTGCGCCTTTCCAGATTGCTTTCATGTGTTTATAATTTGAAAGTATGAAGAGTACTTAAAGTATGAAGAGTACTTAAAGTGTCTAGAGTGAACTAAAGTGACTAGAGTACTTTCAGCATCTGGTTCTTTTAACTTAACTAACTCTAAATACTTTAGTTCACTCTAAATACTTTAGTTCACTCCAAATACTTGAGTTCCTACTTGCCATTAATGATCAGCCTATCAGGTGTTTATTCTTGACATGTTCATTTTCAAGTATTTTTAACAGGATTCTCTCCTCATCAACATATCCGTCAATTTTACTTTTTGTTTCTCCATTCATATCACGCATATAATCTTCCAGTTTTCGCTCCTGATAGAGTCCGATAATTAGAGGATGGACGTAGTATTTTTTACAAACTGCCCTGGTATTGCCCAACTGCCTGGCAACGGTATCCAGGACCGCCGGAATCTTCCGGTTCATCTCTGCCATTGTTTCAAATCCACCCACTTCTTTAAACCCTATTAAGGCCTGAACGCTTCCTGCCCAGGTGCGAAAATCTTTTGCCGTAAAATCACCTCCTGAAATTTCCTTGATATAATTGTTCAACGTCCCTGAATCCACGGGATGGATATTGCCATCTTCATCATAATACTCGAAAAGCGCCTTGCCCGGAATTTCTTTACATCCTCTTATAATATTGGCGAGCCTTTTGCTGGCTAAAGTTATTTTATGGCGAACCCCTTTTTTCCCTATAAATGAAAGGTGAAGTTTAGCTCCTTCAATCTTTACATGCCGGTTCTTTAGCGTCGTTAGTCCGAAGGAACCATAGAGCTTTTCGTAAAAGGCATTGCCGACCCTGATGTTGATCCTTTCCAACAGGCTCACCATGGCGGCCAATACTTTCCTTTGGGGCAATCCCCTAAGCGATAAATCTCTTTCCAGGTTTGCACGGATCATGGGTAATTGTTTCCCAAATTCACTCAGTCGATAATACTTGGTTTGGTTACGGATGGCAATCCACAATGGATGGTAACGGTACTGTTTCCTATGGAGCTGATCATATCCCGTTGCCTGCAAATGGCCGTTTTCAAGTTTGCATATCCATACATCTTCCCATGCCGGTGGAAGGACCAGACTTTTTATACGGGCAAGTTGCGCCTTATCGGTTATTTCCCTGTTACCGTCGAGGTAATAGAACTTTTTATTGCCGCCTCTATGACGGGTTATGCCTGGTTGGTTATCGAATATGTAAACCAGTCCAACTGCCGATGCACTTTTTATAGGATCGGTCATTATTGCAGGTATAACCTGCGTTTCTTCGAGTAAGGTTTCTAGTGTGTCGATCATTGATTTTTACCTTTCATCTGTTTATAATTTGTTATAATTGCCAGATAGAACGCTCCAGTCCACAGTACCCGGGATCTCGCTGTGTCCCAATGATCCCAATGAATGGGGGGGCTCGTTTAATGTGTTTATAATTTACTTTTAACTCTTCCAATGTCTTGGGAGAACTCGGCAACCCCGAGTACTCAGGATTTGTCTCTGTCCAGATACATCGGAATGACTCATTTCATAGAAAAACTCATTGTATTAACCGTTGACAATTTCTCCGCCATTGACATGAATGATCTGGCCAGAAATAAAACTGGCATCCTCGCTGGCCAGAAACACATAGGCAGGAGCCACCTCCCTGGGTTGTGCCGGACGTTTCATGGGAGAATCAGTACCAAATTTCGCAACCTCTTCAGGGGGAAAAGTTGCCGTAATGAGGGGAGTCCATACCGGCCCGGGAGCTACCCCGTTTACCCTGATCCCCTTTTCCATCAGGTTGGTAGAAAGACTTCTGGTAAATGAAACGATGGCCCCCTTGGTTGCACTGTAGTCGATCAGTCCCGCACTACCCCTGTAGGCAGTTACTGAAGTTGTATTGATGATGCATCCTCCCTTTGGCATATAGGGTACAACAGCAGAGGTAATCCAGAACATGGCAAAAATGTTAATTGAAAATGTTTCCATCAACTTCTCAGAACTGATCTGGGTAATATCTGCAGCCGGATACTGCACGCCGGCATTGTTGACCAGTACATCCACCTTTTCGAAAGTCTTTACGATTTGCCCGATGGCCGTTTTACAGTTCTCCTCCTTGCTGATATCAGCGGCGATGGACAAACATTGTCGCTTAAAGTTCTGCCTGATGTAATTGACCATGAAATCGGCATCTTCCTTTTCTTTGGGGTGATATAGGATGGCAACATCGGCTCCTTGTTTGGCAAAGGCGACAGCCACCGCCCTGCCTATTCCACTATCTCCCCCGGTAATGATGCATTTCTTCCCCAACAGCTTGTCACTTCCAGGGGAGTGGTCTTCGAATTCGGGTAACGGATCCATTCTGCTCTCCAACCCTGGGAGTGATTGCGACTGTTCTTTGAAAATCGGTTTCTTAGGATGTGATTTTTGCATAATGTGTAATTTTCATCTTATTCCTGTTTCTTAGGAACCTTGGCCCCTTTTTTACGGGCTTCACTTAATCCAATGGCAATGGCTTGTTTCCGATTTTTTACCTGTCCGCCTTTGCCTTCCTTGCCTGATTTGAGCTTACCTTCCTTGAATTCATGCATCACATCCTCCACTTTCTCCTGTGCTTTTTTCGAATACTTTGCCATGATAGTAAGTTTTTAATCGGTTAATAATAATAATGGGTTACTAACTTCTAAATTATATACAAAGGTGACTTCAAGTCATAGAAATCATATTACAAAATTTCTTCGAAATGTTACATCTTTTCATTTCATAAGGGCTCTGGTATCCAATGAACTAAATCGTAAAGGCATCAAATCAGTTTACAAATAATTATCCGGCTGTTTTACATTCTGTCTATTAACTAATTATGACTTCTCTTTAGAATCCAGTCATGTTTTAAGCTTCAACCTTTCAGGTTCAATCTTCCATTTAATGGTCCCAATCATCCGGTAACGAATGAAATCGCCCCAATGATTTATTTCCACTTTTTCTTTATACCCGTTCTATACCAACGACACACCTCCTTGTCTGTTTCTGTAAGCTTTCTGTATTGTATCTGTAAGGTATCTGTATTATATATTACAGATACCTTACAGATACAATACAGAAAGCTTACAGAAACAGACAAGGAGGTAAGGCAATGGTAGGTAGAGATGGGGGAAATGGTGAACAGTTGGCAAAAGTTACAAGAAAGTCCGTAGTGGAAGTATAAAGAATTAATTGGACCACCCTTGAAGCTCAGAATTATTTTTTCTCAGCATCTTTTTTTACAATTCAAGGGCCAGGGGGTGAATTGAGGATAATATGTAATATTTTATAGAAATTGTGTAACACGATTGGCTGAAAGGCTATTTATTTTTGTTGGTAATTAATACTTATCTCAAATACTGAATTTATGAACTCTACACTAGTAAAAGGAAACTGGGATGAGCTTAAAGGAAAGCTCAAACAGAAATTTGCAAACTTGACGGACAATGATCTGATGTTTGCAGAAGGGAAAGAAGAGGAATTGTATGGAAGACTGCAAACCAAGCTAGGTAAAACAAATGAAGAGGTGCGTAGGATTATTTCAGAACTTTAATTTTCCCTTTTTTTATAGCATGGGTTTTTAAGCATCGTTCAGGCATGTGTGCTGGACGGTGCTTTTTTTTAATCTGATCTTCAACTCTTCTCTATGCAAAACCTAAAACACAGCAGGGCTCCTAAAAAGCCTTCACCTGAACAAGAGAATAGGAATAAGAAAATCAAAGACCCAAAGAAGATATCCGATAGAATTAAAGATACGCTTCGTAAAATTGGCCCCGGGCTTGTCACCGGAGCTAGTGATGACGACCCCTCCGGTATTGTCACCTATTCGCAGGCAGGAGCGCAGTTCGGACTTTCTACCTTGTGGACAGCCCTGGTCACCTTTCCCTTGATGGCTGCTATCCAGGGAATGTGTGCAAGAATAGGGCTGGTAACTTCCCAAGGATTGGCTGTTACCATAAAGGAAAATTATCCAAAATCCATCCTGTATATCGTATTGCTTTTCAGTTTTCCAGCGATAACCTTAAATATAGGGGCTGATATTCAGGCCATGGGAGCCGTTGCCCATATGATCTGGCCTGTCATTCCTGCTCCCGTTTACGGCGTGGTGATAACCGGAATCTTGATTCTTGTAATTATAAAATATCCATACCAGAAAATTGCCACCTTATTGAAATGGCTATGTCTTTCCTTGTTGTTGTACGTCATTGTGCCTTTTACTGTAAAACAAGATTGGGCTTCGGTTGCCAGTCATACCTTTCTACCCAGGATTCAAATAAACAAAGAGTATCTCTCCATATTGGTTGCCATACTTGGTACCACCATCTCACCTTATCTTTTTTTCTGGCAGGCCACCATGGTATCAGAAGACATCAACAACAGTCCTAAAAATGTGATTGTCAATAAAAGGGTACTTAATGACATGAAGACAGATGTCAACCTGGGAATGCTGTTGTCCAATCTGGTCATGTTCTTTATTATTTTGACCTCTGGAAGCGTTTTATATTCAAGCGGCATTCATGAGATCAATACGGTCGATCAAGCGGCCCAAGCCTTGGAACCGTTGACTGGAAAGTTAACCTATCTCATATTTGCGACTGGCGTACTGGGGACTGGGCTTTTGGCAATTCCTGTTCTGGCGGGGTCACAGTCCTACATGCTGGCAGAAACCTTTGGATGGAAAACCGGATTGGATAAGAAATTTCCAAAGGCCAAAGAATTTTATATCACCATTATCCTTTCAATGCTGGTGGGTTTATTGCTTGAATTCTTAAAAATAAGTCCCATAAAGTCATTGCTCTATACAGCCATGTTGTATGGTTTAATTGCTCCGGTATTAATTGCCATTATCCTGCATATAGGGAATAATAAGAAGATAATGAAGAAAAATACCAATTCAATATTCTCGAACGTCCTTGGTTTTTTAACCTTGATATTGATGACAGCCGGGGCTTTTGGGTTGATCTACTACTGGTAAATTTACACACTGGGAGAATGATTGAAAATAAAATTGCCACCAAGACACTAGGGCACTAAGCTGCACTTAATGAATACCTTTTGGTGAAACTTTTGGTCTTAGTGCCATTGTGGCAGGAATAAGAATAAACACATGAAACTGTTATGAAACTAAAAGTGATTTATTTCAGTGCATTGTTTTTACTCATGCTTATAACAGGAGTATTGTGGGGAACATGGTTTACTTTAACGCGTTCACTTGAAACCTTTTCCCTGGAAGAATTTATACACATTGGAAAGGTAATCATCGCCAATGTAGCTTTCCCCATGCCGATAATTATGCCTTTGGGGATTCTATTCATGATCTTGTCATTGTGGTACAATCCCTATAGAAAAACTACAGGTTTTTATCTAGGTGTTGTATCTTTAGGTTTTATCATTCTTACACTTCTGATTACACTCCTTGTCCTGGTACCCATTGACAATGAAATCAAGAAATGGACTGTTTTAACTGCTCTGCCAGAGTGGGAATACCTTCGCGACAAATGGAAGGTATTTCATGCCATCCGTACCTTGACTTCGGTGATAGGCTTTGACTGTTTCTCAGGCTTTATCCTTTCGCATACAGACAAAAAATAGATATTAAAAGCTGCTGGAATTCAATGCTATAAATCCTTGTAAATTGTAGGGTGATATGAATCAACAGACCGGTTTTGTGTGCAAAATCATGTAATTTATTATAGAAATTGTGTAATACATTTTGTAGGGAACTGGCGAACTTTGACTGAAATAAATTCATTAAAATATTAATCATTTAAAATTTAGCACAATGAGAAAAGTATTTTTTATAATGATGTTTGCCTTAGCAGGAAGTTTTGGCATAACGTCTGCACAATCAACTACCTCGGGAAGTCAGGGTACTACTACTAATTCCCAGGGTTCAACTGAGACCAGAAGCAAGTCCCAGTATGGAACTACCAACCCTCAGGGCACTTACCAGAATGACACCACCAACAGACAAGGTACATATGGTAACACCCAGGGCACATCTCAACCCAAGAGTTCAAGCAAGACGACGCACAGTTCTTCCTCTACTGGGGGAACTTCAGGTGTTTATCAGGGTACCGGCTCTTCCACCGGCACCGGTTCAACTGGAACGGGTACGACTGGTGCAGGGACTAGCTCCAAAGAGAGCTATGGAGTAGGAACAGGTACAGAGGGAACTTCTACCGGTACCAGTTCAACGGAACCACAAGGTACCTACCAGAATCAGGGTACTACTACCACCCCTCAGAGCACGTATGAAAGGCAGGGGACTTCTACTACCACAACGCCTCAGGGTACGTATGAGAACCGGAGGACAACCACTCCTAACACGCAAGGTGTAGATACCATGAAACATACTCAAGGTACCATGAACAAGGCACAGGGTACCATGAACAAAGCACAGGGTACCATGAATAAGGCACAGGGTACGATGAACAAAGCACAGGGTACCAT
>DMFR01000439.1 GCA_003450125.1 Prolixibacteraceae bacterium | reverse complement strand
TGTTTTGTTCTTGTACTGATATTTTTATCCGGATTTGGCTTTGGACAAAGTTATTCCACTCATGATAAAAAAGCCATCAAACTTTTTGAGCAGGCTAAACTAGCGAGCAACAACAATCTTTACTCCAAATCCCTTCAGTTGCTGAAAGAATCCCTTGCTTTGGATTCAACGTTTCAGGAGGCTTATCTCCTGAACTCCGATATATATCAGGAACTTGACTCTATTGCCTTACAGATTAAATCCCTGGAGACTGCTTTGCGCATCAACCCTACGAAGTATCCCAAGTTGTACTATTCTCTTGGAAATGCGTTGTATCACTCGGGCTTATACCAAAAAGCGGTGGAATCATACACCAAATACCTTCAAACAGCAGGTTCTAATGCTACATTCGCCTCTAAGGCCAGGCTAAATATTGAAAAGTGTACTGCAGCGGTAAACTTTATCAAACAACCCGTTCCATTTGTTGCAAAAAATATGGGTTCCACCATCAATTCACCGGATGATGATTATTGGCCAAGCTTAACGGTGGATAGGAAGACCATCATTTTCACCCGACTTTTGGGATCAAGTTCTAAATCTGGCCAAGGCAGAAATCTGGCACAGGAAGATTTTTATATTTCTCAATTTGTTGACAATCAATGGCAACAAAGTGAACCCCTGTCCTCCATCAATACTTCTTCTAATGAAGGGGCGCAGTCCATTTCCTCGGATGGGAAATTGCTGTTTTTTACTGCCTGCAATAGAGAGGATGGAATCGGGAGCTGTGATATCTATTTTTCCAGGAACAAAGGCGGCTATTGGTCGGTACCGCAAAACGTGGGTGAGCCTGTAAATTCTCCTGCTTGGGAATCTCAGCCTTCGATCTCTGCCAACGGAGAATCCCTCTATTTTGTCAGCAGCCGAAAAGGGGGAAAAGGGGGAATGGATATCTGGAAATGTAATTTACTCGGCTTTTCAGAAACAGGATCTCCTGTCTGGAGCAATGCCGTGAATATGGGCGATTCGATTAATACACCGGGGAATGAGAATTCTCCCTTTATTCATCCCGATAACAAGACTTTATATTTTGCCTCTGATTACTGGCCCGGCATGGGTGGATTTGATATCTTTTACTGCAAGAAAACCAATTCGGGTTGGTCAAAACCCCACAATATCGGTTACCCCATTAACTCCTACAAGGATGAACAGGGATTGGTGGTGGATGCCTCTGGAAAAAATGCCTATTATTCCTCTGACCGGCCCGGCTCACAAAGGATGGATATCTATTCCTTCGAATTATACAAGGGAGCACGGCCTACGCCCGTTTCCTATGTGAAAGGAAAGGTGGTCGACGGAGATACAGGAGAGCCGCTTTGTGCCAAAGTTGAACTCATTGACCTGGGCGATTCAACCTCAATCATAAAAGGAGAATCCTGCTGGGATAAGGGAGAATTCCTGATGTGCCTTCCCCTGGGCAAAGAATATGCATTTACCGTTTCCAAGGAAGGATATTTATTCTATTCTGAAAACTTCCAGCTAAAGGAAAAAATGGAATTTATCGACCCCTACATCCTTGAAATTAAGCTGAAAAAGATTGAAATAGGGGGCTCTGTTGTACTTCGCNNTATTTATTTTATTCGGAAAACTTTCAGTTGAAGGAAAAAAAGGAATTTATTGATCCCTACATCCTGGAAATAAAATTGAAAAAGATTGAGGTAGGTGGCTCTGTTGTACTTCGCAATGTGTTTTTTGATACTGGATCTTATGAACTGCTTCCTGAATCGAAGAGTGAACTCAAAAGGTTGATTGATTTTTTAATCAACAATAAAACCCTCACCATTGAATTGGAGGGACATACCGATAATGTGGGCAGTGAAGAAATGAACCTGAACTTATCGGAAATGAGGGCCGAAGCAGTTTATAAATATTGCGTTTCCAAAGGAATAGAAGAGTCCAGGATGATATTTAAGGGATATGGTTATTCACAGCCCATTGCCTCCAACGATACACCCGAGGGACGAGCCTTGAACCGTAGGACCGAATTTAAAATCACCCGGAAATAAAAATTACCTAAGCCCGTTTTTTAGAAAACATTCATTGTATTCCATGTCAACAACCAGAATATGATGACTGATCCAGACTTTCAAAAAATGTAGTAATTCGAAAGTGGAATCCAATTTGCCTGCCTTTGCATCCGCTTTTAGGGCGGCGATTTTATCAATGAATTTTTGATGTTCTTGAATGTGTTTGGCCGAATCTGGATAATTGAATTCCCTAAAGAAGAATTCCTCCCGGTGAAAATGGCTGCCCGCATATAGTTCTAGTTCAGTGATTGTCTTTCCGACCATTTGTGGGGCTGTGCCCGACTTAAGTGCCTGAAACAACTGGTCCAGTAACCTGAATATTTCTTTGTGCTGTTGGTCAATTGACTGGATGCCAACACTGTATTTTTCATCCCATCCAAAAATAGTCATAGTTGTTCGGTTTCGTTGCTTCGAAGATAGAGAATAAAGTTAAATCTGAAAGTCCACATTAAAGCGGGTCGGCTCATCCAGGTTGTAAGGTGTTTCCTGGTAGACATAGTAGTTCAGCCAATTGGCAATCAATAGGTTGGCGTGACCTCTCCACCGCATGAGGGGTTCCTGTGAGGGGTCATTATCCGGATAATAATTGGCCGGAAGGTTAATGGGCAGGTTCTTTTTCAGGTCCCGCTTGTATTCAGTATCCAGGGTATAGCGGGAGTACTCGGAATGACCGGTTATAAAAAACTGCCTTCCGTCCTGTGTCATTACTGCATTGACACCCGACTCTTCCGACTTGGAAACAATATTCAATTCCTTTACCTTTTCGATATCTGTTTCCAGAACTTCCGTATGGCGGGAATGAGGCACATAGTATTCATCATCAAATCCCCTGAAAATAGGCAATTGACTGTTCGTATTGCGGTGTTTAAACACGCCGAACATCTTGTGGGGAAGCAGATATTTCGGGACCCCGTAAAAGTGGTACATGCCTGCCTGTGCTGCCCAGCAAATGTAAAGCGATGACGTAACATGCCGTTTCGACCAGTCAAAGATCTCGGTCAATTCCTTCCAGTAGGTCACTTCTTCAAAGGGAAGCATTTCAACCGGGGCTCCTGTAAAGATCATTCCATCGTAATTGTGGGCCTTCAATTGGTCAAAGGTCTTGTAAAAGGCCTTCATGTGCACGTCGGAAGTGTTCTTTGAATTGTGCCCTTTCATCCTCAGGAACTCAATTTCTACCTGTAACGGAGAATTGGAAAGCAGGCGGATCAGATCCGTTTCTGTGGTAATTTTGATAGGCATCAAGTTGACAATGATGATTTTCAACGGACGAATATCCTGATGCGCAGCGCGCGATTCGCCCATGATAAATATATTCTCTTGCTGGAGCAATTCGATTGCAGGTAACTGATCCGGAACATTAATAGGCATAATATCAACAATTTAAATTAAGTTACCGGAATCCAGGCTTGAAGCTTGGATTCCGGATCAATGATTGCAAAATTAACCAATTTGACTGAAGGCCTGCTCAAAATCGGCAATAATGTCGTCGATATGTTCAAGCCCTACAGAAACGCGCAAGGATGAGGGGTATACCCCTGCAGATAGCTGGGCTGCATCTGACAATTGGGAATGTGTGGTTGCCGCCGGTTGAATAATGAGTGTCTTGGCATCACCTACATTGGCCAGGTGAGAAACAAGTTTCAGGCTGTCAACTACTTTAATGGCGCTGTCCTTGTCGCCCTTCACCTCAAATGAAAGGACTCCTCCGGCCCCTTTGGGCAAGTACTTTTTGGCCAGTTCATACGATTGATTGCCTTCCAGGCCCGGATAGTTTACACTGGCCACTTTGGGATGCTGCTGTAACCATTTTGCCAGTGCAAGTGTATTCTCAATGTGCCTATCCATGCGTAGCGACAAGGTTTCAAGGCCCTGCAGCAACAGGAAGGAATTGAACGGGCTTTGTGAAGCGCCGATATCACGCAAGCCTTCCACACGAACCTTGATGATAAAGGCGATGTTGCCAAAAGGTCCGTTAAAGTTGAAAATATCCCAATATTTCAGCCCATGATAGCCTTCTGAAGGTTCAGTAAAGCCGGGGAATTTACCATTGCCCCAGTTAAAGTTACCGGCATCAATAATCACCCCTCCAATTGAAGTCCCATGTCCGCCGATCCATTTGGTAGCCGATTCAACCACGATGTTGGCACCATGCTCGATAGGCCTGTTCAGATATCCTGCTGCTCCGAAAGTATTGTCTACTATAAATGGAATGTCATATTTCTTGGCCAATGCCCCAAAAGCATCAAAATCAGGAATTACATAGCCCGGATTGCCGATGGTTTCAAGGTAAATGGCCTTGGTATTTTCATCAATCAGTTTCTCAAAGGCCTCAATGGTTAGGTCTTCAGCCAAACGGGCTTCAATACCCAGTTTCTTAAAAGTGACCGTAAACTGATTATACGATCCGCCATATAAGAACGGGGAGGAGACAAAGTTATCGCCTATACCCATGATGTTGGTGAAGGTTAAAAACTGTGCCGAATGGCCTGAAGCGACACCCAGGGCAGCCGCTCCTCCTTCAAGTGCTGCTATTCGCTGCTCAAAGACATCGGTCGTTGGGTTCATGATCCGGGTATAGATGTTCCCGAATGCCTTTAAGGCAAAAAGGTCTGCTGCATGTTGTGAATCATTGAACACATACGATGAAGTCTGGTAAATTGGAACTGCCCGCGATTGTGTAGTCGGGTCAACGTGCTGTCCTGCATGTAGCTGCAGTGTTTCAAAATGCAATTTTCTCTCAGTCATACTATTTATTTTAAAGGTTAATTTATATCTTTGAAAAATATCTGATGAATTTCTTTGATCGCTTTTTGGGTGTCCTCCTGGTCGACGATCAGATAGCTTACCAAATCGGAAGCTCCCGAACCACTGAGTAACACGTTGATCTTGTGTTGAGCCACAGCCGTGAACAACTTTGCAGAAACACCATGATGCTGCTGCATCCCATGTCCGACAATAGCAATGAGCGAAACCTTGTCTTCCACCACAATTTCACTCACTGAACTTAAAGGAAGTTCCCCGCAAATCTGCCTGGCCTTTGCTATCTCCTTCTTGTTCAGGATAATGTTGATACTCACCTGCGAAGTAATAACCGAGCGGATATTGATTCCCGAGCTATGAAAAGCAGTAGTCACTTTTGCAAGGATACCTGGTTTAAAACCTACCCCGGGGCCATTGAGTTTCAAAACGGCAATATCGTCAGTGTGCACCACGCTTTTTACCACATTGTGCGTTACCAGCGATTCTGAATTGATGATGGTGGTCAGTTCCTTGTTTTTATTCACCAATCTGAAAACATGAATGGGGATGTGCTTGTCAATCAAAGGTTCCACAATCCTGGGATGGATGGAAAGTTCGCTGAAATAGGACAATTCCGAAGCCTCATCATACGTCAGGCGGGGAATCAGCTTTACATCGGCTACCGATTCGGAGTCTGATGTTTTGAATTCCTTGTCCAGTTCCCACAGTTGAAGCGATTCAGCCCCGATGAGCCTTGTAATTGCGGCAGCCGAATAATCAGCTGACTGTTTACCCAGCCGGGCAATCTTTCCGCTTTGGGTGATGCCATAAGATCCGGGGATCAGGCATATTCCATCAGGTATTGAATTTTTCACCTTGCCTGAGGATTGAAATAGGATGCTTGCATTGCCGAATTCTTCCGTGACATTCAATCCTATCGTTTCTGGGTAAATAATGGCTGAAACAAGCTGATTGGTGGCTAAAAACAGTTGCAGCACTGCCGCTGTAATGCGTTCCGAAAAACTGATCACCTGGTCTTTTAGCGAAAGAGAAAAATCTCCTGTAAACTCAATTCCCTTTAACAACTTCTGAAGTGCCTTCAGTTCCTTTGTAAGGGTTTCACTATATTGCCTTTCCTTGAATATGTAAAGGGTTTGAACCAGGGCATTGTTGATTTGCTCCATCACTTGATCAGTGGAGGCTCCATTGTTGATCAACAGGTCTATACCCTGTTCGATGGACTGCTGTATGCTTGGGATAGCGGAAACGACGACTACGGCTTTATCACCACATTCGCCCAGTAAATGGGCAAATGCTTCCAGAACCGTGAATTCAGACAGACTGTTTCCGCCAAATCGTATGACACAATTTGACATGATCAAAATTTAAAAATAAGAATTGGAATAACTTTTTATTGGGAGGATAGCCTTCAAACAATATGATTCAACACACCGCATGAAGGCTGGCGCATTATCATAGGCATGGAAGACATCATAAAACCACTGCAACCCATCATATGGGAAGTGCCGGAAGCGCTATTTTTTGCAGAATGATTCATAGTACAGTAACTTGTTTTATATGGTGCAAACATAAACAGTTTTTAGAAATAGACAAAACATTTTAAAAAATGTTCAAATAAATTCTTTTAAACTTAGCATTGCCCCTTCAAAATGGGGGTTAAACCTTAAATAACATTTTCCATAAGGCACAAAAGAGTTGACTAAGGAGCTATTGCAATTAAGAAGAACCGGGTTTTCTTGTGGTTAATATCATACTTGTGTCTGTGCTTATTCGAAGATTATTGGTGATAATACGTATTAGCTTCGAATTTATTACGAATTTAACAAGACAGGAATAAGACACACGTAAGACAAGAAACAGAATCAAACCGATTGGGGGAGATGGGGAGGGCTTTAAATCATTTCATTGGAAAACAACTGTGTAAAGAGCACCAAGGAGAAACTGATCCTTTAAAAATTACAAGGTAAGTATGATCTTAAATTATATAGAAACTTGTTGCCACTGATATTTATTTGTACCTTTGTATAATATAATATTCAAAGAGAAAGCACTATAAACTTGCCGCTATTTTCA
>DMFR01000259.1:6439-14849 GCA_003450125.1 Prolixibacteraceae bacterium | reverse complement strand
GTTTTTTTCAAGCAGAAGACGGCATACGAGATCATGCCTAGTCTCGTGGGCTCGGAGATGTGTATAAGAGACAGGGTCTCTCCTGCTGCAATTGGACGCACCGTTGCAATCGATCGTTCCAGCTTTATGCGGGTAGCCAGCACGGTATCACTCACAAAGATATCCTTTTCTCCAATGGCATATTCGGTATTGCGAATGTCGCGCACCATACGCCAGATCCCTTCCGGTTCGAGCGATCCCCTGTGGTCAGTCCCTTTCATGGTGCGGTCAAGGGTGATGTGCTTTTCGATGATCTCGGCCCCCATTCCAACAGCCACGGCTGGCATCAAAATACCAATCGAATGGTCTGAATAGCCGATGGTATATTGGGGATATTGTTCCTTCAGATATTGAATACTCAGTAAATTAATGTTTTGGTATTCAGAAGGATACTGTGACAGGCAATGCAGAATACTGATATTGGAATGGTATTTGGTGATGATTTCAAGTGCATCGTCCAGTTCCTTTTTGCCCGTCATGCCGGTTGACATGATGATCGGTATTTTGGTTTCTGCCATTGCTTCCAATAGCGGCAGGTTGGTCAGGTCTCTGGAAGCCACCTTCAAACGGTCAGGGGTAAATAGACGCAACATTGAAAGACATCCCTTGGCGCAAAGGGTTTCTACAAACTCAAGCCCTTTTGACCGGGCATATTGGTACACTTCGAAATGCTGCTCATCGTTCAGTTCCAAAAAAGCACGGTGCTCGCCGTAGGTTTTCCCGAATGAGTTGGGATTGCAGTAAGGACGGTGCATTTCCGAGGCCGATAGTTCTTCATTCAGATCCCTGCGGGTCATTTTTACCGCGTTCATGGGCCGAAGCATCTGGCCGAACAGCTTGTCGATCACCGGTTGGGTAACAACATCAATCAGTTTCTTGGCAATTTCAACTTCGCCATTGTGGTTCTGTCCAATTTCGCCAATGATATAAGTTGAATTTGTCATGGGTTTGTTTATTTCTGGTTTTTCTGAATTTCTGCTTTCATCTTTTCAAGGACTTCAGGATGCTGATCCAGCCACTGAACGATTTCCCTGATGCCAAAATTAGGGTTTTCCTTTATGATTGTTGCAAATATTTTTTTCTGTAGCTCGAAATCTTCCGCCGTATCCAAAGTCATGCGGATATCGGTACGCGAAAGCACCACAGGGTCAGCTTCTATAAACTCAACGTTGAATAGGGTAGGGTTGCCGTAAATAAAATTGGTCACATGCTCGTGGTACACCTTTTCTGAAGTAAGCCCTGCAGCCTTTTCAAGTGCATCGAGCCGGACCGCTTCTGCCCAGAAGCCAAAATGAGTCAGGATAGAAGGCTTGTTTCCCGCCAGTTGATACCCCAGGTAATCGGCATCCGATTGTTTGAAAGACTCTGCCAGGGTTTGAAGGCTGGTTAAGTCCAGAAACGGATTATCGGCACAAACACGGATGATTTTATGGAACCGGAATTGATGGGCTGCCTGGATAAAACGGTCAAGCACATCGTTTTCCGATCCACGGAATACAGGCACCGCATGTTTGTAAGCCAGTTTGCAAAGCCGTTCATCCAAAGGGTTGACGGTAGTGGCCAGGACCATGGGAAGCTCCAGCTTCTTTACCTTCTCGAGCAATAAATCCAGGATGGTCTGCTGCCCGTAAAAAGGCTGGATCACCTTTTCAGGCATTCGGGTAGAACCAGTCCGGGCTTGTACAATGATTCCTAATGGCAACATGGAATGTTGATTATTTAGATTGAATACAAAAATACGCAAATTATGACTTGCTTGACACCTATCCGGTTTATCTTCCAAAACGTTCTTCCTGCTCAGAATCCATTTTTTAAGGACACCTATTTTGAAAATTGATGAAGTCGATTAAATCCCGACGTTCAATTATCATAAATTATTCCCTTGGATGATATCACCATTCTTCCTCCTTTTATCAGGGAAAATTTTGCCTCCTGTTTGTGTCTTACTTGTGTCTTACCTGTGTCTTATTTATGTCTTGATAAATTCGTGCGAAATACGTAACTTATTCGAATATTATTCGCAGAAATAGCTATAATTTACGAATGAATTACGTATTATTTTCGAATTAGCTTCGAATTAGTACAGACATAAATAAGACACAAGTAGAAGGATAAATTGGAAGAGAACTGAATTTAGGGTCACGACACGCTTATTGATACACCTATGTCATAATCGCCAAAATAGGCGTAACAGTATAGTTAAAGGACAATGAATTTGCGGCTGAGTTTTTCAACTCTGAATAGAGTCATTTTGAATTGATTTCGCTTCTGTTTAACGATGAGTTGGCTTTATTTTGAAAAACTTATCCACCACCTGGTTCAGGTCATCGGAAATATGAAGCAGGTAGGTTAATGAGATAAAGACCGCACTGATGGCTGCACTGCGAATGAAAAGGTCGAGGTAATAATTGTACATAACCGGGATGATTTTGCCTACCGCAAAAGCCAGCAGCCCAATGGCCAGACATTTTAGGTGAGTGAGCCGGTAGGGGAAGAGTTTCATATTTTGCTGGAGATAGAAAACCCGTAAAAGGGAGGAGGCGGCAACTGAAAAAAGAGAGACCAGTGCAGCCCCAACCATTCCCCAAAGGGGAACAAGAATGATGTATAAAATGATAGACAAACCGACCAATCCGACCATGGAGTAGGTTTGAATTTTGAATTTGTGGGAGGTGCCAATAATCTGTACACTGGCGCCTGTTGAGGCTACAATGAGGTTCGACAAGGCGATAATGACAATTACCCATTCACCACCACCATATTCAGGGGGCAATATTTTAAAGATATTGTGAAGGTTGGTCACCATCAGGATGAACAACAATAAGGCGGCGAACAATTGGTTGATGCTGCTTTTATAATAAATATCCTGGATGGTCTCCAGATCGTTGTCCTTCCAGGCATCGGCGATGATGGTCGATGAGATTTTCCCGATTGCTACGGCCGGAATAAGGATTATGGTACCAAAAAAGAAGCTGATATTGTAGACACCTACCACTGACAGATTGTAATATTTATTCAGAAAAAGGTTATCAATTTGTTTGAGGGCCACGGCGCTCAATCCACTGAGGAATCCAAAAAACGACAGGTGGATCATTTCTTTGCGCAATGGAGGCTGTATGAAATCAAGTTTGGGCTGGATGTTGAACTGTTTTCGGTAAAGCAACAGCCCTGCCAGGTAGACTGCCGGGAAACAAAGTGTAAATACATATCCGAAAACATATTGTGGAAAATTGATCCAATTAAAATAGATGGCAATTAACAATAATAAATTTCCAATGCGCTGAAACAGATCACTTAAGAAAGTTCCGGTAGTGGCATCAAAGAGCATTTTGTTGTAAGTATCCAGCAGGAGGAAAAACATCCGAAAGAAAATCAGCGGAACCAAATACCAGATATATTCCACAAGGAGAGGCGAATTTTCAATGTTCCTTGCTATAATCCAAGGTTTTAGGAGAAGAAAGCTGATCAGGGAAATGGCAAAGCCAATGATCCCCACTACAACCGTAAGGAACACAAACCCATTGTGATCTTTGTCCTTATCGCGGAAATAGGGGAACATTCGCCCGATCACATTGGTAAATCCGAGGGTGGAGAATTGGGAATAGAGGGCTGAAACGGAAACCAATATGGCGGTAAGTCCAATTTGTTCGGTAGAGAGTACCTTGGGAATAATATATAAAAGGGTAAAAAACCCAACGAGAACACCCAGGTAGGAGTAGATCGACCCCTTGATGGTTTGCCTTTTAATTACGCCCATTTAATGTAGTTATTGACTTAAAAAGAATTAATTTTGCTTCGCACGAAAATACGAATTTAAAAATACCCTTTTAAAGAATTATGGATACAAAAAATCTTCTCCAAAAATCAACCCCTTACTTGATTGTCATTGCCCTGTTTTTAGTGATCAGCCTGGTCTATTTCTCGCCAGTTCTGGAAGGTAAAAAGCTGGATGCTGGTGATACACAGCGGTTTAAAGGAATGTCCAAAGAAATTGTGGATTACCGGGAGGCTACCGGCAAAGAGGCCCTTTGGTCGAACAACATGTTCTCCGGAATGCCAGCCTATTTGACTTCCACCCTGTATCCTGGCGAATTGTTTGCCAAGGTGCAAAGGGCTGTCACGGGAATTTCACAGCCGGTGATGATCTTAACTTTAAGTTTTCTGTTTTTCTTCGTATTGTGCATACTGCTCGATATTGGGGTATGGCCTGCCTTTGCCGCCAGCCTTGCCTATGGTTTTATGACCTTCACCTTCGTGGTCATGGTAACTGGCCATTTGACAAAAGCCCATGCATTAACCTATACTTCGCTCGTTATAGCGGGAATATGGGTGGCATACAATAAAAATAAAATAGTGGGCAGCCTTATAGCCTCCCTTGGACTGAGCTGGATGTTAAGCGCCAACCACCTTCAAATGACCTATTATGCGGCCATCCTGGTGATGATCCTTGGAATTACCTACCTCATCTATGCCATCAAGGAAAAGACGCTTCCTGAATTTGCCAGGACAACCGTACTCTTGCTGTTTGCCGTGCTATTTGCCGTTGGGACCAACTTCTCCCGCTTATATACCACTTATGAATATGGAAAATATTCCATGCGAGGTCAGTCGGAATTGAGTCTGAATGGGGAGAACAAGACCAGCGGACTGGACAAGGATTATATCCTGGATTACAGTTATGATCTGGGAGAAGCCATGACGGCCTTTATTCCCCGCTTCAAGGGAGGCGGAATGGGCGAACCGCTGGGTACAAGTTCTGAAACCTATAAGTTCCTGGCCGAGTCACAGGGGGCCGATCGTGCAAAGAAGATGGTGGAAGGCGGTATGCCCATGTACTGGGGAAGCCAACCTATATCGACTGCTCCTTTCTATTTTGGAGCCGTACTTTGTTTCCTCTTTGTGCTTGGCTTGTTCCTTGTCAAGGGAAAAGACAAATGGTGGCTGCTGGCGGTGTTTGTATTCTCGTTGCTGCTCTCATTGGGAAAAAACTTCTCTATCTTGACTAACCTCATGCTGGATGTCTTTCCTGGATACAACAAGTTCAGGGATGTAAAAAATATCATCGTCATTGAGCAGTTTGCCATGGCCCTGCTGGGCGCTTTGGCCATCAAGGAAATTTACCAGCGAAAGGTAAACGATGCAGAGTTTATGAAAGCCTTGAAATATTCCTTTGGCATTACCGGGGGCCTTGCCCTGATCTTTGCCCTTGTTCCAAGCCTGGCAGGTACTTTCTCGGGAAGTTCAGATCCCCAGTATGTACAGATGGGTTATCCCCAGCAGTTTATCAATGCACTGATGAGTGACAGGGAGAGCGTCCTGAGGATGGATGCTTTCCGTACCTTCCTGTTTGTGGCACTGGCCGCAGGGGGATTATGGGCCTATTGGAACAATAAAATCAAGGCCAACTATGTTCTTGTTTTGTGGGTAGCGTTGATCCTTGTAGATATGTGGCCGGTGGATAAGAGATATTTTAACAACGACAATTTTACTTCTTCAAGAGAAGTGGCTGTTCCGTTTCAGAAAATGCCTGTTGACAATGAAATTCTGAAAGATAAGGATTTGTATTACCGGGTTTTGAACTTGCAGAATCCGTTTGCCGATGCCCGCACTTCCTATTTCCACAAGTCGATAGGGGGATATCATGGAGCCAAGATGGAACGCTACAATGAATTGATTAAATACGACATCACCCCTGAAATGCAGACCCTGATTGCCGCCTGGTTTAAAAAGCCTGCTTCCATTGATTCGGTGATGGGTCATTTGCCGGTACTGAACATGCTCAACACCAAATACATTATTTCTGACCTGAAACAGCCTCCGTTGGCCAATATGCACGCCATGGGCAATGCCTGGCTGGTAAAGGATGTAAAATTGGTGGACAATGCCGACCAGGAAATCAGCTCACTGAAGAACATAGATCCAAAATCCACAGCCGTTGTCAACAAGCAGTTTGATAAGGAACTGGGGGGCTTTAAAGCCGGATCCGCAGAAGGGGAAATTAAATTAACAAGTTACCAGCCCAATGACTTAAAATATGAGGCTACGGTAAACAGTGGGCCCCAGTTGGCTGTTTTCTCAGAGATATACTATCCAAAGGGATGGGTCAGTTATATTGATGGCAAGCCAACGGATCATGTTCAAGCCGATTTCGTGTTACGGGCCATGGTTATTCCTGCAGGCAAACACCAGATTGAGTTCAAGTTTGAACCTAAATCGTATTATACGGGCAACAAAATTTCCATGGCCAGTTCAATCTTGTTACTTTTGGCCATTGCAGGATACGGGATTTATATTTTTAAATCAAAAAAGTAAAACAATAATGGCAGGCAAAGTTCAGCCCCAAAAGCTAAATAGAAGAATTTTCAGGTCATACATGACCTCAACGATCAGTATATCGATGATTTTATTTCTGATTGGCGTACTTGGAATTGTTTTGCTCAATGCAGAGCGGCTGGCCAAATATGTACGCGAGAATATTGGCCTGACCCTGGTGTTAAAGGAAGATATACAGGAATCGGAGCTTGCCGATTTGCAGAAGTCACTCAAGGCAGCCGATTTTGTAAAGTCCGTTGAATATATCGACAAGGCAACAGCTGCCGCGAGACTTAAGGAAGAGCTGGGTGAAGATTTCACCGGTTTCCTGGGATACAATCCCCTGTTGTCCTCCATCGATGTAAAACTACAGGCTGATTATGCCACTCCGGAGAAACTGGGCGTCCTGGAAAAGAAATTCATGGATTATCCCCAGGTAAAGGAAGTGTTGTTTCAGCGCGACATGGTCAATATCATCAATGAGAATGTAAAAAAGATGGGCATCGTGCTGGTCTTTTTCTCGGGGCTGCTGCTGTTCATCTTCTCTGCATTGATTAACAATACCATCAGGATTTCGATCTATTCGCAGCGGTTCATCATCAACACCATGTTGCTGGTTGGGGCAACCGATAGTTTCATCCGCAGGCCTTTTGTCAAGCGAAGTGTGTTGTATGGAGTCCTGGGAGCGCTGGCCGCCAATGTCTTGTTGTTTGTGCTCATGTTCTCCTACGCCCAGGAACTGAAGGGAATAGTTGATTTTGACGACATCAGGATATTTGGAACCGTCTTTCTGGCCGTTTTGATGCTGGGCATCCTGATTTCATGGAGTTCGACCTACCTGGCGGTCAATAAATTCCTGCGCTTAAAATTTGATGAGCTGTTTTATTGAGAGACTGGCTGCTAGCTTTTGGCAAGGAGCCAACAGCCCTTTTTATTTTAGTGACTTTTTGGAATGGGTTGTTTGAAGTTCAAAGATTTCACCTAACTTTACACAAAATTTAGCATACAATGGGAAAAAAATATTTTGAAGACATGGAAGGTTTTGCTATGGGCAAAGAGAATCTGAAATTACTGGTGATCGGGTTTGTGATCATTGTAATTGGTTTTATGCTAATGACAGGCGGAAAGACCTCTGACCCAAAGATTTTTAATCCTGAAATATTTAGTTTTCGAAGAATTACCCTGGCTCCCATGGTGGTTCTTTTTGGCTTCATGTTCGAGATTTATGCCATCATGAAAAAGACCAAATCGGAGAAATAAAACGCCTCTCTTTTACCTAAGTTATTTATTCCTTAAAATCCTTGCATAATTGCAGCGTGGATTACTATCTTTGCGGCCTGAAATTTTAACCGGTTTCACGATACAAATCACTTATTTCAAAGCGTTTCAGGATGGAAAGATCCATTGAAGGGTATGATTTTCAAAAAGGGGAGATTCTTCTTTTTGACAAGGAATTGGATTGGACCTCTTTCGATCTTGTGAGAAAGTTACGCAATTTTCTATGCCGCGAAACCGGTATCAAGAAATTGAAAGTAGGCCATGCCGGCACTCTTGACCCCAAAGCCACTGGATTAATGATCATATGCACAGGGAAGGAAACCAAGAATATTGACCTGCTGCAGGCAAAGGAAAAAGAATATATCGCCCGCATCAAGCTGGGAGCCACAACTCCTTCGTATGATTTGGAAACTGCAGAAAATGAAACTTTCTCAACCGGTCACCTAAGCCTTGAACTTATTCAAACGAAACTGGTTTCCTTTATGGGGGAAATTGACCAGGTGCCGCCTTTGTTTAGCGCCGTCAAGATCGAGGGCAAACGGGCCTATGAACATGCCCGGAAAGGCAATGACATCGTTCTTCAACCCAAAAGAATTACCATCTCCGAACTGGAAGTATTAAACTTTTCCAATCAGGAGATTGAATTGCGCATTGTATGCAGCAAAGGAACTTACATTCGTTCCCTGGCACGCGATTTGGGGCTTGCCCTTAACTGCGGAGCTTACCTGGTGGGATTGATCCGTACCCGGATCGGGGAGATGAAACTGGAAGAGGCCTGGGA
>DMFR01000259.1:0-6245 GCA_003450125.1 Prolixibacteraceae bacterium | reverse complement strand
TGAAACTGGAAGAGGCCTGGGAATTGGAAAAATTTCTAGAAAAATTAAAGGTAAACGAAACTAATTGATAACTTGTCCGTAAAAAGGGATTCTGCCTTAGGACTAATCAATAAATTTGGATACTGCTTGAAAGATATAAATTATAATTAACACAAGGAATAGAATGAAATTATCAAAGTTTAAATACGATTTGCCCGAAGAACTAATTGCGCTGCATCCTGCGCCAAACAGAGATGAGTCGAGAATGTTGGTGCTTAACCGGGCTACCGGAAAGATTGAACACCGTATTTTTAAAGATATCGTGGAGTATTTTGGGGATAAGGATGTACTGATTTTTAATGACACCAAGGTATTCCCTGCCCGTTTATATGGCAACAAGGAAAAGACAGGTGCTGAAATAGAGGTCTTTTTACTTCGGGAATTGAATCGTGAACAACGTCTGTGGGATGTGTTGGTTGATCCGGCCCGCAAAATACGTATTGGTAATAAATTGTATTTTGGTGAAGATGATTTACTCGTTGCAGAAGTCATTGACAATACCACCTCCAGGGGACGTACACTCCGCTTTTTGTTCGATGGCCCTTATGATGATTTCAAAAAAACACTCTATGGACTGGGAGAAACACCACTACCCAAATTCATCAAACGTTCAGTTCAGCCAGAGGATAAAGACCGTTATCAGACCATTTTTGCCAAACACGAGGGAGCAGTTGCCGCACCGACTGCTGGTCTGCATTTCAGCCGTGAGTTGATGAAACGCCTGGAAATTGCGGGGGTCAATTTCAGTTATGTGACCCTGCATGTGGGCCTTGGCAATTTCAGAAGCGTGGATGTGGAAGATTTGACCAAGCACAAGATGGATTCAGAACAGATCTGGATTTCGGAAGAAGCCTGTAATATTGTCAACGAGGCCAAGGATTCCCGTAAGAATATTTGTGCCGTAGGTACTACCGTCATGCGGGCCATTGAAAGTTCAGTTTCTACCCAGGGACATTTGAAACCATTTGAAGGCTGGACCAACAAGTTCATCTTTCCTCCTTATGATTTTAGTGTGGCCAACCGGATGATTACCAATTTCCATTTGCCCCTATCTACCTTGCAGATGATGGCTGCCGGATTTGCCGGGTACGATCATTTAATGAAGGCTTACAAGGAAGCCATCAAGGAACAATACCGCTTTGGAACTTATGGTGATGCGATGTTGATTTTATAGAAAAATACGAATTACACCAATTGATACGAATTACACGAAAGTAATAACGGGAGTATGATCTAAGCGTATGTCAAGCCACTACTTTCTTAAAGTAGCTTTTAATCATAGAAAACAGCAAATTCACATCTGATCTCTCCTTTACAGAGGACACAAACGACAATAACGACACAAACGACAACTGTCATTTGTGTCGTTATTGTCGTTTGTGTCCTCTAAAGGATTTCATCAATTCCCATAGATCGGCCTTGTATTTCAAGGAGTTACTTTAATTCTACTCGCGTTAATAAATCAGTGTAAATCCGTTACATCCGTTTAATCAATATTCCTTTTCACTTTTAAGTGTTCAGGCGTCAGTTGGGCTATGCATGAAAAATAAGGAGGGGAGTCTGGGTGTGCATTACCATTTTGCGGGCAATGCTTGGGTTGAATAAGCGGGTGAGCAGGTTCCTCTTGTGGGTCGTTAAGGCCAGTACATCAATGTGATTTTCCACAATAAATTGATCAATGGCTTCAGGAAGGTTCTTGTGGTGGATTAGGTGACATTCGAAAGTCGCCTGTGGATATTTTTCGCACAGTGCCTCTTTCATTCCTTCCAACATGGCTTCATCCAGGAAGGAGTTGTTTCCCAGGTCTACATGAACGCAGACTACTTTGGTATCGAAGGGAGTCATTAACTTGAGCAACCTGTCGATGGCAATAAAATCATTGGATTCGAAGATGGTGGCATAAGCAATCTTATGGAAATTCTGCAACCAGTTATTCGGGGTCTTTTCAGGAATGGCCAGCACGGGCGCTTTTGCATTGAAAATAACGCCTGCGGTGGTTGTCCCGATCAGATCGTCCGACTCGGCATCCCCACCGCAGATCCCCATCACAACGAGCTTGGGAGGATGGATATTGATATAGGACAGAATATCATCTTCGGGTTCACCCACTTTGATGATGTATTCCGGTTTTGCCTTTTTCCACCTTGGATAATCAATCGAAGTGGTCAGTTTAGTGAGGAAATCTTCAAACTTTTTGATGGTTTCCTTTTCCGTCATCTCGTAATTCAGGAAGAGGGCTGAATCATAGACAATCACATCCGAATAGGGGATGGTCATAAATTCAGGCTGCATGCTGGAATGGTACAATACCATTTTTGATCCCAGCTTTTCAGCAATGTCGAAAGCGACCAAGGCAGCCTTCAGTGAATAACTTGAAAAATCAATGGGTACCAGCACGTAATTTTCGCGTTTGACATGATCCCTGGCAACTTTTCCCAGCATCTTTTCTAAGATGGGGAACGCCTTGCGCATATCCAGTTCATTGATGCGTACGCTGACTCCGGTATTCATGCCATTCTGAAGAAAATCAACATTTTCGAGGAAACAGTCAATACCTTCAGCTTCCAAAAGCGAACGCAGGATTTCAGCTTTCGAATATGGCAGAGAAGCCAGTGTGGTAAGTTTTTCCTCCATGGTAATCTTATTTAGTTCGATTTACCTGTTTGTTCGAATTTTGAAGGAATTAGGTTACAAAACAAGGCATTATTTTAATTGATTTTAAAATCAAATGATGTTTACAAAAATGAAATGAGGCCTAATCGTTTGAAGAATATTGCCTATGATCTATCTGTTTTGAGAAATTACATTCCTTTTCCATCGAAGGCATTCCCAATTAGAAGTAGATTGCTTTCTAGTCTTAGAGTATTAGCAAAACAGAAGATTGAAATTATAATTAAAAATTATTTATTTTTAATATCTGGAAGGCTTTGTGTAAAAATATTTGTAGTTTGTGCTGCCCATAACTCATCGCGGAGTATTCATTTTGGAAATTAAATAATGAGAAAATATCAGACGATTTTACTTCTTCCAGCTATATTTTTCATCCTGTTGGCGGGTTGTGAGAAGTGGTCCGGCCAGGATAAATATAAAAGACCCGACTGGCTTCCGGGGAAATTATATACAGCTGTGTCGATTCAGAAGAATCTTAGCTTGTTCGCCGAATGTTTACGACTTACCGGATTGGACACCATCATTGGTGTTTCGGGAAGCTGGACTGTTTTTGCGCCGACTGATGAAGCTATGAGACAATATCTGTCTGAAAATAAATATTCCCGCATTTCAGACATCCCAAAGGAAGAGCTTGAAAAAATCACCAAATTCCATATTATTCAGGATCCATGGACACTTGATCAATTGAAAATTCTCGGTTCAGAAGGTTGGAGAACAGTGGATGATGCAAAATCGAACTCTTATGCTTATAAACGTGAAACAATTCTGAGAAATCCTGACGAAAAATATTGGATCAAAAGAGAAAAGAAAAAGGAAATGATCGTGAGAGATTCAGCGATCGCAGACCGTTACAAAATGGTATTTACTTCATCAAGAAAATTTGTACCCATATTTTACGATAAGTATTTCGCTGTAAATGGCATAACTCCTGAAGATTACAATTTTTATTTTAAAAGAGCATATGAACCTGGAAATGTTTATTATGCGGGGGCCAAAATCATCCAGGCTAATATTTTCGCCGAAAACGGATTTGTGCATATCATCGACAGGGTTGTGAACCCCATGCTGAATGCAAAGGAACAACTTGAAAAAGAAATACCCGGAGAAAGCTATCAGCTCTTCCTGGATATGGTCTATTGGTATTATCCGCATTTTGAATTTAACATGGCGGCCACCAATAGTCAACCGGGGGTAAGAATCGGGGCAATGGTTGATACATTGTGGGACTTGGATTACGCTGCTCTGGCCTTTAGTCCTCAAAAAGAACGTTTCTATAATATTAATCAAACCTTAGTCAGACACAACGGTTTGATTGCCCCCACCGATGAGACTTTCAGGAAATTCATTGATGGGATCCTAACCTTTAAGTCAGGATTCCCTCACTGGAACGATTATAAATCCCTTCCGGCGGATGTTGTTGATATTATTGTAGGTCAAAATTTCATGTCATTTCCAATCTATCCTTCTACAAGTCAATATCAGAAAATTTTCAAGGGCGCGAACAGATACCATCAGAACGAGGAAGATATTATCAGAAAGGATTTCGGGAGCAATTGTACCTTCATCGGATTAGGTACCTATATTCCCGACCGGGTATTTACCAGTGTAACGGGGCCGGTATTCTGCCGTCCGGCCTTTTCCATATTCCGACAAGCGATGTTATATTCCGGTGCCTACGATGCCATTGCCAACTATAAAGGTAAATTATACTTTTTCCCGATAACTGATTATACTTTAATGGCTGATTCCTCCTTGTTTATGAGTTGGAATAAAGATATGAACCGGTACGATTACAAGGCCTATAACAGGCTAATGCATAAAATGGAAGTACTTAGTAGCACTACCCTTAGTAAGTGGATACTGAACCAAGTCGGAACTTCCACGTCAATCGGAGGCGATAATAAGGAAATCATTAAAACGTTGGGGGGTAATATCCTTACCTGGGATCATTCCAATAATACGATCCAGGGCACCCTTCCCAGCACTTTTGGGTACAAAGGGGATCAGATCGTAACCGGCTCTCCTTTTCCGCTGGATGAACCTGCAGACAACGGCAAGAGCCTGACGGTCAAATGCTGGTTCAATTTTGGAAATTGAATTGAGTACCCGGCATTTTCGAAGATTAAGAATATTTTCCTCTTTAAATTCCTAGGGCAAATGTTTATAATACATCAAATCAGAGATCGAATGGACAGGGCCAGTATGCGTGAGAATATTACTGCCTTCTGGTATCGGTCGGATGTAGTCGATCACTGTTGTTTCACCTGATTCTGAGATTGTTGTACCATAGGTATCGACACCTGTATTGATCTTAACCTCCATCCCGACAATAATTGTTAATAGTTGACCGCTTAAGGTCACGTATTTTTTGCTGCCCCAATACAAATCATTCATATAATGCTCCCCCTCCAATAGATGATATGCCGTGAACTGGTAAAATGAATTTGTTACGGTCGTTAATGGAACTCCGGGTGTTGAAAAACGGCTGATCAGGTCTTCTACATTATTAATCCCATACCGGTGATAAATACTGTCGGCCTCTGCAAAGAGGGTATAATTAGCCCATTTCAATTTTTTCTGAATACCTGAAAGCTTCATTGCCTGGGCCAGGATTGAATAATCATTTTGTTGCTGAAGCCAATCATAACCCGAGATATCAACTGGCTGTAACACCTCGGAAATCACATGGATGTAGCCGTTGGTCATTTTCAGATTTGATTTGATAATGGGAGCGACATTATTTATTTTAATGAGCTGATTATCTCCAATTGCAAAAAAGCTGGCTACCAGCCGGTCCCCCGTAAGGTTCCTGTCCACAAAAGCTCCGTCAGGAAATTCATAAGTTCTTAAACTTCTGTTTAAGGTATGATAACGCGTTAGCCTTTGGATGAAGCTTGTATCCTTTAATAATTCTTCAAAATTTCCATAATTCTGATTCTGCTGAATGAAACGATCAATGGCTTCATCTGTAGGTAAAAAAAGAGTATAATTATCACCATAAGGATTGTAGGCATAGAGCGTGGTCAACATTTTTCCATCGACCAATAACCTGTAGAATTTTGAATATTCATTCTTGTTTTTTTCCAGGTATTGGCTTATGGTTAACGAGTTCTCATCATTCCAGGAGAATGAATTCGGATCAGTTTTACAAGAAGTCATGACTGCCAATAAAATCATCCATAGTATTAAGAACCTTCTTATGACAGGCCTTCGAATACCTATTAACCGATTATTCCAATACCTGACACCCCTTAATATGTTCATATCCAATTCCTGTTGAAGTTCAATCCCTGTGGTCCGGCAAGCCTGCAATTGAAGATACAATTGTTTGTTTCCCATTACTTTTATCGCAGCCTAAATTACTACTAAACAATCAATATATCAAGAGCAAAGTGTGTTTTTGAAATACGATGTGTCGCAATAAAAAGGAATAATTTATCAGAAAAGAATAAGTCATAAATACAAGATCAAGTATAAAAGCCAGTGGACGGAACCTACCCGGGCCCTATTTTCTGATACCTTTCTGATACCTTTCT
>DMFR01000260.1:4278-10195 GCA_003450125.1 Prolixibacteraceae bacterium | reverse complement strand
CTGCATTTTTTGTATTGGCAAAAAATCCAATATTGTTATCCAGCAAGGCAAGGTCAGATTCCATCTGTTTCAGTTTGGTCATATATTTTTCGCGCTCAAAGCGATTTTTGTTCTGTCCTTTTCCTGAAGAGGTATTTCCCGCTACCTTGTTCTTGAATTTCATCAGGTTGCGACGCTTTTCATCGATGCGCAAAGAATCAAAATGATGGTTGATCACATCACGGAATTCATTTTGAATGCTGTCCTTGTCTTTAAACGGGACATGCCCAATTTCAGTAAAACTGCGCTGAAACTCTTTCAATTTGTCCAAATCAGCGCTATCGTCACCTGACAAGGTAAAACGTTTTACTTCATCCAGAAGCTCTCTTTTCTTCCTCAGGTTATCACCCTGTTCGCCATCAATGGATGAAAAATGTTTAGATTTGTTTTCAAAGAAATGATCACAGGCAGCCCTGAAACGTTTCCAGATCACATCTGAATATTTACGTGGGACAGGTCCGATTTCTTTCCATGCCTTCTGAATGGTAATGAATTCATCGGCAGTCTTTTTCCAGTCAGTGCTGTCTTTCAAGGCTTCAGCTTTCACACACAAATCAGTCTTCAACTGAAGATTGGTCGTCTGTTCTTCTTTATTCTGGTTGTAAAACTCGCGTTTTTTGTCAAAGAAGGTATCAGAAGCAATTCTGAAACGTTCATAGATCTTGTTGTTTTCTTTTTTGGGTGCAAAACCGATTGTTCTCCAAAGTTTTTGCAATTCAATCAGTTCTCTGGATCTTTCGTCCCAATCCTTGTGGGTTTCGATGGCAGCATTGGCAATTTCTTCTACCTTTTCACACAAAGCGATCTTTGCATCCAGGTTCTTTTTCTGATCCGATTTGCGACCTTCAAAGTAATCCTGATGCTTTTTATTGATGATCGAGGTAGCAGCTTTGAAGCGTTCCCACAACTCATCCTTTTTATCACGAGGTACTGGTCCTACTTCACGCCATTGTTCGTGGTATTTTTGCAGAATATTGAAAGCTTTAATGATCGAAGGTTCTACCAAAAGCTCTTCCGTTTTTTCACAAATCTCCATCTTTATTTCAAGATTCTTCTTAAGGTCAAGATCCCGAAGTTCTTTGTTGATCTTGATGAAGTCGTAGAAATTTTCAACATGATGATGGTATGTTTCCCATAGGTCTTTCAGTTTTGCCTGTGGAACCAAACCAATATCTCTCCAACGGTTCTGCAATTCACGGAATTCGTGGAAAGTTCTGTTAATAGATTCTTTATTATTAATGAGAGATTTAATCTCTTCAATGATTTCATATTTTTTCTGAAGATTGGCTTCTTTTGTTTCGTCAATCTTCTTGTTGTGTTCACTTCTTAAATCCTGGTATTGTTTTAACAGATTGCGGAGTTCCAGTTCATTGGGATCGGGTTCTGCTATAAATTCAGCCATATCACCCCCTGCTTCAGCAAATGCAGCTTTCTGCGCTTCGATATTGGCCCGATAAATACGGAAGAAATAAATCTTGATCGCGTCTACATCATCTTTGATGCTTTCAATATCATCGGCATCAAGCAACTTGCGCAGTGAATCGAGAAGTTCTACTTCATTCAAATGGGCATAATCGGCCAGTTTAACCTTTGAACTTTCTTCATCCAACTCTTCTTCCTGGAACTCTTCATCAGTTATCTCTGACAACTCGGGCCTCTCTTCTGAGGCTGAATGATCAGCTTTTTCTGAATTCATAGCTTCGGCAGCAACAATTTCTTCAACCGTAGGTATTTCTGCACCTTTTTCATCCTCAGCAACAAAAGGCTCCAAGACTTGTTCTTCAACAGCCGGTTCTTCAACTACTGGCTCAACGGCCTCCCCTTCTGGTTCTTTAACCTGCTCTTCATCAGTTTCTTCAACTTCAGCTACTTCTGATTCTTCTACCCCGGGAACTGCTTCTTCTACTAACGTTTCAACGGGTTCATTTACTGTTGCTTCAACAGTTTCCTGAGGTTCTGTCACTTCATTTGGCACTTCGGCTACTTCAGTAACATTCTGATCATTAATAGTTTCTGGCTCAACTTGTGCACCACTTAACTCAACTTTGGAGTTTTTTAGATCTTTAGGTTCCATAACAAATTTAAATTACGATGTAATTAACAGAGAATAAGGTTTTCTTTCAGACTACGAAAATATACATTACTGGCTAATACTCAAAGATTTTCATTAATAAAAGTTAAAAACAGGATGAATATAGTGAAAAGAACGCTAATTCCGGCTTTTTTTCTCGTAAAAATTTTCTGATCTGCTATACTTTGGGATCAGGTTGTTACTTTTGTGGAAAATTTAAATCCTGTTATGCGTATCGATATTCTGACCGTTGTTCCTGAATTGCTCGAAAGCCCATTCCACCATTCGATTATTAAAAGAGGCATGGACAAAGGATTGGTTGAAATTTACGTACACAATATCCGTGACTTCTCTGAGGACAAACACCGGAAAACCGATGATTATGCTTTTAGTGGAGGTGCTGGAATGGTGATGACCATACAACCCATTGAATCGGCCATCAACTTTTTGAAATCGCAAAGATCTTATGATGAAGTAATTTATACCAGCCCTGATGGAGACCTCTTGAGCCAGAAAGTGGCCAATAAACTCTCGATGCTCGGTAATATTATCATTCTTTGCGGCCACTACAAAGGAATCGATCAGCGTATCCGGGAACACCTCGTTACCATGGAAATATCCATTGGCGACTATGTTTTAACTGGTGGTGAATTGGCTGCTGCCGTGATTGTAGACAGTGTTGTTCGACTGATCCCAGGGGTTCTATCCGATGAAACTTCTGCCCTGACCGACTCGTTTCAGGATAATCTGCTAAGTCCCCCTGTCTATACCAGACCAGCCGATTATAAAGGCTGGAAGGTACCCGAAATATTGCTTTCCGGTAATGAGAAAAAAATCAATGAATGGCAGGAAAAACAAGCCTATGACCGCACCAAACTCCTTCGGCCAGATCTTCTGAAGAATCAATAGTTTAATGTTTCATGTTTAAAGTTTAAAGTTACGTGCCGATCAATGGCTACTCTTCTTTAACTTAAACTATGAAGTTGCAACCAGATCGGCATGCAACTTTAAACTTTAAACATGAAACTTTAAACTATGTGAAGTTGCATCCAGTTCGGCACGCAACTTTGAACATTAAACATTAAACATTAAACTTTGAACTCTCCCTATCTTCTGCAAATCTTATTATAGGCGCAATAACTGCACTTCTGAAGGTCCTTGGTTTGATCGTAAGTATTCGTAACACTGAACATCTCTGACAACACATCTGAAAAAACGGTATTGAACTCATCGGCCACCTGGTTAAAGGAAAGCTTTTCGTTCTGGAAAATGACATTGGGAATAAACTCCTCATCAAATAAATCGTCCAGCTTGTAGATAACTGGAAATATTGCAGAATGATGTTCCGTTCTGTTGACAATGTCCGAATAAATCAAGGTTTGGAAGATTTCCTTCCGCCTGTCAGCAATTGTCCGGTCAACCAACTGCGACCATTCCTTGAAATCAAGTTTCATGTTGCGGCCCGTTTTATAATCGATAATCCGCAAGCCTTCAGCTGTTTGATCCATTCGATCAATGATACCTCCAATGGTGATATGGTGTGTCCTACCGTCACTGGCCACCTTGTAATCTGAAGTAAATTCTTTTTCAAGGCCCACTATCTGGAATGGAGCAAAGCGGATGTCATTTTCAAGCAATTGGTGAATGTAATCGCGGATATGGGAGGCGATCAGAATGCTTTGCCCGCCAAGTTGTACGCCGGATACCTGTTCTGGATCCAACTGGTAATATTTCACCGCTATGGCCTGGCGAACCACCTCATTGATACGCTGATGGTCTGCACGCAGGAACTTCAGGGCATCGGCTTCAACAACCTTATTTTCAAAAGGTTTGTATAAAAGCTCAATGGCGTAATGAAACAGGTTTCCAAACAGAACGGCATCAATCTCCTCCTTTAGCTCTTCCTTTTCCTTGATTTCAGCAACATATTTGTAATAGAATTTCAGTTTGCAATCCAGGTACACATTGATGGCACTTGGACTCAGCTTCCGTTCCGAGTAAGTGGAGATTAATTTCTGGATATGCGATTCGCTGGTATCAATTTTAATGGGCTCATTGGTGCTCCCCTTAAAGTTGAAACTTAAATTCAATTCTTCAATTTCAAATTCTGAATCATACATCAACTGGTATAAAAAGCGGCTCTTTTCTGCCGAAGAAATACCTTCAGTATTTGAATTGTAGACCAATACCGTTTTTTTTGTGCGTTGAATCAGCTGATAAAAATAATAAGCATACAAGGCATCCCGGTCTTCATACGTAGGCATTCCAAAACCTTTCCTCAGATGATAAGGAACAAATGAATGTCCGGCTGCTATGCGGGGCAGATAACCTTCATTGGCTGAAAACAGCACCAGGTTCTCAAAATCAAGACATCGGGTTTCCAGCATTCCCATAATCTGCAAGCCACCTAACGGCTCTCCTTCAAAAGGAATGGAGATGCGCCTTAAACTCTGATCCAGCAGGCGGTACATGATTTTAACAGGAAAGTAGGCCACCTTCAGCCCTTCCAGAGTATCTTTCAAGCGCTGAACGGCCAGGTATGCCTGGAAAAGATATTCCGATTCAAGCTTAACCTGGTCATTTCCTGAACTGTCAAACTTCAGTGCCATTTCGTTTAATACATCCAGAAAATAGTTCAGCAGATCAATCCATGATTCCTGTGGGGAGAATATCTTTTGCACAAACGGATTCAGATTCAGCTCCTCGGCACTGAGGTAAACTTTGTTCTTTTTGTAGATCCCTGCCACAAAAGCTTTTATTCTGGCATCCACTACAAACTGGTGATTCAAAATAGCCACTACCGGCTTGTGGTAAAAGGAAGTCGACTTACCTGATTTGCGTATATTTTTCTGAAGACTGATCAACTGGGAAATAAATCCATAGACAGGAGTATTCACAAACGGGTAGCCCATCGTGATATTGATGTCTGTAAAGTTCTTGCCTACAGCCGAAATTACTGAAATCAACAGGTTTTCATCAGCCAAAACAAATGCCGTATTATCAAAACGATTGGTAACATGAAAGGTCTTTACCACCTGCGGAAGATTGATGGCCTGTGCCTGGGTGATGTTTCCAGGAACGGACACCATGGTTATCTTGCGCTCTTTGGGAGGAATCGACTTTTCCAGGAAGAAGTTCCTTGGTGCAGGGAAACTGATCATATTCGTACGCAGAAACTTTCCTGCTTCATTTTCGTTGTCCTTCAGGTAAAAATCATCGAAATCCCAGAAGAACATCGCTCTTTTTAAATTATCCAGCTTTTTGAAAATAGCTCTCTCACAGGCATTGAGGGCATTGAACCCGATAAAGACATATTTTTTTGCATTTAATTCTTCAGGAAGTTCTTCTGCAACCCGTCCGGCCACCTCCCGGTAAATCATTCCTGTATAGGCGATTTGTTCTTGACGAAGAACTGCTTTGAATTCATGATAGATCGTAGCCAGCTTCATCCAAATGCCAATGAATTTTTCCTTGTTAAAGGAATGGGGCACTTTCTCCAGGTTTCCCCAAAATTCCTCAATGGCTGCTTTTTGCTCCTCTGTCAGGTAATCAAATTGATTTTCCAGGTCTTTTAGATCTGCAATGTTTCTGAACAGGTCATCTGCGTTGAGCAAATACCGGTCTACATCATCAAAATCGGACAATAGAATTTCCCCCCAAAAGAAAAACTCATCCAAAGGTTCATGGTGGCCTGTAACCCTGCTGTAAACGTCCTGTAGTTTGAGTACCAGGTCCACCGGGTCGGCTTTCTGCAAGCCTGAAACTGAAGCAATCAATTCTTCAATGGTCATAATTTCAGGTGAAAGC
>DMFR01000260.1:1056-4143 GCA_003450125.1 Prolixibacteraceae bacterium | reverse complement strand
ATCGAATGCTCCACCATCTCGTTCATATATGCCGTAAAAAACAGCCCTGCTCTCCTATTGGGAAAAACCAGGCAATATTCGCTCAATTCTGAACGGTGATTCTGATATAAATAATGGGCAACCTGTTTTAAAAAAGGATTCATGTTCAAATATATTCAAGTATCTTTATCACTCGGTTTAAAATTAATTCAAAATTAATTAAAAAGGAAAGTTTTCATCCATTATTTACCTGCTTGAATTAGATTTGAAGAATGGAATAATAAAATCACCTATAAAAATTGAAACATGAAAACAAGTATCCTCATTGCATTGCTGGCTGTTATCCCTTTTTGCTCCTGGAGCCAGTATGTTGAACCCGGTAAGGAAATACCTGCCATTGAAGTAGTCGGAACCGGAGAAATGGAAATTGTCCCCGATGAAATCTATATCGCTTTTACCCTGAAAGAACGCTTTGAGGGTAAAACCAAGATTGAAATTGAAAACCAGGAAAAAGAACTCAAGAAGAGATTGATCAAGCTTGATATTGACTTAAATGATTTACAGCTCTCGGATGCCAACTCTGATTTCATTAAAATCAAACGCAAAAAGAATGATGTAATCGCTTCAAAGGATTATCTTTTGAAGGTGAAAACGACAGCTCAGATTGCCAAGGTTTTTGAACTTTTGGATGATATCAATGCTTTTAACGCCAATATTGACCGGGTAGATCATTCTGAGATTGAGAAATACAAGAATGAAGTAAAAATGATGGCAGTAAAAGCCGCCAAGGAAAAGGCCACTAATTTACTATCAGCCATTGGTGAAACCATTGGAAAACCCCTGTTGATCCAGGAACGCGAAACTTTTGAAGAGCAACCCTTCCTCCGCAAAACGATGGCAATGGCCAACATGGCAATGGATGCTTCTGAAAAACAGGAAGCACAGCTGCCTGAACTAGGGTTTCAGAAAATCAAACTCAGATATACCGTCTTTACCCGCTTTGCCATTAAATAATCTGTAACTATCACCTTTGGTGATTTTGTCATCAATCAAAATAGAACCATTCAAAAAAAGCTTTCCGGGTAAGGGAAAGCTTTTTTTGTGACTCATTTTTTCAATTTTCATTGGGGTATCTGAGACCCGTACTTCGTGAAATTTCTTTTTTTTTCAGGGGAATAAATTGTCTTTCCTCATTATTTCCCGCTTCTGACCTTTTTAACCAAATCAGCATCTACCAGGCCATAGCTATTGCCAAAACTAGAACGGATATAGGACAATACATCGGCCATTTCATCATCGGTTAACTGTGCCTGGGAAGGCATAAAGCTATTGTACACTTCACCATTGACTTCCACCTTTCCATTGAGTCCTTTGATCAGTACAGCCACCAATTCCTTGGGATCTCTTCCCACCCAGCTTCCCGGTCCCAATGGAGGATGCATCCCCGGCACCCCTGAGCCATCGGCTTGATGGCATACCAGGCAATATTGTGTAAAAACAGCTTTACCCGGATGTACCTTTTCTGGTGTCGCAGGAAGAGTCTTGGTGATTTCTTTAGACATTTGATCTGGACTGACCGGTTCAACTTTCTTTTGATCACTATTATTATGGCAGGAGAATAGGGCTCCGGCTAACAATACGCTAAATATGAACAGATTAATTCTTTGTTTCATTGAATTTCAATTAAATTTGGAAGCTCAATATACTACTATTTTACAAATAAATTATCCTTACTGGTATAATATCCGGTAAATACGACCCTTTGCATCATCTGACACATACAATGAACCATCAGGTCCCTGTGCCAATCCACAGGGACGGTGTTTGGCATCATTTGGACTATTCACCACATCCACTCCAGCAAAGCCACTTGCAAATACTTCCCACTTTCCCGAAGGCATTGAACCTTTGAAGGGTACAAACACTACATAGAACCCTTCCTGTGGTAAGGGTGCCCGGTTCCATGAACCGTGAAAGGCGATAAAAGCTCCGTTTTTATATTTCTCTGGAAACATATCCCCGGTATAAAACAACAGATCATTTGGGGCTGTATGTGCAGGAAATGCCATGATTGGATCATCAGCTGAAGAACACCTGCCTACTTTTAATCCGTCACCGCCATATTCGGGAGCCAATACTTTCTTATTCTGTGCCGGATCATAATAGCAATAAGGCCAGCCAAAATTCGATCCGTCTTCTACACGTAAAAACTCTTCTGCCGGAAGCTGTGAGCTTTTTTCTTCAGTATAATATTGAGGATAAAATTGAGACAACTGATCCCTGCCATGCTGTAGGGCAAAGAGTTTATTTTCTGCATTGTTCCAGTTGATGGCAACTGCATTTCTGATGCCTGATGCATAGCGATAGCCATTCTTTGCCTGATCCTGGTTCAAAACGTTTGCTTTAAACCGCCATATTCCTGCATGAAGTTGCAGCAACGGACAGGGATCAATCCCAGATGAACCTTTCGTTCTGTCATTCTCCTGGCAGGCATTTGAAGGAGCGCCAACGGTTACATACATATTGCCGGCCTGGTCAAAAGTAATTGGTTTTGTAGCATGTTGATTTTGCGCCTCAAAACCACGTGCGATAACCTCCTGACTTTCCATTGGAACCAGTTCTCCTTCTTTGAGTTTATACCTTACTACTACGGTGTCAGCTCCAAAATACAAATACCCGTTGTGAATTTTTATACCTGTGCCTTCAAGATTCCCGAAATATTTGATCACATCAGCCTTTCCATTTTTATCCTGATCCCGAAGGCAAACGATCCCCCCTCCTTTTTTAATCCTGCTGAGTGAAACGTATACATCGCCATTGGCATTAATGTCCAAATGCCTTGCGTTTCCAAGGCTATCGGCGAAAACAAGTGCAGAAAATCCTTCAGGAAGCTTCAATCCTGCATTGTCCTTGTCAGACTCCATATTTTTTACGGACTTTGAATTACAGGCTCCAAGGAAAGCCAATACAAGGATAAAAAGTGTCAATCTTTTCATGGGTGGTAGATTTTAATTGATTTGTTTTGAATATCCGTATCATTGACAGAACAAGCTCTGCCAATGGTAGAAGCAACATAAATTTACTCAAATTGTTTGATTTATACTCATT
>DMFR01000260.1:0-1006 GCA_003450125.1 Prolixibacteraceae bacterium | reverse complement strand
ATAAAAAAGAAAAATGGAACACAGATTTAACTGATATAACAGATTTACACTGATCTATTAAAAATAAGAATTGCATGAATTTTAACGATTTCATGAAATAAAAAGAACAGTGTAAATCCGTTATATCAGTTAAATCAGTGTTCCATTTTTCTTTTTTATATCAGTGTTCTTGCGTAAGGTGAGTTATTGATTTATTTTTGCCACTGATATTTAAGGAATAGAATTATGAGAGGGATATATACTATTTTTTTATTGGTGCTGTCAAACTCCTTTATGACCTTAGCCTGGTACGGGCATCTTAAATTTCGGGAATTGCCCTGGTTCAGCAAACTGGGTATCGTCTCCATTGTGCTGATCAGCTGGGGCATAGCATTGTTTGAGTATATGTTTCAGGTACCAGCAAACCGGATGGGCTACAAGGAAAACGGAGGCCCGTTCTCTTTGATGGAATTAAAGGTCATTCAGGAAGTTATCACCTTGCTCGTTTTCACGGTCTTTTCTTTGCTGTTCTTCAAAAACGAGAACTTTAGGTTCAATCACCTGATAGGGTTTGTTTTCCTGATCCTGGCCGTTTACTTCATCTTTAAAAAATAACGATAATTGAGTTCTGATGAAGTTAAAGCAGAAAAGTATCATACAATAGCTTCTAAGCTACTGGTGATTCTAAGCGATAATAAAATAACTTGGAGTGAATCAGTAATATTTACTGAATGATACTACCAGACGTATATAAAGAAGTAAATGAAAAAAGGAGAGCTAATTATAGTTCTCCTTTTTGTTTTAAATTAAACAAAACCATCATTTTACATTATTACTTTTTGCTTTTCTTCTTATCTGCAGCTTGTGTTAATACTGCTGCCGCTAAACTCTTAGTAAGTTTAGAAGAATTTGGGTTTGATAGTGCTTTTCCAGCTTTAGTTGCCATTTCTTTAGATGTTTTTTCGTTTTTTGCCATTTGGTAATTTGTGTTAATTATTAAAAAGAATTGGTATAGGCGCTTAGACCG
>DMFR01000335.1:11457-13855 GCA_003450125.1 Prolixibacteraceae bacterium | reverse complement strand
TGTGGTGAATTCCTTTGTGACTTGTGATTAAATCGTATTTTGACTTTTAAGACAGCTTCCTACATAGTTTCCTACTCCCATGTCCTTTGTTCCTTCTCATTTCTCCTATTCTCCTGAGATCTCCCCTTCTCCCTTCTCCCCTTCTCCTTTCTTGAAGGATGGTTGAATTCTTTCACTCTTGAAAGAAACGTTACATACTTCGATCTTCAATAAATTCTCAATTAGATATTTAGGAAGTATTTTTGAATGGAATAAATTAACTGAATAATGCAGTTCATCAAAATCAATCATTTAAGTACAGAAAGCGGTCCAGAACAAACCTAAACACTCATTTTTTCTCAATTTAACTAACTATGCGCAATACTTTTTTAAAGACGAAAACCATCCTCTTTCTTTTGTTATCCCTTCCTGTCTTTGCCTCGGCTCAATTAAGCCCCAAAGAAGCCATTGGCCAGATGAAAAAGGGAATCAACATGGGAAATACCCTCGAAAGTCCCAATGAAGGAGATTGGGGCAATGTGGCCCAGGAATACTGGTTTGACACGTACAAAAGCGCTGGGTTTGATTTTGTGCGCATTCCCGTCAGGTGGGATATGCACCTGGGCACCTCATCCCCCTACCTGGTGAATGAAACCTGGTTTAAACACGTTGAACAGATCATTGACTGGGGATTGACCAGAGGATTGTATGTGGTGGTCAATACTCATCATGATTCATGGATAAAAGACAACTATGACAATCCCATTAACCAGGCCAGGTTTGACAGTCTGTGGAGCCAGATTGCCATCCGGTTTAAAAACAAATCAGAGAAGCTGATTTTCGAGATTTGCAATGAGCCTCAAGGTGCAATGACCAAGGCTCAAAATGATGATATGCATCAAAAAGCCATCAATGTGATTAGGAAAACCAACCCTACCCGACTGATCATTTTCCAGGGAATTGACTGGGGTGGATCTGATGCATTGATCAATGCCGCCATTCCAAAGAACGATCCTTACCTGATTGGCTCATTTCACTCCTACGATCCCTGGCCTTTTGGACTGGAAGGAACCGGTACTTTTACCTCCACCGATGTCACTAACTTGAAAGCCAAATTCCAGAAGGTGAAAGACTGGTCGGTCAAGAATGACATTCCGGTATTCCTCGGAGAATTTGGGGGAATGGGAAAATGCGAATACAATGCCCGCATGAGGCAATACAAAACGTACATGGAATTGAGTGAAACCTTCGGATTTGCGCCTTGTGCATGGGATGATGGAGGTGATTTTAAAATCATGTACCGTTCGACCAAAACCTGGTACGATGACCTGAAAGACATATTGGTCAATTCATCATTAATTTCGCCCAAAGCGCCCAGACTAGCCATTGTTCAGGATACAATCATCAAACTGGACTGGTCCAATCCGGCAACAGATTATGACAGCATAACCATTGAACGAAGGACCTCGGTCTCAACCTTTAAGAGAATTGCCTCATTGGATGGCAATTCGATCACTTTTAGTGAACATCAACTCACTGGAAATATGGACTATTACTACCGGGTAATTGCTCATCATCTCAATAGCCCGGATATCTATTCCTATCCCATCAAAATCTTTTTACCCTTTGCAGTTGTCAGGGATAGAAAACCGTTTACCGGTCAAGCCATTGCAATTCCAGGAAAGGTAGAATCGGAAAATTTTGACATCGGGGGCGAAGGGTTTACTTACCATGATTCTGACCTGAAAAATATCACCTCAGCCTATAGACCAGAGGAGCCCATTGATATCAACAGCTTGGGCAACGGCGTTTACTATGTCATTGACAATTATCCTGGAGAATGGCTCGAATATACGGTGAATGTGGCAGAAAAAGGACTGTATGATATCACTGCCTCTATTGCAGCATTTGCAGGGGGAGGAACCTTCCAGGTTAAAATAGGCACTGTGCAATCCGAAATTATAAAAGCTCCAACTTCCTATAGCTGGACCAAAACAAAACCTGTCACCTTTTCCATGAACCTTGAAGCCGGAACGCAAATCATGCGCCTTTCCTTCATCGATAAACCCTTGTTTTATATCGATTATCTTGAATTTAATAAAAGCAATCCTCTACAAAGCATTTCCATCAACAGCCCAAACGGTGGGTTCAGAGTTTATCAGAACAATGGAGAATTGATGATCAATTCAGAAATGAATCAGGCGATTGACGAAGTGAAAATAATTAACATTCTGGGCTCATTGGTTAAAACAATCAGAAAGCCGGGAACAAACTTCAGGATGTCTACTCAAGACATCCATTCAGGGGTTTATGTAGTTCAAGTTATGTATCAGAATCAAAACATAAGTAAGAAAATTATTATCCAGGAAAGTAATAAATGAAAATTAAACACATAGAGTTTAAACTTTAAACTTTAAAC
>DMFR01000335.1:0-11297 GCA_003450125.1 Prolixibacteraceae bacterium | reverse complement strand
TTAAACTTTAAACTTTAAACTCTATGTGTCTATGTGTTTAAAAAATATATAATACATGGAAATCTCCTTATTCACCTCATTACTAAGTATTTTTACAATCGCAGGAAGCCTTGCATTTAGCCAAACCCCTGTCACCATTACCATTGATCTGACTAAAGCGAAAAAGTCTGTTTCTCCCCTACTCTATGGTAAAAACAATGTGTTACCAAGTACATTTTTAAGTTCAGGTACAACGGCTGAAATTACCAGGGCAAAGGAAGCTGGGGTGCGTTTTGTCCGTCAGGGTGGCGGTAATAACGCCACCAAATACAACTGGAGAAATAAGCTTTCCAGTCACCCCGACTGGTACAACAATGTGTATTCCAACGACTGGGATGCAGCGGCAAAAAATATGACAGACAAGCTGCCGGGGGTTCAGGGAATGTGGTCCTTTCAATTGCTGGGAAAAGCGGCAGCAAACACCCAGCATAATTTCAACGACTATGCCTACAATGGCTCGCAATGGTGGGCAGGTACGGGTCAGAACCTGGCTGGGGGTGGACAACCCAATACGGCCAATCCTTCGGGGAAAGCATTGGTGGAAGGCAATCCGGACCTCTACCTGATGGAATGGACTGCTGATTCGACTGTTGGCATACTGGACAAATGGTTTGGCCCCAAAGGGCTGGGATACGATAAAAACCGAATCCGCTACTGGAATATGGACAATGAGCCGGAAATATGGTCAGGCACACACGATGATGTAATGAAAATCCAATGTTCCGCTGAAGAGTTTATGCAGCGGTACTTTAAAGTAGCAAAAGCGGCCAGGGCCAAATATCCAGACATTAAACTCGTTGGGCCTGTTCCTGCCAATGAATGGCAATGGTTTAGATGGGGGGACGGTATCACTTCTGGCGGAAAAAATTACCCCTGGCTGGAGTATTTCATTAAACGAATTGCAGAAGAAGAGAAAGCGAGTGGAATCAGGTTGCTTGATGTATTGGATATTCACTTCTATCCTGGTGAAACGGATGCGGCTAAATGTGTTCAACTGTACCGTATTTATTTTGACAGAAACTACGTTTATCCCGGGGCCAATGGGGTAAAAACAGTCACCGGGGGATGGGACTCCAGCATTACCAAGGAATATATTTTTGGACGGTGCAGTGATTGGATGACCCAATACATGGGCGCCGATCATGGAGTTACTTTTGGAGTCACAGAAACAGATATCGCATCAACCGACCCCAATGTACAATCTGTATGTTATGCCTCCACCATGGGTGAATTTATGAAGCAGGGTGTTGAAATATTTACTCCCTGGAGTTGGAAAGTGGGCATGTGGGAAACCCTTCACCTGTTTAGCCGTTTCAACCAGGAAAGTTACGTACAGGCCTCTTCTTCCGATGAAAGTTCGGTTTCGGCTTATCCAACCATTGATACCAATGATGATTCAATGACCGTTGTTTTGGTCAATCGTTCACTGACCGAAAAGAAACTGGTCAATCTGACTTTTAATGGATACACGATGGCAGACAATTCATTGATCATGTATTCTTTATCGAAACTTGGATCAACAGAAACTTTTGTCTCTCATACAAAAAATGCATTGGTAAAAAACAATGTGACCTGTACGTCCAACCAAATTAATGTTGAATTGGCCCCCTTATCGGTTAATTCCATTCAATTGAGAGCCATCGTACTGGCTGCTCAACAGGAAATTCAAAGAAACGATTTTCATGCAAGTGCTTATCCAAATCCTGCAGCTGATGTCATTCATCTTGATTTCTCGCTTCCCGAAACCGCAAAGTTGAATATTGGGCTATTCGATGTCAATGGACAGCTAGTGAAAATCATCCGTAATGAGGTATTTGGTACAGGGAATCATCAAATTGACTTTAATTCAGCATCCCTTTTAGGAGGTATTTATTGGATTAAATTCGTATCTTCAAAGAATGTAAAAACAGTTAAACTGATCAAAAAATAAATCAATTAAACCTTAAACCAACAAGCATTATGAGACTAAAATTGATTGCCTCTGTCTTGTTCATTGCAATGACCATTTCAGTGAACCTTCAGGCACAGCCGGTAAAGAAACACGGGAATCTCTCTGTGAAAGGGATCCAATTAACCGATGAACATGGAAATGCAACCGTACTCAACGGAATTAGTTATGGTTGGCACAATTGGTGGTCCCAATTTTACAACAAAGAATCGGTGAAATGGCTGGCAAGCGACTGGAAATGCTCGGCAGTAAGAGCAGCCATGGGAGTTGAACCCAAGGGCGGATATGTTGATAGTCCTGAAAGTTCAAAAGAAAAGATCGAAGCGGTTATTCAAGGGGCTATTGATAACGACATCTATGTATTGATCGACTTTCATAGCCACAACATCCGGTTACCCGAAGCCAAAGCCTTCTTTACAGAAATGGCTACTAAATATGGCCAGCATCCAAATGTGATCTATGAACTGTTTAACGAACCAGTGAAAGACTCCTGGTCGCAAGTAAAAGAGTATTCTGTAGAGCTGATTAAAACCATCCGTGCCATTGATCCTGACAACATTATCCTGGTAGGCTCTCCTCATTGGGACCAGGATATTCACCTGGTAGCCGACGATCCGATTGTAGGTTACAACAACATCATGTACACCTGTCATTTCTATGCAGGAACTCATGGACAGTCTTTACGTGACCGTTGTGATTATGCCCTGAAAAAAGGAATCCCAATTTTCATTTCCGAATCCGCCGGTATGGAAGCCTCAGGTGATGGACCGATGAATTATACGGAATGGCAGAAATGGATCGACTGGTGTCAAAGCAATAAGATTAGCCTCATCACCTGGTCGATATCCTCAAAAAATGAAACCTGTTCGATGATCAAACCGGGTGTATCTCCTTTAGGAAATTGGAAAGAGGCAGACCTGAATGAATCAGGGATCAAAACAAGGGAACTGCTCAGAAAGCAGACTGAAAAGAATGAATAGATAATTGGAGTTAGACAAACAGATCACAACATCCTAGTTAGAAGAGAATAAGGTTACTAAGGTTTGAGCCCTTGGGTTGATTCTGGTTACTAAGGTTATTAAGGTTTTAGGTTCTGAAATTATGACCGAATGACTCAAACCTTAATAACCTTAGTAACCAGAATCAACCCAAGGGCCTAAACCTTAGTAACCTTAACCGCCATGAAGTCACCTTTGAGGCATAAGGGAATAAAGATTTATAAAACTATGTCTGTGTTTAATACTATTATCAATGAAAAAATCAATCTTCAATTGGTTCTGTTTATTAGCCGGAAGCTTGCTTCTCTTGATACCGCACTATCTGATGGCGCAGGTAAGCGTTTCAAGCATGTTTGCCAGCAGCATGGTATTGCAGCAGAATACGGATGTCAATATCTGGGGTTGGGCCAATGTCGGAGATACCATTTCAGTGACTGGCAGCTGGAATAACCTAACAGTAAAGACAACAACTACTGCCAATAAAAAATGGAGTTTAAAACTGCATACACCCATTGCAAAAACCGATGGTACTGCCTACACCATCACGATCAAAGGAACAAACATCCTCATTTTAAAAGATGTTTTGGTGGGTGAAGTATGGTTGCTCTCGGGACAATCGAATATGGAAATGCCCCTCGAAGGATGGACTGATCTGCCCGTTGAAGGCAGTGCTCAAGCTATTGCAGGGGCCAATTATCCCAATATCCGGCTGATGATCGCAGGAAAGAAGCCTAGCGCCAGTCCATTGCTCAACATCGAAAAGAACTGGATTGACGGTACCTGGATCAGTTGCTCCCCTACCACTGTAAAACCGTTCAGTGCATTAAGCTATTTCTTTGGTAAAGAATTGTATACTCAACTGGGTATCCCGATTGGGCTGGTTGAGAGTTGCTGGGGCGGATCCAGTTGTGAAACATGGGCCAGTGCGGCTGCCCTTAACTTTGTGACTGATTACCAGAACAAAGGACCATGGATTCCAACCAAAGCGGACGATAATCAAACGGCTACTGTACTTTACAATGGGATGATCGCCCCGATAATACCCTTTACATTTGCAGGAGTCTTATGGTACCAGGGCGAAACCAACGTGGGCAGGGCACAACAATTTACAGAACTGTTCCCTGCCATGATAGAAGGCTGGCGTCAGGATTTCCAGAATAGCAACCTGCCGTTTTACTTCGTCCAGCTGTGCCCTTACAATGGCTACGGCACTTCCCTTCCTGATTTGTGGGAAGCTCAGGCATATACCCAGTTATTGCAGCATACCGGGATGGCAGGAACACTCGATGTGGGTGACAATCTAAACATTCACCCGGCCAGAAAGGAACAAGTCGGGCACCGTTTGGCTTTGTGGGCCTTGGCGAAAAACTACGGGCAATCCACTCTCGTTTATTCAGGTCCTCAGTATAAATCAATGCAAACTGAAGGCAATAAAATCAGGGTTAATTTCGATTATACCGGAACAGGCTTGGTAGCTGAAAACAATGCACCCACCCAATTCGAAATCGCAGGGAGCAACCTGGTTTTCTATCCGGCTAAAACATTGATTGACGGAAATACCTTGCTGGTTTGGAACGATAACATTGCGGCTCCCCAACAGGTCAGATATGCCTGGCTGGGAACTGCTTCTAGTACGCTTTTTAATAGTGAAGGTTTGCCCGCCACTCCCTTCAGAACTAACCCACCGGCCTATATTCAACCCGTAAAGGCAACGATACTGCTAGGGTCACAACTGCTTAAGCAAGGAGAATCTACTTCCCTCAGCTGGACTACAATTGGTGCAGACGAGATCACCCTGAACGGAAAAGTAGTTGATGCATCGGGAACACTGGCCTTACAACCACCTGCCAATACCGTATACACCCTAATTGCCAAAGGCGAAAAATCGACTGTTACCAAAAGTGTCACCCTTAACGTTCTTGCCGATGGACTGTACAATTGGAGCATCAACAAAACGGCCATTTCATCCTCAATTTATACTGGCAGTAGCAATAGCTACGCTTTTGATGGAAATCCAGCCACTTCATGGAAGAGCAGTTACAACAACAGCCAATGGATTTCGATTGATTTGGGAGAGACTGTACCCATCCAGGAGATTGTTTTAAACTGGGGTGACGCTTACGCAAAAGCTTACCAGATCCAGGTTTCAGATGACAATCAAACATGGAAGACCATTTTTACAGAAACCAATGGGGACGGACAAATTGACAATATTCTGAATACAACCGCGTCGGCGCGATATGTCCGGATGTTTGGTACGACCATGGCTACAAGCAATGGTTTTGCGCTCAATGAAATGGAGGTTTACTCTTCACAGCAACCCATCATAGGGGCCTTAAAAGATAAAAATGGAAATACAATGCGCGGAACTCCAATGGTTTTGGGAAAAGCGCTTAACGGGTCAGTAATCTTTGCCCAGAACATTGAAAACTGGAAAACCATCAAGAACAACGGATACAATACCATCAGGCTTTGCTGGGTTGACCCATATTACAAAGACCATTCTCAGGCCAGTTGGATAGTCAGTGAGCTGCTCCCCTACCTCGATCAATGTGTTCAGAATGCCACTGCTACGGGAATGAACCTGATCATCAATTTCCACAATGTGGGCGCCCAGCAGAATTTTGATAAAACCTACCTATTCACCCTTGAAAATGAATTCTGGAGCGCTGTTGCACCCCGGTATAAAGACAATGACCTGGTTTATTATGAACCGGCCAATGAACCTACGTTTACTATGGGAGATTACCTGAAGGCTGATTTTAAAAATTCGTACCTGAACCTTTACAACTCCATCAGGACATTGGCGCCCAACCGGCAAATATTGCTGTTCAGCTTCAATACCATTGCTGCCGACATTGTAAATGTGGTTGAAAACTACAAGGACCAGCTCGACTGGCCCCATACCACGGTAGCTTATCACCTATACAATTCGACCACCAGTGCAAGCGTAAAATCACTCATGGCCTATCATCCGGTCATCTGTACCGAATGGTTTTACGACCATGTTTCCAGATTACCCGGAAATGAGTTCATCAAACAGGTAGACGGGTTCAAGGAAAATGCCCAGGCCCTGGAGAAAATCGGTTCAGGATGGGTTGACTGGCGAGACTGGGACGATACCACCCTGAATGAGCTGGTGGATACCCTTATTTCGGATGCAAAACTGAAGAATTACTGGTGGGGGAAACCTGTTGCTGGACTAAAAGCAAATGGCATCAGCCTATCGGATCGGAAAATTGAATTGGTGACTGGCTATTCGAAGAAACTCATTGCCTTTGCCCTTCCAGCCCTGACTGAGGATCAAAAGATGATCTGGTCAACTAGTAATGCCAATGTGGCCACAGTTGATGCCAACGGACTGGTAACTGCTATTTCTTCAAAAAAGGATTCTGCTGTCATTACGGTTAAAACCAACGATGGAGGATTCAATGCTGCCTGCGAGGTGAAGGTGCTCACTTCACTGGCTAAAATACCTTACCCGGATGGCAACCCGCAGAAAATTCCAGGAGCCATCAATGTCACTTACTTTGATAAAGGGGGCGAAGGAGTTGCTTACCATGACCTGACCACGGCCAATGATGGGGATGGTATCAGGCAGGAACAGGGGGTCGATACCGGGATTCTTCTGCCCGAAGGGACCATTGGAGGAATTGCTACAAACGAATGGCTGGAATACACAGTTGATGCTCTCCAGGAAGGAAACTACACTTTTCAGATTCTGTTTGCCACAACAGGACGCTATGGCAAATTCCACCTGGAATTCGATGGAGTTGACAAAACCGGAAAGATTGCAGTACTCTCAACAGGCAGCTATTCAAATTTTAAAACCACTACTATCAAAGGAATTACATTAAAAAAAGGCCTTCAAGTCATGCGTATCTTTTTTGATTACGGCGAATATAACCTGGGAACGATCTCTGTGAACAGTGAAATTGTTTCTGGAAGTATCGAAATGGAGAATGGTAAAAAAGTGAATATCTTTCCTTCCCCTGCCCACGAGAAGCTGTTTGTTTCAGGAATAGAATCGGGCAAAGCTTATTCTATCATGAACATCTTCGGGCAGATCTTACAGAAAGGCATAATTGCTGAAAACAAAACCGTTGATGTTCAATCCTTCCCGAATGGGATGTACTTTATCCGCTTTGAAGGCAGCAAGGGATTCCAAACTGAACAATTTATCAAACTTTAAATCCTATTAACCCCTTTCAATGGCAGCAGCATAAAGTACCCTTTCCCTGCTTCCTTCTGCCTATTATACTCCCTGCCGGGCATCCATTGCCTCCGTATATCTGATACCCATCTGATACCCATCTGTAACCTTTCTGTATGGTGAGGTTACAGAAAGGTTACAGATGAGTTACAGATGGGTATCAGATGATACTACCCGGGTAGGTTCCGTCCACTGGCTTTTGCACTTGATCCATACTCCAGTTCATGGTTTACTTATTTTGAAGATATCAACCTTAGAAACAATTGAAAAGAATACCTTTAGATGGATTATTTTCTGTATCTTCAGTCGTCGATGAACCATCAGAATACAGAATATTGAGCTATATTTGACCCATAGAAACCTAACCAAGCACTATGAAACCAATGTTACCCAAGCTTTCGATGATCTTTATTTTGGCTTTTGCCAACCTTTTGGCCTTTTCTCAAATTCCTGTAGGTGGAATATCACTGATCAAGGAAACCGGCATTAATTACCAGAAGGCAGGCGCCAAGGGCACACTGACAGCCATCACCGTTACCGGTCAACCTTTTACGACAGGTTTTAAATATACCACCGGAGCCGACATCTCCAATACATGGGATGGACAGGTTAAGTTTACAGGCATTGCAGGAATTGCGGCAAACGATCTGGTCCTGGTAGCCTTTTATGCCCGGACAACTTCCTCCATTCAGGAATCGGGCGATGGAGCCTTAACCGTATGTATTGAAAACAACACCACCTACAGCAAGGAAATCTATCTCAAAATGGACATCGGGCATGAATGGAAGCAATATTTTGCTCCCGTGAAGTGTGTTTCAACCCTGGCACAATCAGCCGTGACCTATTCGTTTCATACAGGTTTTGTTTCACAAACCATCGAAGTGGCCGATGTTAAATACCTGAATTATAAAAACACCCTCACTTTGGATCAGCTCCCGGAAACTGAAATCACTTATTATGGAAGGGAAGCCGATGCAGCATGGAGGGCCCCGGCAGCTGAACGCATCAACCAAATACGCAAAGGGGTTGTGGATATGACCGTATATGACGAACAAGGGCAAGTGGTGAAAGATGCCAATGTTTCCGTAGAAATGATCAGGCATCAATTTGGATTTGGTTCTGCCGTTGATGCCAACCGTTTCATGACCAATTCAGTTTACAAGAAAAAGGTATATGAACTTTTCAATGAAGTAGTCCTTGAAAACGACTTGAAATGGCCGTCTTTTAACCCTAATCCAAGCCTCAATACCGGTAAGACACTTGATTCCCTGGCGAAACACAACATCGTGGTACGGGGTCATAACCTGGTATGGCCAAACTTTAACTACAATCTATCATCATTGAAAACATTGAGCACCAATCCAGTAGCCTTCAGGACAGAAATAGAACGGCACATCGACCAGGCCACCCTGTATGCAAAGGGAAAAGTAATTGAATGGGATGTGCTGAACGAACCTTATACCAACACTGAATTCCAGGCCATTCTGGGAAATGAAGTGATGGCCGACTGGTTTAAACGGGTTCGTCAAAACGACCGAAAAGTAAAATTGTATATCAATGACTATTCCATTCTGAGTGCCGGGGGAATGGATATCAACCATCAGAATGGCTACTTTGACATTATCAAATACATTGACAGTAAAGGCGGTAAAATTGAAGGAATTGGTATGCAGGGGCATTTTGGAAGTGATCTTACACCCATCACCAAAGTATATTCCATTCTTGAAAGATATGCCACCCTTGGAAAGGAAATCAAAATAACCGAACATGATATTGATGTGACTCAACGAGCCGTACAAGCTGATTACACCCGTGATTTTATGACCATTTGTTTTAGCCATCCTTCGGTAAAATCATTTTTAACATGGGGTTTCTGGGCCAGTCAACACTGGTTGCCTGAAGCAGCATTTTATGCAGCGGATTGGACGCTCCGCCCCCATGGGGAAGCATGGAAAGACCTGGTTTTTAACCAGTGGTGGACAAAAAAGACCGATAAGGTCACCGATACGGAAGGCAAAGTCTCCTTTGATGGCTTTCTGGGAACTTACAAGTATACCATTACTTCGGGAAATAAAGTAAGAACGGGAACATTCAGTATCAACAATTCGAAACAAAGCCTTCTACCCAATAAAGTCAACCTTACGTTTGACACTACAATTCCTGATAACATTGGCATCACATCCACCACACCAGCCTGCTTATGCGAAGGTGAGAACATCACTCTGAATGCAACTGCCGGAACGGGACTTACTTACCAATGGTTCCGCGGTTCCGAATTACTGCCTGATCAGACAGCCAGTATGGTGGCCAGCCAATCAGGTGTTTATTCTGTAAAAGTCAGCAAAGGACCAGTTGAAAGTACCTCTACCCCACTTGAAGTGATAGTGAACCCGATTCCAAAAGCAGAGATTACCACTGTAGGAGACCTTTCTTTTTGCCCGGGAGAAAAAGTAAGCTTCAGTGCAAATGCTTCCAATGATCTGACCTATACCTGGATGAAAGGAACCACCAAAATACAGGGTTCGGTCACCTCTCTTGATATTTCTGAAAGCGGCACCTACCGGCTGGTAACCAATGCCTATGGCTGTTCAGCAACCTCAGCCCCAGTTGCCGTGAATGTTTATTCAGCCACAGATCCTTTATGTACTACCGGAGTAAGAGACAACGAAATTTTGTTTAAAGTGTATCCCAATCCCTTCAAGGATCATATTATCGTGGAAACCACTACTTTAAACAGCGATCCTTTCAAGACTGAACTTTTTGATGCAACAGGCAGCCTTGTTTATCAGCAGCAGCTTGATAAAGCAACTACCAGGATCAGCATTCCGGTGACTACTTCAGGATTTTATACCCTGAGGATCAGCAATAAAGATATGATCAAAAACTTTAAACTCAGTTCCTATTAAACAACCAATTCTTACATGAAATACTTATCCCTTCTTATTCTGCTGTTTGCAGCATCAGCAATGGCCCAAAGCCCTGTGAACCGTATCAGGTTTAACAACCAGGATTTGTTCCTGAGCGGATCAAATGCTGCGTGGATCAACTTTTCCAATGACATCGGCCCTGATAGTGAACTCAATATTGAAGGCTTCAGGAAAATATTTGCAGACCTACATGCCAATGGAGGAAACTCCATGCGCATCTGGCTTCATACCACAGGCGCACATTCTCCCCTTTTCAATGCAGCAGGAGAAGTTACTGGCCCAGGTGAAGGAACCATTGCCGACGTAAAAGCACTGCTGGATGCAGCCTGGGAAAACAATGTCGGATTGGTGCTCTGCTTGTGGTCGTTCGATATGCTCCGTAAAAACAATGGGGAAGTAGTCACCTCACGGGCAAAAAACATCCTTTCCAATCCTGAAGCCACAAAAACCTATGTGAACAACTCTCTGATTCCAATGGTAAAGGCTTTAAAAGGGCATCCAGGCATTGTAGCCTGGGAAATATTCAATGAACCTGAAGGAATGAGCAATGAATTTGGCTGGGCCTTCAATGAGCATGTGCCCATGTCTGACATCCAACGTTTTATTAACCTTTGTGCGGGTGCTATTCACCGAACCGATCCTTCAGTCAAAGTAACAAATGGTTCCTGGAGTTTCCTGGCTTCCACAGATGTGGGAGAAAAGAACAAAAACTATTACACTGATGCCCGCTTGATAGAAGCAGGTGGCGATAAAGACGGAATTCTTGATTTTTATACGGTGCATTATTATGACTGGGCAAAAGAAGCATTGTCCCCTTTTCATCATGATGCCGCCTACTGGAAATTGGATAAACCGGTTGCCATTACTGAGTTTCACCCCAAGACAACCTTTGGGGTAAACGAACTGCTGCTGCACGATGAATTGTACAAACGAGGCTATGCAGGAGCTCAAACCTGGAGCTGGACGGACTCCAATCATGAGAAAATGCTCCAGAATATGAAAGATGTTTTCAACAAATATCCAAAAGACATTGAAATCAAAAAGTAAAATCGATAAATGGTTGGATGGTTAAATGGCTGGATGGTTAAATGGTTGAATGGTTAATCGTTAATCAAATTCTTTAATCTATAATTCATAAACCCATTAACAATTTAACCATCCAACCATTTAAC
>DMFR01000329.1:36127-69246 GCA_003450125.1 Prolixibacteraceae bacterium | reverse complement strand
GGTCTTTTCTAACTGTACAGTAATTGTTTGATTTTTTCATTGTTATAAGAATTTTTATAATTGTTTTTTTATTCGAATAAAACCAGTTTTTTGGCTGCCGTATATCCATCCATCCATGCGATTAGTTCAGGGAAAGAATAAAATCTACCTCCTCTAGCCATTGAAATAGATCCGCTTTCTCCATGTTCGAAAATAGCTGCTAATTGTCCGTTTCTTTTATCTGAATAGGAAAGGAAATATTTTTTTTGATCTATGTTATTATGTTCGCAAAATTCCATAAATCTAATTTGAATATTGAAAAAGTCTTTTTTCATTTTGATATTTTAAGAAGGTTAAGGACTTTAAGGATGTTAATAGAGCCATGTTTCAATGATTTCAATTTGGCGGCGGTCGTCGTCATCTATTCCGATAATTACGTCATCGTCGTATAATTCGGAGTTGACAAGGACTTCGAATTCAAATGAGCCGGAATGGGTATTTCTAACATCATCCATTGAGAACGGTTTGATTTCTTTCACTTCATAATCGAAGTGAGCTTCGAGGGCTTCGGTGACTTTTGCGGTTAATTCTTCGTCATTTGAGGCAACGACGGTTCCAATGTGACGGCGGTCGCCATCGGCTTCGTTAAGGATAAAATAAGTTGGCTTTTGCATGATTAAAATATTTAAGGAGGTTAAGGACTTTAAGGAGGTTAAAAATCAAAATCAGCAGATTCGGCATTCATCCATTGATTCAAGTAAAATACCTGAAACTGTTCATCAGGCTGATCTTCATTAATCCACTGATATTTTAACTTGACTTTACCACCGTAGTATAAATTACCGATTGGTACTGACAGGTTTTCTTTTCTCTGGTCTTTTCTAACTGTACAGTAATTGTTTGTTTTTTTCATTGTAAGGGTTTTAAGGAGTTTAAAATTCTTCTAATAATTGGATGTATTGTTCTTCGGTGATTAAGGCGTGTTTGTTCCATCCATCTAATTCAGAGAGCAGTTCGCTAACGTCGTTTGATTCCCATTTATAGAGGCGTACTTTAATGCCACAGGATTTTATTTCTTCTATGAATTCGTCCCAATCGTTGTTGGAAAAGGCGGCATTGCAAAGATCTTCTCCAAGGAGAAAATATTTGGGAGCAGGGGCTTTGTAGGATGGTTCAATGGTTGGTTCGTCCAGGTCCCACTCTTCAAAAATAGGGTTATCGTTTTCGTCGGTAATCATATCCTCGCTTTCAGGGATATAAGTTTCTCCATCGACGAAGGGGATTGTTTCAACTTGAGCTTGGAGGGCTTTGAGGATTGCGTTTAGTTCGGGTTCGCAATCGAGGTGGAAAGTGCATCCCACACGGGCAAATACTTTGATTTTCATGGTGTAAATTGTTTTGTTGAAAAGATAAGGACTTTAATAGATTCGTATTCCTTTTAGTTCATGGATAGAGAATGATAGAGGCCAGGTATATGGTTTTGTTTGGCCTTTTATAAGTATTTGAATAAATTCACTATCATTATAAAACGTTTTGCGATTGGTGCAATCTTTCATTTGGATTTGATCAAATGAAATTGTAGTTGTACAATCATAAACATGGAAGTAGTTTGTAAGTGCTTCTCTAGTTTTATCGTTCAGCTCTTTAGTGTTTTTGGCTTTGATTATTGCGACATTCATTTGCCTATCGTTACCTTGCATCTGATTATCGGCCATTAAAATGAATCGTTTACTCATAATTAGTTGAATAGATAGATGAATGCGAAAAAGCAGAAAATGATCAGCGATAGACTGACAATTGTTTCGATGGTGGTAGAAATGACTTCTCTATGGGTTTTGAACAGTTGGGTAATGGCCTTTAGCTTGTTATTGACAGGCATTAGCAGGGCGTTGATTACTTCGGTCATTGTTGGTTTGGCCGTAAGGATTGCGATTAACATTTTCATTGGATTAGAATGTATTGATTAATGAATTCCGGAGCAGATCCCATCCGGTTTGGGAATTGTACCTAAAGGGGAATCGAACCCCTTTAGCACCACCACTGGTTAGGCTACTTTGACAGATTGGATAAAGTTGTTGGCAGAATGAGTTGTTAGGCAAGATCCGGTGTTGATGATAATGCCTTTCAGATCGGTTGGCAGGGGAGCGGTCCTTGAAATTCCGTTAATGCTTACCCCATTACAGTTTCCCATAATATATAGAAGTATCCATTGGCGAAACATCCATGGTGAAATGGCTGTGCATATTGCGCCAATGTTTAAGGCTTCGTTGTGGTTTTTAATACATACTTCCACATAGTTTGCTTTCTTTGAATATTCGCCTGAATGGAATTTTATGTATGAAGATGAACAGGCATAAACGGCACACCTAACGCCAAGGCTTTCGAGGCGGTCGATAATTTTAACCGCTACATAAGTTTTACACATCATGTCCTTATATTCTATACCGCAGTGTTCGCCAATATTCACATATATATCGATGGCCTTTGGCAGCTTTTTCACCTTTCGGGTGTCGAGTAGAAAGTCCATATTTTCATACATACGATCCACATCGATATCAAAGCCATCAAACTGGTTCCAGAACTTTACGTTCATGGCCTTTTCAACTTCAATATCTTTGAATTTAGCGAGCTCCTGGATGCCTAATGGATAGGAAAACTTTGATTTCTTTATTTCATAAAGGCTTAATCCTTTCCATTCAGGATCATCATAAACTTCTAACCTTTGATAGTCGGGAGCATTGACTTTATTGACAATGGCGGCATAGAAGTCGGTGAGTGAATTAAATAAGTGCTTTTTCATCTTTGGTCCAAGTGATAGTAAGGGTTTCTTTCCAATTTGGCATACCGGCTGCTTTCAGAAGGCAAGCGGCTTGAATTTCACGGGTGCTGGCTACAATGCGGAGGCTATTTTTAGTAATGATATCCCGCAATTTCCAAACATAGTTTACAACTTCAGTATCGAACTGGCTTTCGTATTCTTTTGAATAATCTACTTTGATGATCCCACCGGCAAAGCGGTTGATGGTAGAAGAGTCGAGTTGATTGTTTGAAACATACATACGATCGGCACCATTGCCAAAGGTATTGGATGTTCCGATGATAATACAGTTTTCGTGTCTTTTAAATGTTCCGGTTGTAGCGGTTAATTCACCGTTTGCCAGGGCGCCATTGATGATTTGGGCAACCTGTGGTTCTAAGGCTGTGAACTCATCAAGGACAATAATGCCTTCCTGAGTGAATGCACCAACAAAGGGAGTACTTTCACGTTCAGGGTATTTATACCCCAGGAATGTTGTAGCGCTGGCACCAGCTCCACAAGGGATAATTGTAACGGGCAGGTCGAGCATATCGCCAACGATACCGCAGATAGTTGTTTTGCCACAACCGGCTGGGCCAACCATCCAAAGGTTTTTAATCCCTGCATTGATACGGAAAACAAGATCATTTATAGATTGATCTTTTGCGGCTGGTGCTGGTTTCTTTGGTTTTGGAGTTGGTGTAGTTTCAGGCTTTGGTTCAGGCTTTGGAGCTGGAGGCGGTGTAGGCTTTGGAGCCTTTGGCTCATTCTTTGGTTTCGGGTCTGGTATTGGAGTAGGAGCTGGAGTTGGTTGTTCGGCTGGTTGTTCGCTTTCGGTTTCTCCACCGTTTCCGCCTTTTTTCTTACCACCGCCACGGTAATGAATATCTTTAGGATCGTTGAATGAAGGGAACCAAAGTTGAATCGTTTCAACGATTTCCCAGCCATTGTTAAAAAGGCTTTTGTCTTTCTGCCAATCCATGATGGCGCTAATCAATGGAGTTGCCTGTTTAACTGTAGGCTTTGGAAGGTTTTCTACTTCCCACCATTTAAGGCCAGTTAACTTGAACAATAGACCGGTTTGTTTGAAGGTAGCTTCACCACCTTGGCCAGCGAGGGCCAACACATCGTTTTTTAATGACATAACTTTTGAGTTTTGAATGTTAATAATTTGACCGGATTAAAGAGCCACCGGAAGGGCTTTGACTGATAATTAAAGGGTTTCCTGAAGTTTGCAGATGACTAGAAATAGTCCCACGAATGGGAATATGAATAGCCAGGACGCAACGAATGTAGCAATACCAGAGGCTACACAAAGGAAACAGCTGATAACAATTAGGGCTTTTACCGTTGTCATACTAGCAGGTTTTAAGGCTTTTGGGTTGATGGTTGCAAACATGGGCAGATACTTGGACCGGCCGGTTGATCTTTGAACTACTAGCCTCACAGGTAGGCTTTGACTTTAATCTTTTACGCATTAGAATGGGTTTTAATGATTAATAAATGACCGGATTTGACTAACCGGAATCGTTTGTAGATGGCTGGGAGTCGAACCCAGGCTTTCGGCCTAGCCGCGCACCTTCCTTTGTATCGCTTTCTTTACTATTCCCTGAAGCGAGTTAAGGGTATTTGAACAAAGTATTTCCGGCTGGCAGTACGGATAGCCTTTGGGCATGGTAACTTTGGCGCCTTCCGGCCCATGCTTACAACGGGATCTTATCCCCATTGCTTTTCCTGTTGACATACCCCTTGCCGCTATCCATCTCAAAGAATGGTTTCATCGCAGGTCAGGGCCCATGTTCAGGTTAAAGTTATTTCAGAATGTCAAAGAGCATGATTGGCCGCGGGAACGCCGCACGGATCACAATCATACCGGCCCAAATAGGGCTCGGATTTACGGATCAATAATTCTCGGAGATTGGTGAGAAGGAGATAGGGCCCGAAAGCCGTAAGAACGATGGCACAGTTGCCCATGTACCGCTGGGTTGCATTCATTCACAATTGCCCGTGTGATCGGGTTGCATTGGTATTGTTGGCAAGCTGGTTGTGGTTGCGTATAGACCGGACAGAATCACGTATCTAAAATTTCATCGCTGGCACTCTTCAGGTATGGGTAGCCACTCCCATGCGACGCCTCGCGGCGTTTCGTTTGCGTTTTAGTCTAAAAGGTCCTTAATGTCCATAATGGAAGCCTCAAGGCGGTTTTTCAGGTTAGTATTGAATTTTGCAACGGTTTTTTCATTGGAATTGTAGAATGTTTCAAATTTGCTGATCTCAAGGCCCTCGAATTCAATGGACATTTTAAACCGGCGGCCTTTAGAGATAGATAGAAGTTTTCCATCTAACTGAAGCACTTTATTAGCAGCATGTTGGAATAAAGAGCGAAATTTGCGAGAGGAAAAAGTTTGGCTATCGGATAGCACGTTAACTGTAAAGGTTTCATTTGATACTGTAGCGCCAATAGTTTGCGAAAGTGTAACGCTTAATTTTTTGGTTTGAACGTTTGCAGATGTTGAATTTAAAGTTTCCATTGTATAGGGTTTTAAAGTTTGTGCCCGTTTCCGGTGGTGCACTGTGCCGGTGTTGTTGTTGTTTGATGGTTGCAAATATAGGGCACGGAAACACGCAAAACAAGTAAAACAAGAAAAAAAAGAAATAAAAATGAAAATAAATTTCAACTGAATGAATATAAGTAAGTTATGAAGGCAAAAAAATGAAATAAAAGTAAAAAAAGGCTAAAAATAGGCTAAAAACAGGCAAATAAACATAATAACAAAGCTAAAAAAGAGCTCTAAAACGCGTGAAATTAGGCCAAAAAAGAAAAAATGAATATTTAACAATAAATTATGAAGGCAAAATTGATACTGCAATACGAACATGATGCGCGATAAGCACCAGGCGTGCGCGAATCTAATGCGCGTGCGCGAAACCCTGGTAACCCAGCACCCAGCACTCAGCACCCAGCACCCAGCACCCAGCACTCAGCACTCAGCACCCAGCACCCAGCACCCAGCACTCAGCACCCAGCACTCAGCACTCAGCACTCAGCACCCAGCACTCAGCACTCAGCACCCAGCACTCAGCACTCAGCACCCAGCCCAATATCGCACGCGCCTACACTAAACCGCGATCGCTCAGGACGGGCGTGCGGTTCTATTCGCACACGCAATAGAATTCACACGCGACAAAGAATCGCACGCGATAAAGAATCGCACGCGACAAGAAATCCCGCGCACACCCCTACCATATATCCGCGCCCGCGCACCCCTACGTTAAACAAGCGCGACTGCAGGGCGGGGCGCCCATCATTTGTGAAGATTGAAAATCGTTTTGAATTTGGAAGGCTTAAAAGTAGATATTCAGAGGATTGACGGGAAATGATTTTGATATGATAGTTCAATGTTGGGGTATTTGTGAAAGATGTTGAGCCATTATATTGGTATAAGTGACGTATAAAAGTTGTCCTTTATAATTGATTTTACAGGCATTAATATTGGGTAATGGAACGAACAGTTACGATATGGGAAGCGATCCGGGAGATGCGGCAATTATCCGCTGAAATGAAAACATTCTCAATTGTTTACATGAGCTATGATAGGGGACGCCAGAAGAGCACGGGCATGGTTAGAGTGGACCGGGCAATCCTCCGGGCACAGACACCAAGCGATGAAAACAGGAATGCGGATCACATGCTGAACTATATGGACCGGGAGCTCAATCTTCCCAGGCAGTTCTACCAAATATTGCTGATGGAATTTAATGGATTTAAAACAATACCTGAATATGAGAACTTATCACGAGGGGAGTAATTCGCTGGTAGATTTGTCGAACGTGGCCTATTATTTTTCGGTCAAGGGAAGCAGCTACGGGGAAACCAACAATGTTGTAAACACGGCCAGCACGATTGTAAGGCCGGAGCCTATGACTATCAATGGGGGATTTAAGATTATAACAGAGGGGGATGACAACAAGTTTCCTTACCAGCTTAGACAACTTATTGATGACAATAATCTTACAGAAGGTATCTTAACCCGTCAGCGTGGATTACAATACGGGCAAGGGTTGGCCATGTACAATATCAAGTTTGAACAAGGCAAACGGATTGTAGATTGGTTTTGGGATGATACTATTGGTAAGGAGTTGGAACTATGGGATTACCCGGAGTACATTATTAATGTATTGATGGATATCATTTTCAAGCGGGAGTATTACACCATGATGATCGCTAATCGTGGGGCACGTATTGGAAGGGATGCCAAAGCGGTAGGTCTGAAACACATGCCATTGGCAGATTGCCGCAGGGAGTGGCCAGATGATCGGGGACGCATTAATAATGTGTTCGTGGCCGATTGGAGAAACGGAGATCCGGAAATCATGGAACGCTACCCAATGTTTGATCCATTGAAAGGGATTAACCAAACGACCTCCATTCATTACGAAGCATTGTACCAGCCGGGTAGAAGTCAGGTTGATTTTGTGCGGCCTGGGTATCATGGAGCGAGGAAGTGGATGCAGCGTAGCAACGTGGCGCCCGACATTTTGAAAAGCCAAACGGATAACGGATTAAATATCAAATGGCACATTATTTCGCCGCAGTCTTATTGGGATGCCAAGCGTACTATCCTGATAGAAAATTGTAAACAGTTAAACCAGTTTTACAAGGAAGAAATGTTGGAGGAACTGAAAGATAAGATTCTAACCGGACTGAGTAAGGTATTATCAGGCATTGAGAACGTGGGTAAGTTTTTCCATTCGGAAGCGGTACAGGTAGAACTTGGAGTTGGCCGTGCGGAAGTGATGAAGTGGGAGCTGATTGCCATTGACATGAAGGTGAAAGATTTTACAGAAGCGCAAATTCAGATCTCCAAAAGGGCAGACAGCGCGATTACTTCCGGAGCAGGATTGGCGCCAAGTTTGGCCAACATTATTGTGGACGGGAAGCTGGCCAGCGGAAGTGAAAAGTTATATGACTATAAACTCTTTATTGCCACAGAAACGCCCGTCATCGGGATGAAGGCATTGAAGGCGCTCAATATGTGGAAGCGAATGAGATTTCCCAATATACCAGGAGAGTTCGGGTTATACCATGACATTGTAAAAAGAGAAGAAGATTTGGCATCTGCACAGCGGACCACCAATAATGAAAGTTAACCTATAAGTTAATTCAAGCTATGAAAATCATATTCAATAAAACGGGAGAAGAAGGCATTAAAGAAATGCAGGGATTTTTTTCAAAGATCCCAGGTACCATCGATTTTGCAGATTTTACTTCTGACATTATCGTGGCACAGGAAGAAGTGGCCAAGTATATTGGTGATGCATTGCTTGAAAAAGCGATTACTCAATATCATTTGCCAGAACCGGCACCCGAAGCGTCGGGCAGTGGTGATGGATCGGATGTGGAAGCTTCGGGCAGTGGTGACGGATCCAGCGTTGAAGATGTGGCTGAGTTGATCAGCCGGATCCAGATGGCTGTAACGCTGATGGCCTACAGGGATTATGCACAGAACAGCGATGCAACACATACGGGTACCGGCAGGGTATCGCGTTCGGATAAAGATTCGGATGCGCTGAACTTAAAATTGATTGAGCAGGATGATCTTGCCCTTCAGCGCAAGGGATTGAAAGCCATGGACCGGTTGATCAAGTTTGTGGATGATAAGAAATTTTCAGAATGGGTTAGCTCAGAAGCCTACAAAGAAAGCCGGGAGCTGCTGATCTGGAATGCTGACATCTATGAGCGTTACTTTCCCATCGAGCGAAACCGTAGGGTATTTTTGATGCTCATGCCCATGATCCGGAAGGTTCAGCTGGATCATATATTGCCGCGATTAGGAGCAACCGCTTACCAGGCACTACTCACCAAAGTTAAGTCCAACGTAATTTCAGAAGCGGCAGACCGGCAGTTGTATGACCTGGTATGTTATCCCATTGCAGAGCTTGCACTATCGGAAGCCTTCATTAAATTTCCTACACAGTTATTCCCTGAAAATATGACGCGACAGTTTTGGAATGCTGGTAACGGAGCAGCTGCTTTGGTTTTGCGCGAAAAGTTGATTAAAGACATCGAGGACCAGGGCATGAAATCACTTGTCAACCTTGAAACTGAGCTGGCAAAAAGAGCAGCTGTAACGAGCGGGGAAGCGATCACTGAAGTGTCGATTGTGGATATTGCGGAGCGGATGGATGCGAGTAATTTATTTGCAAGGGTGTAACCGCAGATTAAGCAGATTAATTGAGATTAAAGTGATTTTAAAAAAGACTTTAAGGAGCTTAAGGTCAGTAAAGAGTATAACGATATTAAACAGGAGATCCCGAAACGAGTTCGGGATGACATGTAAACAAGTAAACAGGTAAACCATGAATACATTACAGATACCACAGCGGGATATTTACAAGGAGTATGCGGGGAGTTGGGAAGAGATCAGCGCAAAGGATGCGCCGTATATTGGTAAGTTGTTGTACATGCTTGAAACCGGTGCGCTGGATGTGGACATGTTCCGGAAGCTGGCCGTGGATCGGTTTATAAACCGTAGGAATACCATTAAAGTTCCAACTGAAGGGTTCAGCGCCTTGGATATGTGGGGCAATGAAGGACAGCTGGCCGATACAGTGAATTTCTTTTTCAAGATTACCAAAGAGAAGGATCTTCCTGACAGGTACGAGGTGATTCCTGAATTTGTCAAGAACCTTATTCCGGTGATCAGGATTCGCGGGTTTAAGTATTATGGTCCGGGTGAGTTCCTGGGAGAAATGAGTTTTGGAGAGTATAAAGACCTGCTGTTTTGCGCGGACAAGTTCATACATACCAAAGATGAGTACTGGTTGACACGAATGATGGCCATAGCGTACCGAAAACGGCGTTTCATGCTCGGATTTGTCCGTTTATTGTCATCATTTAATGGTAGAACGCGCAGAAAGTACATGCCTGGTGCGACAGATTATATAGAAAAGCGGTTTGATTCGGTACCAATTGGAGTTAAATACATGTTTTTCCAGTACATTATGGGTTGTGTTTATACCCTAAAAACAGATGGTGGAGGACAGGGCATCGAGATTGATGGCAAGAATTGCAAGTTTTCGCTTGTATTCAGTCGACCATCCAAGAAATCGGAGGGGCTATATGATGATGATGAGCAGGGAGATGATGGTATTGGACTTACGGGCGTGATTATGGCGCTGGCTGAAAGCGGAGTATTTGGAGATATTGACAAGACTTCAAGTGCGAATGTATGGGATGTGCTGATTAGACTTTATCAGCTGGAGGTACAGAGAAGAGAGATGGAGCGGAAGATGAAGTAGGGGAAAGTGCCTAAAGTATTTAGAGTGAATAATGGGGAAAAGGGCAAACACATAGGTTTGCCCGTACGTAAATAATATTAAATAAAAGAAGATGGTTGAGATAGCGAAATTGGAGGAATTTGGAGCGGCAGCGGTAGTAGGCTGTGAGCATTTAAAAGATCATCTGCTGATTGTGAATGAGGCGGATTTTAATTCCCAATTGGCGGGAGTAAAAGCATGGCCATTGCTTCTATGTGTGCTGCCATCTTCTACGGGCGATGATAAGAATGCGGATAATTATGCGGAGAGTAACGCGGGATTATTTTTTGTTCTTGCACCTATAAAGGAGAAGCTTACCAGGAGCGAACGAACGGCTCTATGGATACTGACTCAGCAAGCCATGGGAGAGTTTAAGGATTTTATCAGGAAGCAGATGACCGATCAAAGTTCAGCGTTTTATGAGATGTTGCAAGATGCTGATTTTGGGAAACGAAATGAGGATCCGGAATTTAATTTACTTGGTAATATTGGCTGGAGCTTGCTGTTTGATTATACAACTTCGGGGTTATAAAAAAAAGTTGTTGCTATTGTTTTGTTTGTTTTGTTTGTTTGCGTATGTTTGTGGAGGAATAAGGGCGTTAAGGAGGTGAAGGACTTTAACGCCCTTGTTTCATCAATACAACGAAACTTAAATAATTGAATATGACAATTATAGATACAATCAAAGAAAACACAGAATCATTACATCATCTATTTATAGAAGGTAATGTTTCTGAAACTGAAATAAAGGAACTGCTAAATACTGCAATAGAAGATGAAGAATATGAGGTAGCAGTATCTATCAAAGAAGTACTTAGGAGAATAAATGAACCGATGTGAACTAAACACTTTTAAATAAGATATTATGAATAAGAAGCAATTTTTAGAATTATTGATTAAGTCCTATGGCTTAATACCTGAGGATGTTGAACATTACAGAACGGATGGATGTGATGGACAATATCAAATATCAGTTGGTTGGAGTGGTAGGGGAGTTACAGATAATGGTTCAACCATCATTGAGTTTTGTGAGCCTGATGGTTTCAATATGGCTGTAAAAGAAATTTTACGACAAGCAAAGGATAGAAGGTTAGGTATTTACTATGTATCAAGCTAAGAAACCAAGCTAATGTGACCGAGTCGAACCGCTTTTACAAACACTTAAAACAAATTAAATGAGCTACGATTTAGTACCAGCAAATAAAGAATTAGAAGAAATAAGTATGGGCGCATTCTCATGGCCAATCATTCTACAAGAGACAGGAATGGGTTATATCTTAGGATATGGCGCTGGACGAACCCCTGCAACTTATGTTTTTACGCCTGCAAAAAATGGGGGATCTCCTGCTTCAAATGATAAATATAAAGTCTCTGCAACTCAGGCTAAAGCGATGGCTATGGTTGCCAGAGGCTTTATTTCTGTAAAGGAATTTATAAACAAAGAATGGCAGGAAATGACCGAAGAAGACAGAGAGTTTAAGAAAAAATTCGCTGAGAGTTGGAAAGGTAATCGACCTCTTTATCTTCCTGAGACCGGCCAAAGGTTTTTAGACGAAGTAAAGAAGTTTGCTGAGTTTGCAGAAAAATCCAAAGGCTTTAAGATATACTGACTTGTTTCACCTAGAATGCGTTATATAAATACTTAAACAACTGAAAGCTATGATTTTAAAAGTTGGAGATAAAGTAAAATTAAAAGATGGATTGAAAGTTGGTGAAAAATACGGCAATGTGGAGCTTACGCCACACATGATTTTTGAAGGTTATTCAACGATCATTGGATTCGCTGCCTATAAATGTCTGGAAATTGACAAGCGATGTTTTAGGTACTCGACAGAAATGGTTGAACTTTTACAAACCATTTAGTTTCAACTATCAATCGAAACTGAAGGTTGTTAAGGAATTTTTTATGGTATTTAAAAGGCGGTTAAAAACCGCCGCTCCCGTAACTTATAAAATAAAAATATGGCAACAGAATTGACAAGAATATCAAAGGAATTATATATTGAGGATAAGGATAAGTTGGAGTTGGAACTGATTGTGGCGGAACTTAATGCGAAGTCGGTTAGGGTATTCCTGGCTGACTTTTTCCGTGCATGGACGGATCGTATCAAAAGAGGTGAGCCAGCACCATTGATTTTCCCTAAAAAGGATTTTGAGCGTAGGGGAAAGGTGAATGTGAATTACGCGTATGATGCAGATGTGGCTTATGAGGCAAGGAGGCTGGCATCGTATTACAGGACAAACCTTGCGAGTTATTTACGGGCCATGATCGAATGGTTGTGTGAAGAGCATAGGCAGAAGCGAGATGTGGTGTGGATATTGGGGGAATTCAGGAAGAAAAAATGAACCGCTGATTTTTTTGATTAAAATGATTAATAAGATTACATGATTACTTGTTTACATGATTACATTAATATAAACTTATAAAATGAAAACCAATGAAAAAACTTTTAATTTTATTTGCATTTCTTCCAATATTATCCATTGCCCAAGAATTGCCTACTGTGCCATTGGTTGATGGCAGGGTTCAATTTGAAAACGTACTTGAAATCAAGGGTAAAAGCGCAAAAGAATTGTATTCAGATGTTAAATTAATGATTTCAGAAATTTACAATTCGGGGAAAGGTGTAATTGATGCTTCGGACGATGAAGCTTTATTTATTGTTGTAAAAGGCAGTTTATTGTTTTCACGAGCCAGGGCGTTGGGAACGAACTACGATGTAATTTTAGACCATTCGCTTAAATTTCAGTTTAAAGACGAACGTATAAAAATTTGTTTTTCGAATCTAATCCTCGATTATCCTGGGGGTGTGATAGTACCCATGGAATGTGTTTTGAATGATTGTAAGGGGGTTATGAAGTATAATGAAAAAATGCGGCGCAATACTCTTCCAACATTAATAAAGACGTGGGATGATTTACTTAAAAATATTTCAGAAAAACTGAAAAAGACAAGTACAGATAACTGGTGATTATTGTTTTTGTAACTAATATAAACAAAAAACCCGCTTAATCAGCGGGTTTTTTTATTGTTGTCAGTTGTGGTGCTCAGCCCCACAACTGAACTATGGTGTTCAGCACCATAGTTGGAAAAAGAAAAACCCGCTTAATCAGCGGGTTTCTTTGTTTCTTCTTGCTCCTTCATGTACTTAATCAGAACAGTTTCAATGAAGTTTGCCATTGTTCGATTTTCCTTTTTAGCATGATCCTTCACTTGTTCAAATACTTCTTTGTCTAATTTTAGGCTTGTAGCTTCCTTTACCATATCTCGATGTATTTCTTTGTAATGCAAAAGTAATAAAAAAAGTAATAATAAATACATTTGAATATAAGATAAATATTTATTAGATATTCATTGTATATATGATAGAATATTATTTATATTTGCATCATCAATAATTAAAACAATTAAATATGAAAGAATGGACAGATCAGGAAATTGTTGCTGAATTCATGAAAGAAGGATTAACGAGTGAACTAAATGGTGATATTGCTCCATCAATGACAATTGAAAACTTACAACGGGTAATATTTGATCCGCGTTTTCCAGAGTCAAAAAAAGAATTGGGACTGCAATTGATGAATGCTTTTAAAGAAAATGGTGTTTTAAACCTTAATAAAAAAACAGATGATCGTAATCAAAAAATTTAAGGGACAACTTCCAGTGTCGTTTGATCCTTTTTTACAGGAAAAAGAGTGTATGGTTAATGCTACCGAAATGGCAAATATTTTTGGTAAGCAAACTAAAGAGTATTTGGGTAACAAAAAAACTATTGAATATTTAAAAGTATTAGAAATCGAATTTGGAAACGCAAAAACGAGTATCGAAAAAGACCAAAATTTAGAAGTTCAAAGGGGGAATTCCCCCTTTGAAACTGAAAAAATGGAGGTTGAAAATGATGAAAATTTAGAAGTTCAAGGGGAGCATTCGCCTCTTGAAACTATTGTAAGATTTTCTGAAAACATTTTGAAGGTGGTAAAAGGTGGCCGAAATTCCGGAACTTGGATTCATCGTTACCTGGCAATTGATTTTGCTATGTGGCTAGATCCGTATTTTAATTTGTGGGTAGTACAAACCATTGATGAAATTGTATTTGGCTTTGCCCGGAAACGCGATCTTTCATTTAAACGCACTTTGGAAATAAAGGATCGTATGAAAGAATTGAAGGACAAGGAAAATAGAACGGGTGAAGATTTCAGTGAATATTTAATGTTAGATACCGAGTTAAAACAAGAGCAACACAATCGAAGCAGCATTACGACTGAACGAATAAAAGAAATACAGATTTTGATTTTCACCGAAAATGAAATGGGGGCGGTAAAAGATTAAAAACAACAATCCCCCGGTTCTCAAGCTGGTGACACAGCCTGCCGGGGGATTCATTAACATGACATTAACATCACAAAAGTATGAAAAAAGAGGAACAAAAAGCAGGGAACTGTACCATTATAAATGGCGTAGTACTAACAGATAGTGCAATTGGATTTATTTTATCGTTACAGACAGATAACAATGGTTACCTGAACGAAGTGCATGAGAAAATCAATAATACGATTTCTATTTTGATTGATGGCTTGGATGAAACCGATCCCATACGTCTTGAGGAGATGGTTGACAACATAAAATATTTGAATAGCTTCATACAAAAGTTTAAATTCTTAAAAAAGTCGTAAAAAATATAGGGGGATCCCGAAACAAGTTCGGGATGACAGATCGCAGGGATTAGATCCTGCAAATAGGGGCGACGCCTCCGGAGAGATCCGGGGGCGTTTTTTTTGTCCTTTCGGGAAGGTGGGGAAAGGTTTAGATTTGGGAATGAGCAGAGGAATGGATCGAATAAGTATGCGTTTTGCGAAGTCCATTATGGATGACGAATGGCGTGAGTTTGAGGATATTCAGGACCGGGTGATCAGGATGAGAACCAACAGGGTAAGTGGAACGCTTCGTAATGAGCACGGGAACCGGAAATATGGAGTTTCGGAGTCAGGGATGAAGGTTACTGGGGCGTTGGTTCATCCGGATTATGAGCGCTTCCTGGATATGAAGAAAGACCGGATTATCATGCGAAAAGTGAACAAGTCATTTGATGACAGGGACCGGATTACGCGCAAGAAAGGGCGCAATATTCATAACAAGATCATTTTTGGAAGATTGAACCCGATCACTTACCGGCTGATGCACGAGCTGAGGGCGGAAGTGGTGGAGATGTTTAATAACAGGTGAAGTCTGAACTGTGATTTATAGGATTTATGTGATTGAAAATGATTGAAAAATAAAGTCATTAAGGACTTTAAGGAGTTTAAGGAGCTTAAAAAATAGCAAGCCATGAATAAGAAGATTTACAATGAGGATTTGACGTTGAACTTGATTTTGAATGGTGACAAGCTTCAGAAGGGGAGCAAGGAGTCATTGTCGGCGTTGTATAAACTGGACCAGGAGACTAGAAAGCTTCAACTGAAGGTGCAGGAATATGAGTTGGATAAGCGGAGGCTTAACAAGACGGAGGCGGATTATGCCAACAAGCTGGATGCGATCAACTCTAAGATCAGGACGCTAAACGCTCAGATACAATCGAATTACCAGGCGATGATGCAGATGCGTAAAGAGATTGGATTGGCTGGTATGACGGTCAATCAATTGAATTCGCACCTGAAGGTATTAAAGACTATGCTGATGAATGCCACAGATCCGGGTATCATCAAGCGGTTAAGAAGGGAGATTGAACAGACCAATGTAAGAATCACTACCATCACTACGGGCGCCGGAAGATTAAGCCAGGCATGGAGTAGAATGGCACGTGAGGCCAACAAATATTCAGCAGCTATTGGCTGGATCAGCATCATTACTTATGCCATCGGTAATTTGATTGGCAAGATTGCTGAACGAGCTGGGTTTTTAGACCGTAAGATATCGGGGGTAATGAAAACGTCAGGGTTACTAAGAGAAGAAGCTTATAAACTAAGGCGTGATTTTGATCAGATGGTTACTCCAACCAGCAGCGATGACTTGATGGATATTGCGCGTATAGCGGGTATGTTAGGTATTAAAGGATTTGCAGATATTGAGAAGTTTACCGGGGCGGTTGATATTTTGCAGATAGCACTTGGAGAAGATTTGAATACGACGGTTGAAGAGACTGCCACTAAGGTAGGAAAGCTGGTTAATGCCTTCAGGGTAACGGATAAGATGCCCATTGATGAAGCATTGTTAAGAACGGGATCATTGCTCAATGAGCTTGATAAGGCAAGTGTTGCCAGTGCGGGTACCATTTTGGAATACATGACCAGGCTCAGCTCGCTGGGAACTTCGGCCAATTACCCTATCGAGGCTATTGCCGGATTGGGTGCAACGCTGGAGAGCGTGAACATTCCTGCAGAGCGTGGATCGACAGCATTACGTAACATCATTGGAGGATTGGGTAAATACTCAGACAAGTTCAGCAGGATACTGGGTGTGACCACTGACGAATACAAGCGCATGGTTGAAACGGATATCAATGGCACATTTATCAAGCTGATTGAGCTAACGGCCAAGGGAGATAAGAGTATCATCGATGTGGTAAAGAGCATGGGAGATTTTGAAGTTTCCGGAGTACGTGTAGCGGAAGTTTATTCGGCCCTGGCAAAGAATATTGATGTGTTGAAAGTTCAGCAGGATATCGCCAAGAGAGCGTTTGCCAGTTCAGACTCAGTAATGGGAGAGTTTTTGATTACGCTGGAAGATTACCAGGCAGCTATTGACCTTCAAAAGAAGCGGGTAAATGCGCTGGGTACGGAATATAACTTAGCGTTAAAGTCATCGATTTACAACGTATATAAGTTATGGGTTGATTTATTATACATGCTCCGGGATTTAACCAAATGGATTATTCTGCATGGCAGACAAATTGGGGCACTTATTCCCTTGTATGCGGCATGGAAGAGTAATTCTATTGCAATTTGGATTACCGGAGTATGGAAAGCAAATGTGTTACTTGTAAAAGGGTTATGGGATTCGGTTAAGGCTACCATTGCCAATAATATAGTACTTGTTGCATGGCAGCGACATGGGATTAAAGGCGCCATTGTAGCCCTACGTCAATTGTGGGCAACGATGGCCGTGAACCCGATGGCACTGTTTATCGCTATTATCGGGGTAGCGGCAGCCGCGTTCATGTTTTTCACGGCTAAGACCGACAAAATGAAAGAGGCTATGGATGAAATGTCAGCAGACATGGTGAAAATGCTTGGTGGGTTAAATGGTTTATTTGAAGAGTTAAAAAAATCGGGTGAAGGGACTGAGAAGCGGGCACAACTTATTAAAACTATCAATGAACAATACGGCACTTATTTGCCTAAGATGTTGACAGAAGCGGATAATTTGAATGCTATTGAAGCAGCACAATTAAAAGCAAATGAGGCGCTTTCTAACAGTATTGCATTAAAATATAAAAATTCTGCTTTTGATGAAATAGCGGCAGAAGATACTAAAAAGAGACAGCAAGCAATTGCACTTCTTACAGATAAAATAGAGAAGAAAAGTGGTTCACAGGCTGCTGGTGCTGCAACAGCTCAGATGGATGCCTATCAATCAAAAGTTTTGAGCGGAAGTATATCAGGTGAGAGATCAGATATATATGCCTATATGGATAAATTTATATCAGATTGGGGGATCAATGATTATATGGGACAATCAACAAGGATGGTTGTTGATTTACTTCAAGATCAGTTAAAGAAAAAGAAAAAGCTTGATGAATTCATGGCTGGTTATTTACAGACACCTTCAACGCTTGGTGGAGAGAGCTCAGGTGGTCCATTGGATCAGCCCAAGGCGCGGATGAGTGAGGATGAGTTTAAGGCTGCTATGAAGAATGCGGAGATCAAGAATACGATCAGAAAAACGGCATTGAATAATCGGAAGATGACCGATGATAAATTCAAAATAGCTGAGTTGGATTCAGAGAAGGAATTTATATTGGAGAAGATCGATATTCAAAAAAGGTATGGGGACAGTGATGGGACGAAAGGTGACTTGGAGGGATTGCAGTTGCAGTTGGCAGAGAATGCGAAGGCCAGAAGGGATGCGGGTTTAAAGGAAGTCAAAGAGCAGGATAAGATTGAGAAGAAGCTATTTGACATGGATAAGCTTCGTATTGAGTCGATGGCAGAAGGCAGGGACAAGGATTTGGCGGAAGAGATGAACCGGTCGGCTGATTTGATCGCGGAGTATGAGAAGTCGGGTATGGACCGCTCAAAGATTGATGAAGCCATTGAGCTGGAGAGCAAGAACCATATGAATAAGATGTATGATATCAACCTGAAATATATTGACAAGGAGCTGGATAATAATACGATGAGTTTTGCTGAACGTATGACCTTCCTAGAATTTCAATATACTGAAGGCGAAATTAAGGAGCAGGAATATTTGGACCGTAAAAAGGCCCTTCAGGATGAATACCAGAAAGCGTTGGTACAATGGAACCGGAAAGCCGGAGATATAGATATTGAGGCTATGGATGCAGAGATTGCATTGGCCAAAACAAGGGGCATACAGCTGGGCATGACAGAAGCGCAAATTCAGGAAAACATCATGGCCATACGAAAGAAGTATTACGCTAAGATGGACAAGAACGCTGAGACTCATGCACAGAAAGAGCTTCGAATGCTGAAGGAGCAGTTTACCCAGGAGCAGATGGATGCCTTTGCCCAGGGCGAATTTGTGGTTGGGTTGGCCCAGCAGATCGGGCAGGGTGTTGGATCAGCCATTGGATTGCTCTTTGATGATACGCAAAAAACCAACGAGGCCATATTAAAGACTTTGATTGAAACGGTACTGGATGCAGCGCACGCGGCTATCATGGCATGGGAAGCAGTTATTCTTGCAAGGGAAATTGCCACAAAGGGCGCTGTTGGTATTCCGACCGCTGCCATCTATATGGGATTGATTGAAGTGGCCTACGGTGCTGCAAAAGCGGTGCTAGGGACATGGAATACAAGTAATAGCAGCACAAGTAGTGGGTCAAGCGGTCAGCCAAGTTATACTAAACAGGCCGCAAAGGGGATTTACCCGGTTGTTGGAGCAGATGATGGGAGGACTTATAACGCAAGATTTATACCGCGTGCCGGGACGGGTATTTATGGAGAGCCTACGTTGATTGCAGAGCGTCCGGAAATGGTGATCGATTATCCGACATTGAGAAACATGCAGATGAATGCACCAGGGATGATACAGTCGATCATGGCCATGCGAGTGCCGCAATATGCGGGGGGAAGGTATCCGGGGAAAGAGGGGAAGGACTTTAAGGCATTTAAGGACTCTAAGGAGTTTAATGGTGGTAGCTATCAGGGGATGACGGTGCAGGATGTGAGGAATTTGAGATTGGCAATTGAGGCATTTATGGAATACAGGCCACCGGTAGTTTTCAAAGATTTTGATGATGGGTATTCGAATTATAAGAAGGTAACAGGCGGGGGTATAAAGACGGGGAAATAAGGAGAAAGGGAGATGGGGAGAAAGGGAGATGGGGAGATTAAGGAGAGATTGCTTCGTTCCTCGCAATGACGGGAATTGCAATGACGGGCAATGATTAACGATTAACGATTAAGGATTAACGATTAACGATTTAAAAAAGGCGATATGTTGACATTGACATTGAATGGGAATGTGATTCCGCTGCCAAAGGGATTTTCGACGGAGTTGACGTGGAAGAGTCCGGTGACTAATTTTGAAAAGATACCGAGCGGTTATGCATTGGGGATTAGCTTTTCGATCAACGAATATACCCGCATGTTGTTTGGAAACCCGGAGCGATTTACCAAGCGAAGATTGGGATCCAAGGTTATTTTCCCAGGCTTCGAGATCCGTATTGATGGGGTGTTGAATATGTCGGGCACATTGACCATTACCAACACATCGAATGATACGTATGAGTGTTCGCTAGCTGACCAGGTAGGCGTATTGGGAGAGAAGGAACAGCTTAAATATATACTGGATGTTGAGAAGTTTGCCGTGGCTATTCCTTGGCAAAACAGAGAGAGTTATTTACCAGCAGATGTTCCGTATTGTTGTTTCCCGGTACAGAATTCTAATTTTTTCGATGGAAAGGGAATGGTGGTAGAAAGGACTGAACGTGTTCCGGATCCAGATCATGCGGGGAAAAATAAGGATGCCACTTACGACACTGAAATTATAAAGTATTGTTTTCGCAAAGAAAACGGATCGTTGATTAATGCCCGTGAAGCAGGAGAAACGAGCCTCAATGGTCCGATTAAAGCCAATCCAACGACCATTGATCTTTCACAGGTAACGCCACAATCGGGCAATACTTATGAGGCTGGCCGTGCCATGGTTGTTACGCCTTATTTTTTTCTGAATTATATTATTGAGGAATCATTGAGGGCCAATGATTTTCATTGTATCGAAAATTGTATTTCGGATGATGCTGTTTTAAAGAAATTGTGTATTTATAATAATTATGACATTACCCGTATGTTATTTGATTTAACGGGGACTGTCTATACTGAAGAAAGCGTTCCCCGGTATGGAGTTGATCCGGCAACGGGTGATTTGGGTGTCTATTATGAAACCAAGTCAATTGGTACGGAAGTATATTCCTATAACCGTGATTATGATGGGAATGTATGGATTAAAAACCATTTGCCAAAGATGAGTTTAGGTGATCTGCTGATTGGTGTTCAAAACCTTTTCAATGTTGTTTTTCATTTTTTACCCAACAAAACTTACCGGATCATATCTCGTGAAACGGTCATGGCACAAGATTCCATTGATTTAGACCGCTATTTCATTGGTACATGGTCGATTGGGGAGAAGAAATGTGTAGCGTTAAAATTCAGCCGTGAACATGATGGGAATGACCTGGTATTTTCGTCTGGATACAAGGATTTGAGTGACCGGAGGAAGGACATCAAAGCCCCTGTGCCAAATTTCACCCTGTTAACTATTGTAGCAGATCCGAAGGAGGGAGATATTCGCTATGTGACAGAAGTTGGCAGCTTTTATGAGTATAAATGGATTACGCAGACCAAACTTAACGAGAACAATAAGGACAATTCAAAGGATGTATTGGGATGGGCCGTTGTTTCCATCGGGTACCAGGATGGATGGTATGAATTCGGGCGTGAAGAATTTGAAGAGATAAAGACCTTGTGGAGTTCGTGCTGGGGCGTTTCGCTGGGGGAAGGTATTAGAAGGGCCATTGTACAACAGCCGGGAAATATGAATGCATGGAGAGCCGAACAGCAAGCATTTTCACCGCGGTTGATGATCTACCAGGAAGGCGCTTACGGAGCTCATGAAACGGATGATTTATCCTTTGAGTATGAAAAGCCTGTTACGGGGATCCTACCGAAATACTGGAAGCGATGGAATCCGTTTTGGGCCAACAGACTTCCGGTATCAGGAGAGTTTGATTTGCCGGTAAATGTATTAAGGCATGTGATTTATAACATCTGCCGAAAGTTCAGGACCAATGATGGGGAGTTTTTGATTGAAGAGATGAAATGCGTGGTTTATGAGGATAGGATTGGGAGGACTCAGGTGGATGGGTTTAAGGTGGAGTAAAGATTAGGATTAAGGAGATTAAGGCATTAAGGAGATTAAAGGGGCAGACACATAGGTCTGCCCGTACTGCCAGCACAAATTGTCCTTTGGTAGAAGTTGGGGGATGGGTATATTTCGTTCATTAAAATAAGACAGCTATGGAATTCGTGGTTTCGGGGGGAAATATTCAGCTTTCGGGGAATAGTATAGAGGTACATGTGACGGGTATTCCGGCGGCGCCAGAGGGTGCGGAGAATTACACGTTGAGCTTGCGGTTTACCAACCTAAGTGATACGGAAGATCAATGGACTCTTTCACTTCCCGGGCCGTTTGCTGGTAACGAGGCATGGATGAGTTTTGATCCTGCATTGGGATCGTATAACATGAGCATTGAAGCCGGATTAAGTTATAATGATAGCTTAAACGACATGCATCTTGAAGAGAGCTGGGATGTATCGCATGAGATCCAGATTTCAGGAAGTGGAGGCGAAGATTTTGGGAGCGGACCTATTCCTGGAGGAAACGTTCAGTTATCAGGAAACCCCATACAGGTTACTTTATCAACTACCCAGCTTCAGATGAATGGAAAGGATAATTACCGGCTGGCTCTTCAGGTTGAATGTGACAGTTTGATGGGCAGTCCTTTTGTCGAAGAAATACCTCCAAATTCAGTTACCAAGGAATCTAAATTCAATATTTCAGGGCTGGTGAATCAACCGATTGATGTTGAATTTCAAAACCCGCCATTGGACAAGATCGTTCCACACCCGGCACTTGCCAGGGTTGTTACATTAACTACGGGTGAAGTATATAATGATGCTAATGGAATAAGGCAGGAGAGTTGGGCGGGTGAATTGTCAGGGGTACAGATCAAGGTGATCAATGGCAAACTTAGGCCGTATGAGCTGGGCCAGCTGAACGACCTGCAAATGACTTTCAACGAGGCTTACATTAAAGCAGGGAAGTTTTTAACCCATCTTCCCAACAATCAAAAGGTATCACCTATACAGGTTGTAAAATTGTGGTTTATGGGCCGGTGGCCTTCACTACATGCGGCTAAACTGAACTTTGTAGCTGAGAACAGTTCTAACTTTGGGGATTATATATATACGGAAGATTTTATCATTATGCCAGATGCGGGATTGATTGAATTCAATATAACACCTGCTTTGATGGGTTTTAATAATCCAGCTACAATGCCAGCAGAAACGGTGGTAACGGCCTACACCTTTTGGTTGTCGGATGCTGACGGTGATATCTCGGAGCGTAGAAGATTTGTGGTTTATAACAAGTATTATGAGTCACCTTTTTTCTTTTATTACCGGAACCCATTTTCTTGCGTTGAATCGATTTGGCTGACGGGCGAATTTTCGGAAGGATTAACAACGGAATCGGAAACTGCTTATTTGCCGGTACCGCAAGGATCGGGCAGCATGGTGGCCAGCCAGATTACCATTTCATCAACCGGGCAGCGTAAGTTTGAGATCAATACGGGTTTTAAGACAAGGGATGAGCTGTGGGCTATGCGTGACTTCCTGGAATCGAAAGAGCGCTGGTTATGGGATCCGGACAGGACGCCTGGTAACTGGTGGGGATTGATACCGGTGGTGATAGAGTCGGGGGAATATGTGATGAAGGATTCAATGAAGGGGAACCAGGAGATGGATTTGAAGGTGGTGGAGGCGTACTTTTAACCGCTGAAGTCTGAACTATGATTTTGGTGATCTATTTGATTATGATGATTTTTAAAAAATAAGGGCCTTAAGGAGATTAAGGTCGTTAAAAAAATAAACGGTTAATAATAGGAGGTCCCGAAACAAGTTCGGGATGACAAAAATGAAATCGAGACAGGAGCTAAAGAGAATGTTTATGAGGGATCCGAACATGCGGGAGTTGATTGACTCGCTGTGGAGGACCGCTTATGCGTTGTATAGTGAAAAGAATGATGGACCTACCGGTGCATGGCTTCGTAACCGTATTGGGGATAATGTTGAGTTTGGTCAGGCCATTGGTCAAGATCATTTTATTGAGGGTAATCGGTCAGCTGCCATTGGTCATGGATTAAATACGAAGGTTTTTATGGAGCTGATGATGGGCGCCTATGCGACTGCTGCAGTTGGATCGGATACTGAATGGGATCCAACGGATCGGTTGTCTGCTCTTGGAAATGGAACGGATGAAGATACCAGGAGTTTGGTATGGGAGGCGTTTAAAAGCGGATTGTTTAAGTTTTTCAACGGTATAGAATTTGGGAAGTATAATCACCGGACTGTTGGCGGGGAACTGGTGGTTCCGGAAGATTGGACATTTTCGAAGGAAGATGAAGGGGTGAGTTATTGGTTGAATGAGAAGTGGAATTTGCTGGGAAGCGGAGGCATGAATTTTTACATTGGTTATGCTTCAGATGCTATTGGCACGGGATTCACTACAATCTTTAACCCGGCATTGAATTACATTGCCTTCCTAGTAACTGATACTCATATCCCGGAATTAGAAGCGAGCGATTTTGAAGGATTGTGGTATTATCGCAAAGGGAATGCCGGAACTGATGGTGCATCTGCTTATATTTATAAAGCATACGCCTCAGATTTAGAGGGTTCAGATTTTACGATTACCAACGACCCCGCTTTGGCTTATGCGGCAATCTTGACTACAGATACGAAGATAGGATCACCGGTTGTGGGGGATTTTGCGGGATTGTGGTACAAGCGTAAGGGGGATGATGGAGCTGCTCCCGAAGTTGAAACATTCCTTCCATCAGAAATTGAACTACTCGTTGGTACGCTTAATTCAGGTGACATTGATTCAATACTGACATTCAATGATTCGGAGGTATATGATGTTCAAGAATTAGCTGCAACACCAGGATATAATATACAGATCAACTTTACAGGGATTGAATATTTTAACAAGGTATTGCTGAACCTGGCTTATACGAATACTTCTTCTCATTTTGTCACGATTGACCTGTATAACTTCGTTACAGCAACGTGGAATACAATCGGCTTTTTTAACGGTCTTAACGGCATGACTCAATTTGAGGAAGGTGTAATTGATCATGCGCCTTACATCTCCGAGGGAAACGTTAATCTTAGGCTTTACCATGTTACATCCGGTTATGGTGGGCACTCGATACAGATTGATTATGCATGTCTGCAGCAAGCATTGTCGGGGCCACAGGGACGACAGGGGATACAAGGAAAGTCGGCTTATCAAGTCGCCCTGGATAATGGGTTTGCAGGAACACAGTCAGCATGGTTGACTAGTTTGATTGGAAATACCGGAAATGGTATTGCTTCAATTGTATTGACATCAACGGTCGGAAAGGTTAAGACGTTCAAGATCACCTTCACGGATGCCACCACTTTTGTATTTACTACAACAGATGGTGCGGATGGGAATAATGGTAAAAACCCAGAATTTCGATTAAATGCTGGATGGGTTGAATCCCGATTGATTGGGGATATTGCCTGGATTCAATTGTACCAGATCCCAACAGGAACCGAATATTTTGAAGCTCATTTTATATTTGACGCTGCTGGAGCAATTACTTATCGTTGCCCTCATGCTCTAAAATTCACAGCAATGAAAAGAGATCAGGTTAATGCACCGACACTTTCAGTTGCATTGAATACCAATATGGCAGAATATGATGTATTAACCGTCACTGCTGATGCAGTTGGCATAGTGACACTAACAGGGCAATGGCTATGACTTTAAGACCTTTTTCACAGCAAATATTGAGGATGACCGGAGCAGGGACGGAACCAGACCCGGCAGTGTATTGCCCTATGAACGGATATATTATAGATCCTGACTTGCCAATGACACCAGAAGTTACGATTCCTCCAGGAGATACTACTGAAAAGATAATTTTAGTTTGCAATTCAAGTCTTGATGCAGCATTTTCATTTTTTTGTACCACATCAGGAGTCAGTCAGAAATATACTACAAAAGTATTTGATATGGCAGGAAATCAACGTTCAACGATTGATACTGTATCAAATATACAAGTAGACCTTACTTTTACTCCAATATTAGGGACGCTTTATCCAGACGGACTTTATTATTTTAAGATTATAATTACACCTACAATTATAACCAATCATCTATTATCTTTTGCAGTAAGAAGTCGATCTGGATTTGCTTCAAATGGATGGCCTTTAATTGAAGCACATTTTTATACTCCATATATAACGACACTTACAAGTGCATTATCTACATATTGCAAAAAATTGAAATATATAAAATTCTATTCCGCTTGTGATTCGTTAACCTCATTAGGATCATTTGCGGGGGCATGCGATTCATTGAAGGAATGTTATTTACCAAGTAGTATGAATGCTTTAATAACTGCCATAGCTGCTTTCGCCGGAACAAGCGGAGTAAATATGCAACTAAGAATATTGCAATGGCCTACAGCGCTTCCTGAATGTACAACAATGCAAAGTATGTTTACTTATGGAGGGCTTACTAAAATGACATCCACAGTTAACCCACTTCCAACATCACTGCCAAAGTTAACATCAATACAAAGCATGTTCGAATACAATATGACTATTGAAGAAATTGAAATAGTTTCAGACATGCCTAAATTAACAACAGCATCTAATTTTGCACTTTGGCCTAGAGCTTTAAAATCATTGAAATTTAACTGCAATCTTGGTAGTCCTACCGCCTATGTTGAAATGCAATGGTTTTACGGATATAACTATGATAATTTAGTTGAAGTCATGTGGCCTATAATTGCCTATGTAAAAGGTTCTAGTCAGCCGACAGAAGGTAAACAATGTTATAGTTTAAAAACAGTTACATACCCAAGCGAAATGCATTATCAATCAATCGCTAGTCAAACTTCTCTTTTTGGACAATATGATTCAAACATATCATTGGAAACTATTACTTCTATCATAAGCGGAGATATGGATTATTGTCAAGGAATTAATTTTTTAGGAGTTCCGAAATTGACTCAATTTTGGCAACCAAAACTTAAATTATTTTCCGCTGCTGCTATTGGCTCATTGGCTTATCCTTGGAAATTAAGTTCTTTTGAATGCGATTGGAATGCTATCCTTACTGATAATTTTTATAACGGAGGAATTTTATTTAATTTAAGATACTGTGCATTTCCTGCTGCTGAATTTGATAGAATATTTAACGCTTTACCAAACGTAACGGGGTTGGTAATAGCAGGTTGGAAACAAATGTACATTCCAAATAATCCGGGATCATTGACATGCAATAAAACAATAGCAGTTAATAAAGGATGGTCCGTAACAGTGGGGGGAGATAGTCAGCCAACGATTGTATCTAGCGCCCCTGCAATAACAGCCATCACTTCCAATACAGCTTCAAGTAGTGGTAATTTAACTTTGACAGGAAATAATCCATGTAAAGTTGGATTGTGTTGGGCAACAACAATTACACCCACCATTAATAACAGTAAAACATCCGAGGATACTATAATCCCAATGGCTTTTTCGCACGTAATGACTGGTTTATTGCCAAATACTACTTATTACATGAGGGCTTATGCTCAAAGTGTTATCAATACAGTTTATTCATTACAAGTAACATTTACAACATTGCCATAGGGGAAGTAAACCGGAAGTTTAATTTAGTTTGTGAAGTGCAAAAGCATTACAAAGTAGTTCAAAGTCAAAAATGCGGGGTTCTGGATCTGGTAACCAAGGGTATCTTTGAATAGAAAAATTATCAGAGTCATCAATAGCCAATCGGTTAGCCCGCAGCATGGCTATACATCCAGCTAATTCAAGTTCGGCGCTATTGAAAATTTCTTGTTTCATGATGAATGTTTTGACAAATATAAGAAATTAAGAATACAGGAAAAGCAGAAGGAAAGATGGTCCTTCTGCTTTTTTTTGTCCTTTTCAGAAATGTGTGAAGGGTATATATTCGAAGAAAAAAAGGCCATGGAGGATCTAATGTTGACATTGAGGAAGCTGGAGGGTATGAGCCGGTGGATGTGGTATTTTATCGAGGAATCAGCCAAGTGGACCTATCATTTTATGGCTGGATTGATTACTGCGGTATTGGGGTATTTTATGCCGATCAAACATGTGGTACACATGGTCATTTTCTTTTTTTTCGTGGATATGATGGTTGGTTATTGGGCGGCCAGGAAGTTACGACATGAGCGCTTTAATGTGGATATAGTATGGACCAAGACATTCCCAAGGATGGCCCTTTCGTTACTGATTATCATTCTTTGTTATATTTTAGATACTACTTGTAATCAAAACAGTTACCCTACCTATATTATTATCAGTTATGCCATATCTGGAATGCTGATCTTTTCAATTGTCATCAATGCTTATAAAATTACCAATTGGAGGGTATTCAAAACGGTAACGGATGCTGTAGAGCATAAAATTGAAGAAGAAACGGGAGTGAAATTTCAAAAGGATTAAAGTCATGGGAAGGATTAGCTTAACACCCAATCTGTTTTTGGATGAGTATATTCCAAAGGCAATGTATTTGAAGTATGAAAAAACGCCGTGGATACTAATTGGTATGCTGGACCGGAGATTGATCAAGGCGGATCAGCTGCTAAGGGATAAGTTTGGATCGGTGACCATCAATAACTGGTGGAACGATGGGGAAAGGCAATGGTCGGGGATCCGGACGGAAGAGAGCCCGGATTATTCACTGACTTCCCAGCACACATTTGCCCGAGCATCTGATAAGCTGTTTTCGCTTGCTACCGAGGAAGAAGTGAGGGAGTATATTAAAGTGCACTGGCGGGAGCTGGGCATTACATGCATTGAGAAGGGGGTGAGCTGGGTGCATAGTGATGTGAGATGGTGGCAGGGGGATTCGTTGTTGATTGTCTGAACTGTGATTGTCTGAACTGTGATTAGAATGATTATTGTGATTATTGTGATTTAAAATAAGGGCCTTAAGGAGATTAAGGTCAATAAGGAGGATAAAGGATGAAAGCATTTTTTGGAAATATTTGGAAGTATTTGGCGGTGTTTTTTGCGGGGGTTATTGCGGCGCTGGTGTATGCGATGGATCATTATAAGCCAGCACCGGGACCGGTAGAGACAACGATCAACACGACGAGTTATGTGGCCAACCAGGAGCAGAATATCGGGAAGTTGAAGCAACGGGGTGATGGGAATGTGCAGGATGTGACGCAGCCGGTGGTGGAGCTAACCAGGAAGGAGCTCAGGCAGGAGAGAAGGGCCAAGAGAAAGGCGGAAAGGCAATCTAGGGCATCTGTAAGATATGAGGGGATGGGAATTGAAGAAGAGAGGATGGGAATTGGAGAAGAGGGCGTGGGAATTGAAGAAGTGGGCAAACACATAGGTTTGCCCGTACAGCCCTTGCAGGATGATGTTGCGAAAATGGTATTGATTGTGGGATTGATGTTGTCCTTTCGGGGGTGGTATTGATATCCGATATTTGATCTATAATTATTATTAACCATTTATTTTAAAGACAATGAAAAAAATTATTGCATTGATGATTTTTGCTGTCGGGCTGGCAATGGCTTCGAGCTATTCGGCCACTGGATCTCCACCAGGAGAAAAGGTAAGTTTAACGGCAGCGCAGTTTGTTCCGGCTACAGCAGTAGTAATGGAACAATCGTTTGAACAGGTCGCGTTACCTGCCAATAATTTGTTGCTGGCCATGGCACAGGATGTTCCTAATTTGGAAGCTGGATCGGGTGAAAATATTGAGCAGGGTGATCCTCCCATTGTTGGAGATACGCCGGTTCAGGGAGCGACTGAGACAAACTTCCTACTTGACAATTGGGGTGCACTACTTATGGGACTGTTGACATTTGCGGAGGTCGTAGTCAGATTAACGCCTTCGGAGAAAGATAATTCAATATTTAATTGGTTGTACGCATTTATAACGGCGTTCGTGCCAAACTTAAAGAAAGGCGGTGGCACCTTCCGGGTGGCATCTAAATAAGGTACTTTTTGTTGTCAGATTAATGTTTTGGGAAAGAGCCGGGGTGAAGAGATTCATTCCGGTTTTTTTTGTGGGAAAATTGTCTGAACTGTGATTTATTTGATTGATTTGATTTTTATGATTTTAAATAAGGGCATTAAGGAGATTAAGGTCATTAAAGGGGCAAACACATAGGTTTGACCGTACATAAAATAATTTTAAGGAATGCTTGGAAGTTACAAAAATAGGTACTATGTTTGTTGAATGAAATAAAGTAAACATGTAAACATGGTTTACGATTAAACATTTAAACTTATAGAGAATGGCTAAAATTATTGCGATTGCACAGCACAAGGGAGGAACGGGAAAGACTACTACTACCTTGAATTTGGGGTTCGGGCTGGCTACTGCCGGTAAAAAAGTATTGATGATCGACATGGATGCACAGGCGAATTTAACGGAATCGCTGACCAGTGAAGATGTTGATAATCGGAACATGTATCATTATATGACTTTAAAGAATCCCGATCCGGAAGCATTGTTTATCAGGGAAAATCTTTATTTACTTCCCAGCTCGATTGATTTGGCCGGAGCGGAGACGGAAATAAACGCGGTACCGAACCGAGATTTTATTCTCAGGCATATTATCAGAAAATTACCAGGATATGATTTTATTTTGATTGATTGTCCTCCATCGCTGGGGGTATTGACCTTAAACTCGCTGATGTGTGCGGATGAAGTGATTGTACCAATGCAAGCTGAGTTATTACCTATGAAGGGTTTACTTAGGCTGATCGATGTGTTATCGCTTATTTCAGTAATGACAAACAGGGATATTCCTGTATCGGGGATATTGATTACCATGGTTCAGGATACGGTATTGAACAGGGATTTAACAGCTCAGTTACGGCAGACATACGGGGAGAAGGTATTTCCGGGAGTGATCAGGAGGAATGTAGCCATCACTGAGGCGGTACTTTCAAAGCAGAGTATTTTTGAATATGCACCTGGAAGTAATGGGGCGAAGGATTATGCGGAGGTGGTAGAGCAGGTTTTGAACCGCTGATTTGAACCACTGATTAAGCTGATTAAATGATTAAGCTGATTAAAATAAAGACTTTAAGGAGTTTAAGGACTCTAAGGAGATTAAACAGGTAAACGTGTAAACAAGTAAACTTATAGAGATGGCAAAAAAGAATTTTACAGGAGGGTTGGCTAGTTTGATGTCAGGTCCACAGACAGATAAAGAGCTTAAGGACTCTAAGGAGATTAAAGATCCTTCGAAGGAAGTTAGGGACAATAGGGACTTTAGTGACACGAAGGCTTTCAAGGAGGGGTGGACGAAAAAAGATTGGGATGATGCAGAGGATAAAACGCGGTTAAAAACCGCGGGACACGAGGCAGAAAACGACCATGGCACAAGTATGTCGGCAAATAGCAGATTAAGAGCGAATAAGGGGTATGGGCGTAAAACCTTTATTATGGAAGCGGAATTGAGCGAAAAGATCGCGGCATGGAGCTGGTTTAAGCGAATGGCGGAGAAGAAAATTGCGGCCCAGGCTTTTGAATTGTTTTTTGGGGAGGTGGATGAGAAGGAATTGAGGAAGGCGGTAAGGAGTTTTAGGGAAAGTGGAGAATAGAATATCTTGAACTGTGATTTTTGTGATTAATATGATTGAGCTGATAATGGGGTTGGGGTTGGTTTTAAAATTGATGAAATCACTCTTCGTTTTCCTGAAAGGAATTACCTTCATTACAATACTTTCTTTAATTACTTATATTACTAATATTTAGGAGTTGCAACGGTTTGCAAATCAAATTATTACACGTCCAATTGCGACAAATGGCTTTTGAAATGCGACGTGGAACTTTTGAAATACGACGTGGAACATTTAAAAAGCGACGTGGAACTTTGGAGCTGCGACGTGGAACTTTTAAGATGCGACAAATGGAATTTGAAGAGCGACAAGGGAGAAAGTGACTAGAGTATTTAGAGTTGAAAAAGTCATTAAGGACCTTAAGGAGCTTAAAAATATTGAACCAATTAAACTTATCGAATGATGAACGAAGATATGGAACGAGTGAAAGAAGGGGCGGGAGTCCCAGCGGTGGTGGATTTGGAAAATATTCAACCAAAGTTATTCATTTCTAAAAGCAATGAATTTATGTCACTACACAAGGAAATGAGCGGAGTACAGCGCAATGTGCTGAACGCGATATTGACCAAAATCAAGTTGAAAAAGGATGTTGAATATCTTGAATTCCAGCTGAAGGATATCAGTGCCTTGCTGGGATTGAAGGGAACGAATTATGAGCAGTTTAGGGATGCATTCGATGCTTTGAGTAAGGTGAAGATTGAAACAACGGATTTGACATCTATCACTTTAAGCAGCCTGATAACTGAGTCAACGATGATGTATAATTCAATGGCAGTAAGGTTGACTCTATCTCCTGTTGCCAAGAGGTTTTTTGTTGAGCTGGATGAAACAACGCCATACACGAAGCAGCTGTTTACGAGCTCTATTTGGCCCAACGTTTACACGCACGAAATTTGGGATTTTGTTTCCCAGCTGAAAAGCCGCAAGCATAAGTATGATACTATCACTCTGGAAGATTTCAGGAAGCGGTGTTTGATGGATCCTGATTTATATACCAACTTCTTTGATTTCCGGCGCCGGATATTGGAACCGGCCAAAGAGGTTATCAATGCTAAGACGGGATTGAAGATTGACTATGAACCGATCAAGGTTGGAAGGGCTGTTGTGGCCATCAAGTTTATTGTGCTGGAGGCCAGCAATACGGAGATATTTGAGCCTGTGAAGGTGCTTGATGAGCGGTACCGGCTGAATACAACTGAAGAAGCTGAGAAGATCCTTAAATCGCTCAGGAAGGAATTTACTTTTTCGGAAGAAACGAATGAGCAGTTGTCAGTTGGGTACCCGTTTGAGTTTTACAGGAGCTTGATTTCGATGTATTACGATAAGGTGGGTGTGTTTGGAGATCCGAAAGTGCTGCCAGCTGATGAGTTGTTGATGGATTTCAAGCGGATCCAGGAATTGAGGGCGAAAGCGGCAATGCCGAAGTATCCGGGGAGGAAGAAGGGGAGAAAGTCTGAACCGTTGATTAAAGTGATTAAGGTGATTAAAAAATAAGGGCCTTATGGAGATTAAGGTCAATAAATTCATTAAAAAATAAGAGTTATGTCTAAAGGTGAGGAATTAGGTAAGTTATTGGAAGAAGGTGAATTGATTCACGCTCAGATGAGGCAATTGTTTATTAAGAACAATTTGAGTGATATGGATTTGAAGTTGCTGCCGGAAGATGATAAGAAGGAATGGAACAGGTTGAAGGAGATCAACCAGGAATTGAGTGATCAGATGTGTAAGGTGGTTGGAACTAAAAAATAGGATTGAAGGGTAATGTCATTAAGGAGTATAAGGACATTAAAATATAAAATACTGATTTATTGATGTTTAATATTTTGACAAAATGGCAGTGTTGGGAAAAGTAAAACATAATATGTTAGGAGTCTATGAAGAAGGGATTGCTTCGTTCCTCGCA
>DMFR01000329.1:35179-35913 GCA_003450125.1 Prolixibacteraceae bacterium | reverse complement strand
TAGGACAACAATTTTAAATGAACAATAAATATGGAGACTAATTTAGAAAAGGCAAAACGGCAATTAAAGGATAATGCGGCTATTGCTGGGGTGGATTTACCTGATGATGGGTTTCTGTTTCAAATGTTGGAGCTGGCAGCAAAAGAGGATGAGTTGGATCTTAAAAAAGGAGATTTATTCATTAAACGAATAGCTGATGGAGAAATATTTTTAGTTAGAAAATATGTGAGGGCAGAATACGGACCGCACATAGAATACAATGTTTGGAGTGATCAATGGTATGGGCATCATATTATAGGATCAGATTGTGAATGGGCGAATAATCCGGATAAATAAATTAAGAGAAATGGAAAATAGTAAAAAGATAATATCTAGTATGTACCAGGATGGGTTGGAGGCATATCGCAAGAAAATGGGTAAAGTTAAAAGTGGGGGATTGGAAGTAACTCATGTTTGGATTGATGAAGCGAAGGGAATGGATACAACTTCTGTTGTGCTTTCGGTGAACCAGGTGACGGGTGAGATCCTTCCCTATACGAGCATCAAGGCATTTGCGGAGCATACGGAAGGGTATAGTTCTAAAAAGGCAAAGAATAAGCTGTATAACTCAATTTCGAGGGGAAAGGACTACGAGGATGAGCAGTATAAGGTGATGAAGCGGCTGATGATTAAACAGCCGAAAGCTGAAGGGGAAATTGAAAATAAAGGCACTAAGGAGTTTAAGGACTCTAAGG
>DMFR01000329.1:21701-35086 GCA_003450125.1 Prolixibacteraceae bacterium | reverse complement strand
TAAGGAGTTTAAGGACTCTAAGGAGACTAATTGACAAACCATAACATTGTATAATATGACAATAGCAAAAGGATTTGAGGGTAACAAAAAAATAGGGGATTATATTACTGAATTTAGTGAGATACGTTTCCCAAAAGAACTTTGTTCACCACTAGATTACTCTATGATACAAGAATGTAATCAAAGGCTGATATCAGATGTTATTAGTAAAAGAGATGAAGAGTTGATTGCGCGATTAAAAGATAAAGGGTTTGAATTTGATAATCGATTTGATCTTGGATTGTTTTTAAAAACGCGATGCAGGATTGAGATATTGGGAAAGAAGTATAGATTGTATGCCGATGATCAGATAATTGCTGAATGGTGGGATACGGTTGAAATAACGATGGAAGAGAATAAAGTAACTGCTATCTATGGGAATGCACCTAAGTAGTTGGTTTTTTAAAAAAAGGGGATAAGGAGTTTAAGGACTCTAAGGACCTTTAAGGGGATTCCGAAGCGTGTTCGGAATTATTTTTAGAAAGGGCGGCCACACAGGACCGCCCCTACGTTTTACGGTTGTTTTCTTTTTTACGGCTGGCCATACTCAGGAGATTAAAGTACTTCACTTTAAGTTCAGCCAGTTCGAGGACCATTTCAGCATACTTTAATTGCTCTTCATAGATCAACTTAAGGAATTCAGGGTTGACCTGGGCCGTGTTGTAATAGTTATTTGCGGCCATACTTTCGGTCATGGTCATTGGGCCTTCTCCACATAGCAGCCAGCGGGCATTTAGCTGGATGTACACTTTAGCAATGTTGGATAGACAAGGCACCGGTATTTTGATGCCGGTATGGATCCAGTTGTCGAGTTGCTGACGGGTAACGCCGATTGAGGTAGCAAAATCAGCTTTCGGAACTTCAATTGAGTTGATAAATTCCGCTAATCGCTTGTTTACAGAACCTTCCATATATGCAATAGATTAGAGTAATTTAGATAATTTCTAAATTGGTTTTTTGTTCGTAATTGTACACAAAATTTAGTTTGATGTACACTGAATATTGTGTACAATTGTATTGTAATAAAGTTATACAAAAAAACAATGCAGTGCATGAAATGTTCGCAAAACGTTCACAAATAAAGTAAAATAAATTTAAGTAGGATGGACAGGAAGGATTTAAAAATATTAAAGGGGTTATTGCCAGATGATTATCTGACTAAGTTAAAAGCTAAGTTTGGGTTAACAGAGAATTATATACGAAAGATTTTGAATGGAGATCATTCGAGAGTTGATGTTATTGCCCATGCAATAGAGTTGGCAGAGCTTTATCAGAAGGAGTTGGAAGACATGGCAAAGCGAATTCACTCGTTGGCGAATGGCGAATAAGAAAGTTGGTTGGTTGATCTTTTCCGGATCGGTGATTGACCGAGCGATTGCTGGTCCGGGATTTTTAAACCACTGAGTAAGCTGATTGAATGATTAAAGTGATTAAGGATGTTAAGGACCTTAATTGGGCAAACACATAGGTTTGCCCGTACGAGGCTCAAAGGAGAGCAGTGTTGCCGGTTCGAACCCGGTACTTGTAGCGCGGTGGTTAAAGCAGACAGGGGATATTTCGGTTGGCCGATGCCCCTGTTATCACCAAAAACAGATAAACCTATAAAGACTAAACGAATGATGAGAATTACACCTTTCCGTATTTACATTATAGGCCAGATCAAGGGCCTACCGCTGGAAGAAGCAAAGCGGAATTTCAAGAGAATATTTGACAGACTTATCGCCATGGGTTACGAGCCCATCAATCCATTTAATTTAGGAATACCGGATCATTGGGAATACCCACAATCGAGGCCACATAACTTAAAGGCGCTTTATGGTTGTGAGGCGGTGTATATCCAATCGAACTGGAGGCATTCGGATGGATCGATTGATGAGATCCAACAGGCCAATGACACGAATAAAGGCATGTTCTATGAAGAGAAGAAAGGCATGGAGGAATTGGAAGAGTTGAGCAGGGGGTTGTGGGAGCGGAAAGGGTTGAACCAATAACGACCACTGATTAAGCTGATTGATTGATTAAAAATGATTTAAAATAAAGGCATTAAGGAGTTTAAGGACTCTAATGAGCTTGAAAGTATAAACTAACGATAAGATTAAGACTATGGAACGGAGTTCAATGAAATTTGAGATTGAGGCAACTGAGGCAGATGATAGAAGGAACATAAAAGTTAATACGATTTTGATAGGGGATCGATTTGATATGGCCTTTGCCATTGACCAGCTAATGCTAAAAGAGCCAATTATCAAAACTTATTTATATGAAATCATGCTGGAGCGTATTACGGGAACATTGAGTGCTGCGATTAAGAGTGAACAGCTGGGTGAGGCCATGGCTGAAATGATTAGAGAATCAGAAAAATAGAAAGTTATGATTAAGCTAAAAGACGAACAGAGTTTTTTCATTGAAGGTATCGGAGAGGTACAGGATAAGGGTAATCACCAATATTTAGAAATCTTTTTGGGGAAACCAGCGCGTAGGGACGCGTATGATGAACAGATTGGTAAGGCTGATCAGTTTAGGGCGCTTGCCTGGAACAAGGTTATTGCTGCTATTCCTGCTGATTTGAAAGTGGGTGACAAAGTGATGGCTGGTGTTTCATTTTCCGGACATATTGGAATTGATCGATCGAATAAGCAATATTTTTCGGTTAACGTGGGTATTCACAGCATGAGGAAGATAGAATAATATGAGCAACCATTGTATGTGGGAGATTTGCGTTGATTGTGGAGAAGAATGGGACCGGAGAAGGCTGGGGGAGAAGTGCCCGGTGTGCGGGAAGGAGATTGAACCGGTGATTAAACCGATTAACCAAGATTTAAAGGATTAAAAATATTAACTGATTAAAAGATAAACTTATGTATTCGAATTTAATTATTGAAACGAGAAGTGAAAAGATGGAAGGCACTGAAACTGTAGGTGTCAATGTAGAGATTGAATCGCAGGGTAATGCGCTTCATATTGCCATCGCTATTGACAAGTTTTTTAAAGATCAACCAGCAGTTTATAAAGCTTACAAGCAGATCAAGATTAGCCAGGCTTATCAGGGTGGTGATATCATGGAAAAGCTGGATGCTATTTTTAAACAACACGGAATTGTTAAGGTGGTTGATGAAGGAGATCCATTCTTAAAAATGACTGCACAGGAGGCGCCTGAATTGGATGAGAAGAAGTTGTTTGGAAGAATGACAGTGTATGTTGGACAGCTTAAGGACCTTAAAGACAATAAGGAGGTTAAGCTATGACTGAGCGGCCAATATTGATGAGCGAGGTGATGGTGATGTCATTGCTAGATGACATTAAGAGGGAAACAAGACGGGTAATTAAGACAACGAAAAATGGTTGGGATTGTCAGAAGATGGAATTTACTCAGGCGCGAAATATTATCGCTGCGGACATTACTGAAAAGTATAAGGGTAATTCAAAATCACTGATTGGATTTCATGCTTTTTTCAAAGCAGAAGATAGTACGCACCAGCTGGGGATTCGATGTCCATACGGACAGGTTGGCGATGTGTTGTGGGTGAGAGAGTCGTGGAGAAGGCAAATAATAACCGGGCTTTTAGGATCACAATTTATTTTCAAAGCAAAAAAAGGTAATCATGGCCAAGAGTTGAGCTATGAGGAAAGTAAGTTGAAATGGAAACCTTCTATTCACATGCCAAAAAATGAAGCAAGGATCTGGCTTCAGCTCGAAGAAGTGAAGGTTGAAAGGCTAAAGGATATTACCGATGAAGGCGCTATTGCTGAAGGGGTAAGATTGCATAAAGGTGGGATACACTGGCTAAATTACATTGCTCAGAAATATCATACTACACAATTTATTTATCATTTCCGCTCGGCTAGAAGTTCATATATGAGCTTGTGGCAAATGCTTGCCAAAGAAAAAAGTGTAATGCCTAGGAATGATCCGTGGGTATGGGTGCTGAAATTTAAGGTATTGAGTACGACGGGAAGGCCGGAAATATTGAACCCCTGATTAAACTGATTGATTGATTAAAATGATTGAAATTATTAACTGATTAAAAGATAAACTTATGTATTTCAAAATCGAAAAAGGAACGGAAGTATTTAACAAGTTGGACGTGTTACACGGCAGAATTCAGGAAGTTAATAAAACGGCCAAAGAGCTGGTAAAGAAGCTTGGTGGGAATAGGTATTGTGGTGATCAGAATAGGTTGGCCGGTGGCATTGATGCCATTGAATTTGAGCAGAAACCGGAAGGTTATAGAAGCGTTGGAGGCAAATGGGATAACTTGTATTTGCCCAATGCGAGAAATAAGGTAAATAACCAGTTGATTGCTGAATTGCCAACACTGCAATATGATGAGTTGAATTCTATTGTGGGGTTTAAAGGTCCTCAAACCGCTCCACATCCAAAAGGACTATCTTTTGTCTCTATCCCCAGCATTTGTTTTTCTGATGAAGTGATGTTGATGAAAGTTCCTGATGGGTGCAAATACACTGCACCGGAAGGGGTGACTGAGATTATCTATTCGGAATACCAGGGGTTGAAGAATGCGTGGGATGAAAAGAATAAAAAATAATTAAAATAAAGACTTTAAGGAGTTTAAGGACTCTAAGGAGCATAAAAAAACAAGATAAACTTATGGAACATGCAATTGGATGGCTGAATATGCCGGGGTATAAACCGGAGACTTGGAACCCTGTGGTGGGTTGTACGAAAGTAAGTGCAGGATGTAAGCATTGTTATGCGGAGCGGATGGCGCGAAGAATTGCAGGGATTGCCAAATCGAAATTATATTATGACCAGGTAATTACGGAATCGAAATGGAACGGTAAAACGGCCCGGGCATATAATCAGTTGGAAAAACCTTTTCAGTGGAAAACACCGCGGATGATATTTGTGTGTTCGATGGGGGATTTATTCCATGAAACGGCAGATTTTGAATGGACCAATCGTGTATTTGCAGTCATGGCGCTAAATGGGAAGCATCAATTCATTGTACTAACTAAACGGCCAGAGCGGATGAAGGAATTCATGGAATGGAGGAAGTTTACGGCACCATTGGCCAATGTTTGGTTGGGTGTTTCAGCTGAGAACCAGGAAGAGTGGAATAAACGCGTACCAGTATTGAATCAAATTGAAGCAGCGGTAAAAATTGTAAGTGTTGAGCCAATGTTGGGGCCAATTGATATTAAACAGGGATTGGGCGAAACTTTAAAATATCAGGCTGGAGGGGTAAAGAATTGTATATCATGGGTGATTTGTGGTGGAGAGAGTGGACCAGGAGCAAGGCCGATGCATCCTGAATGGGCAAGAATGCTAATGGTTGATTGTTGGAGTGAGCAGGTGCCGTTCTTTTTTAAGCAGTGGGGAGAATGGAGGCCATCAGTTGAGTCGGACAGTGGAAAACGTAATCAATGGAGCTGGATCTGTATCAATGGGAAGGTTGAGCCAGGATTAGGGCGCACATTTGAATATGAAACACTTCATCATGAATTAATGATCAATGTTGGACGGGAAGCTGCAGGGGATTTGTTGGAAGGAAAGAAATATAAGCAATGGCCGGGGGAGAAAGAGTAAGGACCTTAAGGAGTTTAAGGACTTTAAGGAGATTAACGATTAACGATTAACGATTGCAGATTAACGATTAACGATTAACGATTAACGATTTTTCAGATGCCAAGATTGAATATTACGTTGGAACAGGCCATTAAGATTGTGCCGGTGATACAGGCGCCAAACGGGAGCAACCGGGTGATCAAGATTGTGGTTAAGGAATATAAGCGATTATTTGAGAAGGGAGATCGGTTGTTTTTGTACTTCCGGAATTACAATAAGCGGCTGGAACGGTTGGGAGTAGTTGAATGTAAGAAGGCTGAGCTGGTTGAACACAAAGGGCAGGAGTTGACGCTTCGAAACACGTATGATAGGCGGTATTATCTGAATCGCAGGGTGAAGTCATCGGGGTTTGAATTGGAGCTGGAGCAGACCAGTAAAACGATTTTGGTAGGGCCAGACCAGGTTGGAGAGGCGGTGAAGAATAAGGCGCTGGGAGAGTTGGGAGAGAAATATAATTACGGGGTGCAGTTTACGATGGGGATTTGAAGAAGTTTCAAGTTTCAAGTTCAAAGTTTCAAGTTGGCTGCGCGAACGGAAAAAGGTCATTAAGGATATTAAGGTTATTAAAGGTTGATGATGGGTGGATACTGAATTAACTGAATAATTAACAGGGGAAATGCGGTTAAAAACCGCAGCTCCCAAAAAATCAAGATCAATGGCAAAGAAAGAGGTATTAAAAAAGAAGGACATTTACACAAAAGATTGGATCATAGCCAAGTCGGTGCCAATTATTGCGAGGTATGAGGCAGGGATCTTAACGATCAGGGGACTTCATTACCAGCTGGTAGCCATCGGGATGTTAAACACGATGCGACATTACAAGCGGGTAGTGAATGCGATGATCATAGCCAGGAGAGCGGGGGTAGTTGCCTACAGTTCATTTTCAGACCATGACCGTGACATGCTGGGATATACTGATTCATCGGCAACCGACGTGGATGCTAAGATCAGTCAGGCTAAAGGACAGTTAAGGGCATGGATGAATACTTATTCTAAGAATAGGTGGGAAAACCAGCCATGGTACCCGGAGGTATTTATTGAAAAGAAAGCCTTGCAGGGCGTGTTCCAGAGTCCATGTAGTTCGGCAGATGTGGCCCTTGGAGCGTGCAAGGGATATCCAAGCCTTACATTTTTGTATGATGCCTCCAAACGGTTTATTTCAGCCAGAAACGAGGGTAAAAAATGTGTGATTATTTATTTTGGTGACTATGATCCATCGGGGGAAGATATACCAAGATCAATTGAAGAAAACATGCTGGAGTTTGGATGCAAGGATATTTTGATTCACCGGGTGGCGCTGAATGAAAAACAGGTCATTGAGTGGGATCTTCCTTATGCACCGGTGAAAGAAGGAGACAGCCGAAGCGCGAATTGGAAAGGATTGGGACAAGTGGAATTGGATGCTGTTGAGCCTACTAAACTGCAAGGATTGTGCAGGGATGCCATTGGAAAGTTTTTTGATCAGGATCTCTATGATGAATTAAAGGATCGGGAGGAAGAAGAAGGGGAAACTTACCGCAAGCAGCTCAGGTATTTTGTAGATAATAACTTATAGTCTTAATCAAAACAGGGAAAGGCGGTTAAAAACCGCCGCTCCCAAAAAAATCGACCAATGACAGTAGAAAAAGCAGGTGAAAAGATGAAAAGGGTGAATGTGGAGATACCGGACACGGACACCTTCATGCTGGCCTTCCCAGCGCCGTTAAAAGATTTGATAACTATTTCGGAGAAGCAGAGCGGATTCATTGTTGGTCCAGAAGGTCAAGAGATTGCCGTTAGAAGGATTGATTACCTGAAATATCCCATTAACCAGATGAGCAATTTTATTTGTCAGCTGGCTTATGGACAGGATCCGGAATGGGTAAAAGAACATTTGATGAAAAAGTACAATTACCTGACGGAAGAGAGTAAGATTTGTTTTTTCCTGTTTAAGATAATAGAAAAAGAAGGAGCTTAAGGTCTTTAAAGAGCTTCAAAAAAAAACCAACCATCCAAACAATCAATAGATGATTCCAGAAAAAGTGATAAGCGACGTACTCGCGGCGTCGAACATTAAAGATATTGTTTCAGAGTTTGTTACGTTAAAGAAAAAAGGGGTAAATTATACGGGGTGCTGCCCGTTTCACAATGAGAAAACGGCTTCCTTCACGGTGTCACCGGCCAAGAACATTTACAAGTGTTTTGGTTGCGGAGCAGGTGGCACGCCGATTGATTTTATCATGAACCATGAGGCTATTAATTTTCCACAGGCGGTGGAATACCTGGCCAAGAAATACGGGATACTCATTCCAACTTTAGAACGCACGCCGGAAGAAAAGAAGAAAGAGCATAGCCGGGACCAGCTTTATTCGCTCAATGCCATTGCACAGGCGTTTTTTGCTGAGCATTTGAAAAAGCACCATGTAGCACAGGATTATCTTCAGAATACCAGGCATTTTGATCAGTCGGATATCATCAAGTTTGGCATCGGCAGCATCGGGCTGGGATGGAGCGAGCTGATGGATCATTTTATTCACCTTGGATATAATAAAGAGCAGCTGTTTGAAGCCGGTTTGATTGGGAAGAATTCAGAAAACAGGTATTTTGACCGGTTTAGGGATCGTATCATGTTTCCGTATTATGACTTGATGGGGCATGTGATCGGGTTTACGGGAAGGGTGATAGCAGGGGAAAGTTTCAAGTTAAAAGTTTCAAGTTCCAAGTTGGCTTCGCAACCGGGGGCGGAGCAGGGAGAAGAGGGCAAACACATAGGTTTGCCCGTACAGGTAGTTCATGAGCAGGCGAAGTATTTGAATAGCCCGGAGACAGAGGTATTTAAGAAGGGCAGGATACTGTATGGTATTAAACAGGCTAAGAATGCGATTGCAAGGGATGGAAAAGCTTACCTGGTAGAAGGGAATACGGATGTGATCCGGTTTCACAAGCAGGAGATGGAAAATACGATCTGTACATCGGGCACGGCCTTAACGGTTGAACATGCACGTTTGATCAGGCGGTTTACTGATAACTTAACTATCCTGTTTGACGGGGATTCAGCGGGTATAAAGGCAGCATTGAAAGGGTTGGACATTTGTATTGCTGAAGGGCTGAATGTTCAGGTGGCGCTTCTTCCAGCTGGAGAGGATCCTGATTCGTTTGCCAAGGGAAAAAGCAGGGAAGAGATCTACCGCTGGATCGAGGACAACGAGAAGGATTTCGTCAGGTTATATACAGAAATGGCCGCAGAGGACATTGATAATAAACCGGCAGAGAAGGGTAAGTTGATTAACGAGATATATGCCATCGTTGAGAAGGTCCCTGATTTGGCTACCAAGGAATCTTATTTTGAGATGGTATCCCGGATGCTGAAGCTGGATCCGGTTAAGTTTGCCTCCAAGGTGTTTAAAAGCACGGAAAAAGGGGATGATGATCTAAAGGGATTTGTGGTCAACGAGTCAGCTATTAAAAAAGCGGACAAGGTGATGGTTTATACTTCAAAAGAAGCGGCGATGGAAGCGTTGACCGATAAGATGGAGCTGGAGGATCATGCCATGGTTGTTAAGGGCCAAATAAGTGAAAAGCAGATTGCATTTTTATCGGGACTGACCAAGAATATTTATTTCGATGGGGAAATTTGGCAAAACCAGGCCAATAAGGACCTTAAGGACAATAAGGTCATTAAGGTCCTTAAGTTTGTGGATCATTTGAGGTATTTGGCAGAAAATGGGTTCCAGGTATATGTCAGGTGCGAGGATAATTCGAGTTATGGAGCTGATCCGGTGGCCTTCCCGACATTTTACTTTGACTATTTAGAGATTAACCGGAACAAGTATAACATTGAGAGCTGTAAACATGCCATCGAGAATGCGGCGGAGTTTCTGGCAAAGCTGGACAATACAACGGTATCGCTGAAAACATCGGAGGTGGCCAAGCTATTTGGGATTACCAAGTCAGATTTTTCGGCTATCCTGAAGCCATACCTGGCCAAAGTGAAAAACAAGGTACAGCAGCGCAATGAAGAGATTGTGATCGATGATGAGCATTACGTTTTTTCGATCGATAATTTACCAGCGTATGTGGATCAAAAGTTTTTCAATAAGTTCAATCATTTCGCGGCCCAAAACAAGAACGGGAAGAAGATTTTTTATGTGTTTGCCAATGAACACGGATCATTAGTAAAAGTGGCCAACTTCTATATGGAGCCACAATTTCAGGTTTACTCAGAGGATGCGTTAAAGAACAAGCGAATTGTGAAGCTGAACCATGCGGATCTGAACTCTTCGAAATTTGTAGAGATCCCATCGAATGACATGGTGGAATTTGGGCAGTTCAAAAAGTTTTTGTTTCGCCAAGGCCCTTACCTATTAAGAAACGCGAAAGTCTATCACCTGGATACGATATTGGATTCCATTGCTCTTCAATTTCCGGTTGCTTTAGAGTTGACTATATTTGGTCAGCAGCCAGAAGATTTCTATGCTTTTTCAAACGCTATTTTTGGAAATGGTCATATTCAGGAGATGAACGACCTAGGACTAATCGACCATGACGGCAAAACTTACTATTCTCCATCAGTTTCAGCCATTTATAAAGATGCGCGAAAAGATGATGATCAGTTCGCTTTGGATCGTTTTTTCGTGTACCGTGAAACTAATCATACAGACTTTAAAAAGTGGTCAGCGCTGGTAAAAGACGTGTATAAGAACAACGATAACGGATGCTGGACGGTAATGATGGCCATCATGTGTGCTTTCAGATCGGATATTTTCAAGATTGATAGGTTGTTTACCACTTTATTTTTTATCGGGCCAACAGAGTGCGGAAAGTCGCAGCTGGCGCAATCGATCAGGGCCTTGTATGTTCACCCGGACGCCTCGATGTTCAACTTGAATTCAGGTACGGATGCGGCATTTTTCACCATGCTGCAGCGTTACCGGGATGCACCAGTGATTATGGAGGAATACAATGACCAGCAGATATCAGATACCAAGTTTCAGGGATTAAAAGCGAGCGTATATGATGGAGAAGGCAAGGCCAAGAGGCGTGATGTGAAAGGTACGGATTTGGACATCTCGCAGGTTAATGCGGTTCCGATCCTGCTGGGACAGGAAGCGCCAGAAAGGGATGATGCTTCGCTGGCCAATAGGTGCGTGCTGTGTCATGTACCATTGATCGCATCATGGAGTGATGAAGAAACTTTGAATTTTCAGTTATTAAAATCATGGGAAAAGCAAGGGTTGACGGGCATTTTAATTGATATTTTAAAACATCGTGGAATTATCAGGGAGCATTATCATAAGAAGCTAAGGGCAGTTCAGAAGGATATGCGCGATGATCTAAACAAGCAGGGAACTTCTTTTCAGACGCGTATCTTAAATACGATCTCTTTGTTTTTGGCCATGGTAAAGTTATTTGAAGAATACATTCCTGGCTTGGAACTTCCCTTTACATACGCTGAGTTTTATGATATTGCAAAGAAGAAGCTGGTATCTCAAAGCGAGTCGATTAGCAACACGAACCGGCTGGCCGTGTTCTTTGATGCCTTCCAGCTTTTGGCCGAAGATTCAAAGAATGGATTCATCAGGGGCAAGGAATTTAAAATCGAGAAGTTGTCGGAGATTACTATCCGGGAAGGTCAGAATAAGTTCAGTACCATCAACTTTGAAAATGACAAGAAGATCCTGTTTTTACGCCTTGAGATGATTCACCCGAAATACCGTGATAAGGTAGGATTGACTGAGCATTTAAAGATGAACAATCTACAGAACTACCTGAAGGACCATGCGGCCTATTTGGGGAGCGTAAAGCAAACAACTTTTAATTGGAAGGTGGAAACCAGGACCGCAGATGAAACGGGCCGTGTATCGTCGATTATGAGCGATGAGAGTAGGAGGACCAGCGCCATTGCCATGGATTACGACATGCTTAAAGACATCTTGGGCCTTGATTTGGGATCAGAGAGCGTAGTTAGCGAGGCTGTGGTGGTGAAGTCATCGGCGCCGGTATCGGCTAAGGATGGGGAGCAAACCAGCATGTATGGGAATGGGAGCGGGGATGGGTTGCCTTATTAGTCTGAACTGTGATTTTTGGGATTAATGTGATTTAAAATAAGGGCGTTAAGGAGATTAAGGTCATTAAGGAGGATAATAAATGGACAAGGAGGATTATAGGAAGAAGAAGCTGGAAATAGATACCATCGCTGCCAGGTACATGTGGAGCGTGGTATCTAACGATGAGAAGAGTGGCCGGTTGTCGTACCAAGATGAGCTTTCGGTTTACAAGGTAGATGTTTTCACCAGCAAGATGACGGTATGTATTCTGCCAAAGGGCGGTCAGCCGGTGTATTTAAAACGACAAAATATGGTCATGGTCGATAAGGTTTTAAAAAACCCGTATAAATATTAGAGCGTAAGGAGCTTAAAGAGCTTAAGGTCATTAAATAGTAATATTCACATTTTAAAAATTTATTATGAGTAGCATTTCAACAAGGATTAATTTAAGGCAATTGAAGAGTCATGTATTGAGTCTAAAAGGTCAGACGGGTATGGTAAGGGGTATTTTCATTCCTATCCTGGAGAATAAGCTGTATGAAGGGGAAAAGGCACTTTACCTTGATATGACAGGTTTTGAGATCAGCAAGGAGAAGAAAGGGGATAGAAAGGATACTCACCTGGTGAAGCAGAGTTTTGCGAAAGAAGTTTATGACGCGATGACAGAAGAGCAGCGGAAAGAAGTTCCGATTTTGGGGAACCATGTTCTATGGGGATTCCAGGAACCGGCGCCTAATGAATTTAAGGTGGAAGCTGTGCCGGAAGATGAAGGGAATGATTTGCCATTCTAGTGTAAAAGATTGCACGGATTAAAACGGATTACGCGGATAAGGGCCTTAAGGAGAGTAAAGAGCTTAAGGTCCTTCAATGGGGTGGACGGAGTATTATTTAAAGCAGCAACAAAGATGAGCCGGAGTATTATTTTGACGGGCACCAGGAAGGGAAGCCCATACAGGGTGGATCGGAAAGGGAAGCGGAAAGGGTGGCCGGAGTATTATCTGGTGTTGGGAAAGAATGTAACAAGGCAGGAGAGAAGAAAAGTAATAAGAGAGCAACTGAAAGAAAAAACCCGTGCCCCCGTGCCCCCGTGCCTCAAAAAATGTGAATAGAAGAAATTCCCAAATCCTGTGCCACTGTTTTTCAGCATAATAAGTATTAATAAGTAGAGTAAGTATATATATTTCATTCATTCAATCAGTGAGGCACGCTGAGGCACGAGGGGGCAGGAGTATTAAAAAGTGATCAGTGGTCATTGGTCAGTTTTCAGTAAAAAAAAAGGTTTAAAAAGGTGGTTTTGGGGTGATTTTGGCAAATGAGGCACGGTTGGTGCCTCCGTGCCTCACTAAAATGCAGGAATATAAAATAGTAAAAAGTTAAGAATGAGTTGATTATTAATATTTGAGGCACTGAGGCACTGAGGCACGGGAAATTGAGGCTGAATAGGGGTAAATGTTTTTTTTGGAAGAGACAGACTATTAAAAAAGTGATAGTGATAGAAAAAGTTTATGGAGATTATGAAGAATTGCACGAATTTTAGGCGAATTGGACGAATTAATAAGGTCATTAAGGAGATTAAGGACATTAAGGAGGTTAAAAAAAGGGATGGCGCAAATAGATTTCGCGATTGTTTGAGATTTTTGGAGGTGATTATCGCGGGGATTTTGGCGGTGGGAGGTCAATAATTAATAGAAAAATAGATTAGCGATTGAATATTAACGATTAACGATTAACGA
>DMFR01000329.1:0-21632 GCA_003450125.1 Prolixibacteraceae bacterium | reverse complement strand
ATTAACGATTAACGATTAACGATTAACGATTGATGATTAACGATTGAAAAAAGAAAAAATATGAAGCATACATTTCCGACGGTAAGGAGTAAGATCAGGGGATTTTTTCCATACCTGGTAAAAGATGAGCAGGGACAATTGAAGTATTTATTTGAGGTTTGCTACCGGACTTCATGCAGGGAAATATTAGCGATTGAAAAGGTATTTGAGGATAGTGAGATGGTATTTGCTACCCTGGAAGAAAGGTTATTGAATTATCAGCCGGTAACTGACGCGGCCAATTTATATGAGGTTGGCGGTAGGTCCTTACGGCCTGTTTATTTATATCGGGACGGAAAGTTTTGGGAGAGTGAGAAGGTAGAAGAAAATGAGACAAGGACGCTGAAGCTTACGGGAGGGGTCAGGGAATTTAGGTTTTATTGAAGGAAAAATAATAAGGACCTTAAGGAGTTTAAGGTCAGTAAGGTCCTTAAAATGTAAGCGTGTAAACTAGAATTAACTGTTTACACGCTTACATTGTATTTGTATATTTTTTTGTTAATTTAGCTGCTGCTTTAACTACCGGTTTAAATCTCTTAAACCGTTGATTTTTATGACATGTTCTAAGAACCGCGTTTCGTTGAAGATACAGGTGCATCCCGTTATTTATGATTTTTTTATTTCCCGATATGGGGAGACTTTTGATGTTGATGATGACAACATGATTGCCCTGATCTTACCCCACATTTTGACTTTACGCCCGGTAGATTATAAAATTACCAAATATCCAGGATATAAGTATCTGGACATTGTGCTGCATGATTTCAGATTTGGCGCCGGTGGATCGCATGGGACGGTTTACATTGAGCACAAGAACCATCTTCCGGATAATTACCAATATCATTTGTCGAAATACCTGGACGGAGTATTTAAGGGGATCTTTCACAATTTCATGCTGGCACATGTTATGGCCAATCATACGACAACTCAAAAAGAAGGGATCCAGAATTTTTGCATGGTTTACCGGGTGGCTGAGAATCGGGTAAATTCAGAGATGTTGAAGAAAAGTTGGGACCGTAGTGATTTAAAGAAAAAGTGGAAAGAATTAGTTGTTAAAAAAAGTTAAAAAGTGAATAATAATTATACACTCATGTCCTTTGATAAAAAATTATAGAAATGGAAAAGAATAATGCGGGATTTGGGGCCCTGATCGGGTTCGCCTATGTATTTAAGGAAGAAGTTGAATCGATCACCAGCAGTATCAATGGACTTGTAAGTATTGTGCTGGCTGAAGGTGTATGGTGGAAGAAAATCTATTTTACTCCGGGGACAGGAAGTTGGAATGAGCAAAGCGAAAGAGTTAAGGGCGGGAAAATATGGAAGCAGAAAGCCATCATCACCAGTACTCAGGATTTGGAGAAAGATTGGGCATCCATTAACTTATTGAATACACGAAAAGTAATTGTAAGACTTCAATTTACTTCCGGCTTTAAATTGATTGGTACTATGGAATCAAGTGTTTCATTGGATGTATCAACGGATAGTGGTGGAGGATTAGGAACAGGTGTATCATTTGAGTATGAAGCCCTAGAACGCGCATGTTGGTTGCAGGGGCAAGATGTTGTGATTGTTTTCAATGAAACTGCTTCATCAGATAATATTACATCGGCTTCGGCTGATTTAATGACTTATGCCTGGTATGAGCAGAGTAATCTTCCAACACAGTACGGATTTGTGTATTCAACGGATGCGGATCAGCTGACATTGGCAGAGGGAATGGTGGTAACAGCTTCGGTGATTGGGCATGTATTCAGGGCCAGCATTGATGAACTGGAACCAGGTACGACTTATTATTTCAGGTTTTATGGAAGCAATGAGGTAGATACATATTACGGGGAAACAAAAAGCTTTGTAACAGAAGCGGTCTGAATTAGGATTTTTGGGATTGAAGGATTATAGGATTTAAAAACAAAGGGCCTTAAGGACTCTAAGGAGGTTAAGGTCATTAAAACGGGCACGATTGTCAAAGGACAAGAGTGCCCGTTTTTTTGTGTAAAAGGCGCAAAAACAAAGGGTTTGAGGGTATTATTTGGGTATTCAGTCCTTTATCAATTGGCGCGTAGGCGGTAAGATTGTGTAGTCAAAATAACTATACAATGAAAACGTCACAATTTTTAACTTCTATTTTATCTGAGCCATGGATGATGCTGCCGCAAGCAGTTGAAGCTCATTTGCCGCTCATCGCCGCCTGGTTGATGGGGCATGAGTTGAAGCTGGAAGAAAAAGGGAAGCTTGAGCTGCAGATGGCTTATGCTGGTGGAATCAGTCCGGGCTATCCGGAGGATATTGCAGAATTTCCAGCGGGATCCGTTGCGATTGTCAATTTAAAATCAGCGCTGACCAAATATGACGGGATGTGTAGTTATGGCGCTGTATCAACGGCTAACCTGATTATGCAGCTGGGTATGGCCAAGAATATTGCAGGTGTAGTGCTTGATATTGATGGACCTGGTGGATCTGTGAATGCTATTTCTCCACTGGTGGAAGCCATTCAATTATTTCAGTCCATGAGAAAGCCGATTGTAGCCCATGCGGATATGATTGCCAGCGCTCATTACTATGTAGGAATGCACGCTGATTTACTGGTGATGGACAATACCATTTCCTCGATGGCCGGTAGCATAGGAGTAATGACCACTGTTGCGGATTACCGCAAAAAGCTGGAAGCGATGGGGGTAACGATGCAAGCTGTTTACGCCGATCAATCTACACACAAGAACCAGGAGTTTGAACAGGCAAAGGAAGGCAATATGGAATTGCTGAAAAAGAATGTATTGAATCCGATGGCGCTAAAATTTCAGTCAGCGGTGAAAGAACAGCGGTATGGAAAGCTGGACATGACAGCAGAGGGGTTATTGAACGGGGCCTGTTTTTTTGCCGAAGATGCAGTACGGTTTGGGTTAGCTGATGAGATTGGCAGCCTTAGTACGGCGATACAGAGAGTACTCGATCAGGTTGAGATACGAAAATTTATGGGTCAATAATTTATTTAAAAACAATTAAGCTATGTTGAAAGATTTCATGAAGCTGAAAGCGATTGTTCTAAAAACCTTGGGAGTTGAAGGTTTTGCGAAGAATGCGGAAGGCAAGGAAGAAATGACTGCTGAACAGAAGGTAATACTTCAGGCAGCATTGGGGGAAGGATTTGCGGATAAATTCGCAGCCGGCCTTGGGTTATCAGCTCAGCTGGAAGAGCAGGAGGTAGAAGCCGCTGCCGCTATCCAGGCATTGAGAGAAAAGAACGGTGCTGAACTGCAGTTGATGACTGAACAGTTCAATGCAGAGCAATTACGCGCTAATGGTTTAGCCGCACAAGTGGAAACACTTAAAGAGACAGTGGATGCTTTGGCCGAAATGCCTGACACTTCCGCTGCACAGGTTATTACTCCTGCCGGTAAAAAAATTGCTATGGTTGCTGGCGGTGCTGGCGGTGCTGGTGCTGTAATTGCATGGAATGGTATAAAAGCCGATCGTAAGTTGTTTCACAACCAGATGGCTTTTGAATACATCGAGGAAGGTAATTCTGCCAAAGCGATTGTAGCCAAAGAAACTGCTTCATTTAATTTTGGAGCCGTGAATGCCAAAGCTGGTACGATCAACACTACAGAACTTGTAACAGAGTTTGGTGAGTACATGAGCCAGTTCAAGATTGAATTGGAGATCAAAAAGATGTTGACTCAGGCCACTGAGAGCCAGAACTTCATGACCACCAAAATGGCCATCAAGAGCTGGAAAGCATCGAAAGCTGTTATTACCAGCGTAGTTCAGCAGTTTGTGGCCAAATGGACGCCGCTTGGAAGCTCTACCTTCACCCCTATTGAAATTATCAACCGCAGACATAAGGTAAACTTACCTATCACTCCGGATGATATTACCGATTCTTGGTTGACTTACCTGTACAACGAGGCTGTAACCCCTGATAAAATGCCTATCACGCGTTATATCATCGAGCAGCTGCTTCGTCCAAAGATCGCCGATGATATCGAGCTGAGCTTGATTGCTACCGGTGTATTTGAAGAATTGGGAGCTGTTACCGAAGGTCAGGCTGGACAGGCCACCGGGAAATCTATGGACGGTTATTTAACCATCCTGAAAGCCATCAGAGACAGAGCAGGAAACAAAGGGAATTTCTATGTACTTCCTGTTGGTATTGATGCCATTGACAAGGACAACATTGTTGATGTGATGGAAGATTTTGCCAAGTATGTGAAGGACATTGCGCCTAAATACCATGCAAAGGGCATGGATCTGTTGATCGATCCACAATTGGAAGAAATGTTCCAGTTCAAGTATCGTGACATGTTCCCAGCAACGAAGAATGAAGATGGCCGCAGACAAGGACCAGATTTTTCTAAGTTGACCTTCCGTCCACTTGAAGCCATGCGTGGTTCAGGTATGTTCTTCTGTACTCCAAAAGACAATTTCATCAGGTTGATTAACATCAACGAAGCAGGATCGGCAACGAACCTTAGCCTCCAGGTCTTGAACTATGACGTGAAAGTATTCGCTGAGTTCTGGCTTGCTTGTGGATTCTCTTTGGAAGAGTTGATTTTTGCTTATGTTCCTGTAGAAGCCAGCGGAAGCGGCGCATAAGAGTGCATTTACCACCGGTAGCAATACCGGTGGTAATTAGCTATTCATCTTTTAAAAAAATAAGTAAAATGAGCTTTGTAAAAGTATCTATACTGAAAAAGAACGACAACGCCGGAAGGCCAGAGTCGTTTAAGGATAAAGTCGTCTTAATTGACGTAGAAGATATCCTGTTATTTCCTGCAAGGGATGCCAAAGGCGTATTGATCGCAACCGATATCACCCTGAAAGTTGGGGCTTCGGCTATTGAGATTTACGTGACTCCAAAAACCCTGAAGATCGGCAACAAAAGCGAAGGCGAAGCTGACAAAAAGGGTTATATCCAAAGTCTTGAATTGGAACACCCCGGAGATGAGTTGGAGTACAACGAATTTGCTGAGAATTGTACCAATAAGAATTTTGTGGCCATTGTCAGCCGTTGGGATGGAACGCGCAAAAGACTGCTGGGAACACCTGGTTGTCCGTTGCAGTTTTCGGATGAAGGCAAGAATGACAGCGAAGCTGTTACCAATGTCGTAAAATTCGAATCGTTGATCAGAGGTCCAAGGATTGCACACTATACGGGAGAAATTCCGGTGTTGGATACAGCTGCTTCGGGAGCATAGTAAAAAGTTTCAAGTTTCAAGTTCAAAGTTTCAAGTTGGGGCGCTGAATGAGATTCTGAAAATTAACAGGAGTTCCCGAAATAAGTTCGGGATGACAGAATACAGGGAGGCCATTGCCGCACACGATGGCCTCCTTCTTTTAAAATGACAGAAACATGGTAACGATTTACTTTCCATATTGGGAGGCTGGCAGTAAGTGGCAAGAGCTGCGTTACTCGCTTAGGAGCCTAGAAAAACATTTCAAAGAAGATTTTAAAGTATGTATTGTCGGGGATTGTCCGCGATGGATACAGGGCGTTGAATATATATCCTATCAGCGAGATCCGGGAAAGAGCGCGTTGTGGAATACGAACCGGATGATGGAGATTTTTATGGATAGGGGGCAAGGAGCCTGGAAAGTGGAAAATAAGGAGGTTAAGGACCTTAAAGAGCTTAAGGAGCTTAATGAGGATAGTGACCTATTTGTGAGGATGAATGATGATATGTATCTGTTGAGAGATATTACGCTGGAAGATTTGATGGTAACACGCATTATCAGGGAAAATGGTGAAGTGAGAAAGATTACCAGCGGGGGATCTCAATGGAGAAAGATGATATTTAGCACCATTGATGAGCTTGAACAACGGGAATATATGGGTTATCTGACAGAGAGCCATTGCCCTGAATTGTTTTCCGCCCGGAAGATGAAGCTTATTTACCAGGTTTTTCAATTGCCAAAAGAAGAGTTGCTGCCCAGCACGCTTTACTACAATGTTTTTCCCTATTCAATCCTAATTCTTGATAAGAAGGAACAAAGGCGCCTGTTTTATGGAGAGCAGAATGATTATAGTTATTTGTCGGAAGGGGTGGTTCATAAATGTGAAGGTGGTTATTATCTGAATCACAATGATATTGGATTGAACGGGGAGTTGAAAGAATTTATTGAGAGCAGGTTTTCAGAGAAGAGCCGGTTTGAAAGCGAGTCTGAACTGTGATTTTTATGATTTATGTGATTTTTATGATTTTTGGATTGAAGTGATTTTTTTACAAATAATAATTTTTATTAAAACGTGAGATTATGGCAACAAAAAGAGTAGTACCAGGAAAAGAAGTAGCAGGAAAAAAAGCAGAAGTGAAAAAGAGGGTAAGGAAACCGGCAGTGAAGAAAGAGCCAGTGGTGATTATTCCAGAAGAAGAAGTTAGCGGGGAGCAGGGCGCAGTGATCTTGGAGGAAAAAGGCACTAAGGAGCTTAAGGAGCTTAATGGCACAGAGCAAGGTATTGAAGGAGCGGAAACCGTAACCGAAGGCACAGAGCAAGGTGTTGAAGCATCGGAAGTAGGGAGCACAGAAACCGTAACTGAAGGCACTGAGCAGGGAGCGGAAGAAGTATTGGAAGAAGAAGCTGAAGCGGGAACGGAAGAAGTTTCGAGGCTTCCAGTGGTTTCGGTTTTGATGGTGGTAACGGATCCGGACATGGATTTGCTGAATGAGACTTTAAAATCATTAATGGAGCAGGATTGTGAAGCTCCATTCGAGGGGATCATGATTGATAATGGCAGTACGGGAGAGAATGCTACCCGGTTGTTAAAATTTTGCCATGAGTCCGGGATTGTATTGTTAATTGGCGCCTCTATTGGATTGGCCCAGGCATTGAACGTAGGTTTGAGTACTTGCAGGGGTGAATTTGTGGCTAATCTGAGGGTTGGTGACATTGCAGAGCCGAACTGGATTAATGACATGTATGAGTTTATGAAGCGCGAACCTGAACGCTGTATCGCAGCTGGTTGCCAGATTAAATTTATGGGTGATCAGGAAGGAAGGATTAGCAAGCATCCGGCCAAACAGGACAAGAGCGCTGTGATGGCATATCCGGCAGGATATTATTGGGTGACGAACTTTCCAGGTTCATTTATTAAACGCCAAAAAGCGATTGATTTGGGAGGTTTCCCGGTAGTTGAAGGGAACGATCTTCCGGTTGATTTTGCCATGTGGTGTAAAATCCTGAAAGCTGGATATTCGATTTATACTAACCCAACCGTGTTGATGAATTACCTGAGCGTAAAGCGGACCGGTGAGCAGAGCAAAAAGAGAGCTGAGTTTTTATTGGCCACAAAGAAGGGGTTGAGATAAACCACTGATTAAATAAGGGCAGCCACACAGGGCTGCCCCTACCATTACACGAATTAAAATAAATTACACGAATGAAAAAATTACCATATCAGGTTTTGCCAAGTGCGGAGAAAACCATTTTTGTTGCAGATGATGGAGCATACGGCGGCGCCCATAAGTATGAGGCTACTAATTGCAGGGGTTTCAACAATGGGGTTACGGATTACGATGAGCATTATTACTCGCATCAGACTATTCAGTTTGTGCAGAAAAAAGATGATGGGACTATTGTTCCAGGGTTGCAATCTGAGCAGCTGGTTTATATTCTTTTGGATAGGCACGAAAAGCTCAATGCCCGGTTTCCTTCTCCACAAAACGAGCAAATGATTACAGGATTGAAAATGTTCATTGCCGCTTGTGAGGAAAGGGTTAAAGACCGGATTGATCGTGGGGTAATGGGTGATTTGAAGAAATAAAAATAAGGGCCTTAAGGAGTATAAAGTCTTTAAGGTCCTTTAAAAAATACACGATGGCTAAGAACGGATTGAGTCACAGGGTAATTACTTATTTGCGAGATAGGGCATTGAACCCAAGAAAGGTATCGAGAAGGATGTACCGGGAGGTGGGCGATATGATCCCATTGCGGGATGTTGAAGCTATTTGTGCGATGATCTTATCAGGCGAAGTGGAATCTTTTTTTGATATGTATGATCAGATGGTGCCAATGGAAAGAAAAACGACTGCCAGATTTACGGAAGGCCGTTTTGGACAAATTAGGGTACCTGAACCTCCTGGTGGCTGGTACAGAGAAAAGATGCACAAGCCAAAGGTGGATAATTTGGGGGATCCTCCAACATCGGGAAGCGGGGTTATGGAAGCGCCAGTACAAAAAATAATGGTTATTAATTGGCCGGATCGTTTTGGCGGAACATGTGAAACAAGGCCAATCCAGGAACGACCTGATATACCATCTAGTCAGCCAACAAAATTAGGATAAACCGATGACAAACGAAACGGCACAGCAGATAAGGGAGTGGCTGGACTTGAATGTTACTGGCAGTACTGAGTCTGAATTTGAGAGCGGATTGGCATTGCTCGCGCGGGTAATGTCAAACGCTTTTTATGTGGCCAATATCAGGAGGAAAGGGATTGTAGTCGGGGGCAAGGCATTGAGGTATGAGCTGGAGAAGGTAATTAGAGGTTTCAAGTTTCAAGTTTCAAGTTTCAAGTTGGCTTCGCAACCTGGTGTAAAAGACTTTAAGGAGGTTAAAAATGGAGCGCAGGTAATTGGGGAGATCCCGAAACAAGTTCGGGATGACATGGCAAACCAGGTAAGGGCTGATAAGAAGAAATTTATACTGAGGGAGGAATTCCCTTTTTTGGGAAGGGCGGATTGCCCGGAGGAATTTAAGATCATGGTCAATGACATGATTACTTCCCATGCGAGGTATGTTGAAGGGCATGAGAAGCTATTTCATGCAGCTGGTAAGGATAATAGTACTTGCTATTCGGCTGCTGAAGAAGTGGTGGAAAATTATCTGAACAACCGGTTTATTTGGGAAGAGCTTCACTATTATAAGAACACGGGTAAGATATTGGGATTGCATGAGGCATTTGCCAAGCGAGTACGAACTACGGAGCTGGAAACCATGGAACCAGCTGGGTTGATGAAGTTGTACCGGAACCTTCCCAGGAACATTCAATATTACCAGCAATTAATGCGGGATGATCAGGACTCGGAAAAGCAGAAGGAAAGACAGGAGCGGTTGGATTGGTTTGGATTTGAATTGAATATTGTGAAAAGGTTGTTGGGGATCAAAGAGGTGAAGGCAAATGAAAAAAAGAAAAGGAAGGCTAAAAGGCTCACACGCTTGAACCGCTGATTAAATTGATTAAGGGATTAAAATGATTTAAAAAAAATAAGGGCCTTAAGGAGATTAAGGTCATTAAGGAGGGTAAAAAAATGGATCAGGAAGAAGAAGATATTGTTGCTATTGAAAGGCAAAGGAAGCGGGATAACCTTCAGATAAAGGCGGATTCGGGGAGCATGGCCGCCATGCAGATATTGGACCGGATGGATTTGGAGGATCATTTGAAGGTTAAAAAAGGGGAGCTGATGGAGAAGGCGCAATTTACCCGTCCCGAAAATATATCGGATCTGGTGACTGACCTTCCTGTTTTACCATCGAGCCAGAATTTCGGGGAAATACTGAAGGATCTGGATATTTCAGAGATCGAGAATTATATACGCCGGGGTGAATTCAAGAGTTTACCGGCACACATGACCGTTTACCTGAAGTGGCTTGAAATAGCGCACGACTGGTACTATAAATTCAAGGATAAAAATTGGATCGTTAATTATTTGATGGCCAATTGCCGTGACAGCGAGGACCGGTGTATTTCGCGTTACATGGCGAACAAGATTTTTGGGGATATGCTTTCTTTCTTTTATTCAGACGCGGATTTTAAAAAAAATTCGTGGTTCATGTACTTAGCTGAGCGGGTAATGATGGGTGCAGCACTTGCGTGGGAAATGAACGACATGAAAACATTTACCGACTGCCAGGAGAAAGCGGCCAAGATCCTTGACCGGATTACCATCGATAAGCAAGCTGTGGATCCAAGGTTGCTGAATCCAAAACCAATGTTTTTCATTACCGATGCCAAGCAGCTGGGATTACCGCCTATTGACCGTAATGCGTTGGCCCGGGCCATTGATGAAATGGTTGTTCCGGAAAAAGTGAAGATTAGGGCAAAACGGGATTTGGGAACTGTTGCCAGGGATTTATCGGATGAAGATATGCTGGGTGAGGAATTGAAGGAGACAAAATGAGTTTCAAGTTTCAAGTTCAAAGTTTCAAGTTGGGGCTGGATGGTTGGATGGTTAGATGGTTGGCTTCGCCATTGGATTAACGATTAACGATTGAGGATTAAGGATTAACGATTTATAAGATGAAGGTAAGTAGTGAAGATGGGGATTTGAAATATTCGAATTGGGTAAAGACAAATATCATGTTGGCTAAGCCTCGGGATTTGTATTTATACGCTGGACGTGGAACGGGTAAAAGTGCGGATATTTTGGCCAGTAGAAGCCATGATGTTATAGAGGAACTTCCGGGGGCTATGTTTGTTTTCACATCAGACACTTACATGAATTTAATGACCAATGTACTTCCTACAATCATGGGGGGATGGGAGGCGCGTTGTGGATTTTATGAAGGCTTGCATTTTGTTGTTGATCAGGAGCCACCAGAGGGATGGGAAAAACCTTACGGTGGACGTACTTTCTCTTACAAACATACCATTTCTACTTACAACGGGTGTAAATTTTTCCTTACATCACTGGACCGGCCATCGGCTAACGCGGGGTTGAGTGTGGTACATGTTTTTGGGGATGAAGCCAAGTATATGAAGGAATCAAAATTGAACAAGTTGTTTCCTACTTTACGCGGAGATCCTGCCAAGTTTGGGCATTCGCCCTATTTTTTGGGTAAGACCTTTGTGAGTGACATGGCCAATCCTTTAATTGGGGAAGATGATTGGATGCTCAGGATGGAGGCTAATATGAACCGGGTTGATATCATCAAGGCCATTCAGGTTGGTTTGGTTGTAAACGATATTCGGTTGGAATTGTGGCAAGCAAACGAGGATGAAATGAGTCCAAGGGCCATTGCCAATATTGAAAAGAAATTGGAAAGGTGGGAAGATCGGTGGTTGAAAGCCAGGTGGACCGACAAAGGGGAAGGAAGTACTTTCTTTGGGATGATTTCGAGTTATGCAAACGCGGACATTCTTACGGGCAGTTACTTTGACAACTTAATGAAAACGCTGGATTTTGAAGAGTACAAGACAGCAGTAATGACCATGCGAAAATCGTTGTCAAAGAATGAACGGTTTTATGCCAAGATGGATGACAGGCATTTTTATACAGACGGTTATGATTATACGTTGATTGATAAGCACAAGCTGGGGGATAAAATAACGGATAACAGTTTGATGTTGCGATACTGCCAGCATGATGAACAGCTGGAGGCTGGACTTGATGTTGGGAACATGTGTAGTTTGGTTATTGGTCAGCCAAGGGGATTGGAAGAGTACCGGGTATTAAAGAACATATTTACCATTCCTCCAAAGTGGATCCGGGACATGGCGGATCAGTTTATTGAATATTTCAAATACCACCGCAGGAAAGTATTGATGTTGTATTATGACCGGTCGGCCAATAATTTTAAAAAGGTTGGGGAAGATACGGCAGGGAAAATAAAGCAAGCGATTGAGAAGGATCGTTGGGGAAAGGCAACGGGATGGGAAGTGAAATTGATGAGTATCGGTCAAGGTAACATTTTGCATACTGAAGAGTATGACTTAATGAGTGTAATGATGGATGAACAGGATAGGCGATTGCCAAAGCTGAGGATTGATCAGTTTAATTGCAAGGAGTTGAAGGGATCGATGGAGAGTGCACCGTCTAAACCAGGTTCGGGTAATGAGAAGGTGATGAAGGACAAAAGGAGCGAGCATTTACCGGCTCATAGGCTTCCAATGGAAAGCACGAATATGAGCGATGCGCTGAAGTATTTATTGTGTAGGAAGGAATGGCTGGATTATGCCAGGGCGGTGAAGGCGCAGGATTATGAGATTAAGGTTTATTAGGAAGTTTAAAGTTTAAGGTTCAAAGTTTAAAGTTGGCTGCGCGATTGATGGAAAAAATAAGGACCTTAAGGAGGGTAAAGAGCTTAAGGTCCTTAAATAAAATTTCGAAACGTTTTCTAGTCGAACTTTTAGCAATAATCCTATTTGATTATTCTTCGTCTGCGGGCTTCCCATCGACCCAATCTTCTTCAATATAATCAATTGCAGCCTGATACATTTCATCACATTTCATTTCTTTGTCGTCGTGCGTGTAATAAAGGATGAAATTATTAATCACGTTTAAATTTTCTTCTGACTTTTTCATAATCTTAGTTTTAAAATAATTGTGTTTGTTTTTGTAATGATTGACTAATCCTTTGTTTTGCAATTTGATAGTATTCATCGTTTAATTCAGAGCCTATGAATTTTCTGTTTGTGTTTATACAAGCGATTGCGGTTGTTCCGCTTCCAGAATATCCGTCAAATACGGTATCCCCTTCGTTTGTGTATGTGAGTATTATATATTCCATCAGCGATACTGGTTTTTGTGTTGGGTGCAGTCCTGTTTCAGTCTTAAATCGCAACACCTGTCTTGGATAATTGGTAAATTCTTGAACGTAATCACCCTTCATTTTACCACCGTTATGGCTGCTAATTCCAGTTTCATTGGTTCCATTCTTACTTTTGTCATTTGTCCTTTTACGGTCAACTCGAATAAGCCCCTGCGGATTATATGTAGGCTGATGATCGTAAAATACCAATACATTTTCAATGTCTTTTAATGGCATTTTTTTACAGTTAAGAAATCCTGACGGATTCGGTTTCTCCCATATCATTTCATATTTAAACATTTCCAGATTACTCATTACAAGCATTGAGGTAAAGGGTTGAGCCGCAGTACAAACGATTACTCCGTTAATATCAATAATTCTCTCCCATTCCATCCATTGCTTTTTCAAATAAGGCATAACGTCCCACTTGTTTTTTGTCAATCCATAGGGCATATCCGTTAAAATCAAGCTAATGGAATTATCTGGTATTTTTTCGATTGTTTCAAAACAATCCTCGTTAAAAAGTTTAATATCCATACTTAACATTTTTATAAAAGTCAATAATGATTGGTTCAACTCGGTTTCTTGATGAAATATTATCTTCCCCATTTTCGTTTACCGGGGAAGTAGATTGCTTTTTTATCATCAGTTAAATTCATTCCTGCTCCGGCGACTTGTTGGATCAGTTTATCGGATAGGATATCGTTAGGCAGGAGAAATTTGTAACCTGAGCAGCGCTCAGTTGTACAATAGGAGGCTCTTACCCAACCTAATTCATTTTCTTGCCATAATACGGCGATTTCAGAAAGTTTGTTGTCTTGATAAACTTGGTGGACTTCGATGATTTTGTAACTCATAGGATTATTTTTAAAAGTGTTTAAAAGATTACATGTTTACATGATTACATTGAAAAATAAGACTATAAAGAGGTTAAGGTCTTTAAAGAGGTTAATCTATTGGAAAATGAGTTCCTGGTTTAGTTAGAGATTGTGTATTTGGATCGTTTATAAGAGTTATTTCATGCTGGTTGAGCATCTTGATTTTAAATTTTTCAAAGGGCATTTCTTTTTTCATTAAGGCTAAGCGTTGTTTTTGAAGAGCTTCATTAGGTGTGTCGCAAGTAGGAAAGGCCCAAATAGGGGTTATTGGATGGTTTTTTAAGTGATTTTCAATATCTTCTCTATTGTAATTAATTAAGGATTGAATGGTTGGTATTATTTCTTTTTTCTTCATCGTAAGGAGCTTAAGGAGGTTAAGGACTTTAATTTATTATTCACCTGCCAGGTAGTAGATCCGTTGGGAGTGGCCAAGGTTGTAGAAAAAGAGGGCAATCCATTCGGCTTGATCTTCGCGGGTTTCACCGATGGGGGTAATGGTGACGGTGTTTCCTTTTCGGATGGGATTCATGTGAAGCTCAAGGCCCAGCTCGTAGGCATCGAATGGGGAGCAGCAATGCTTTATGCAGTCGATGGTAAAAGTTGGCTTGCGAGAGGATGTAGAAGGGCGGGGTCGGGGTGATCTGCGTTTGAGAAAGTTGAACATTATAAGGAGATTAAGGAGTTTAAAGACTTTAAGGAGCTTAATTGTGTTTTCCGATCAGTCCAATGATTTGCATGATATCGGCAATGTGCTGGATTGACTGATAGAGGACTGTTGGATTTGCGGCGCCTTTGGCTTTGCGGCAAATGGCAACGGGAGTTGTGGAAGCTGCAAAGCGAAGCAGGGCAAGCGATCCGTAATCGTGTTCGGCTTTGAATATTCTGAAGCCATCGGCAACCAAATAGTTAAAGAAACCTGATTTTTCGGGGCAATTGTCATTTTCGCAACGGCGGGTATTGTTACCCAGGGTAAGGGGATGTTTGCAGCACGGGCACTTTTCAATTGGTATGATGGGAGATGGGAAAAAGGGCAAACACACAGGTTTGCCCGTACTGGATGCTCCGGTGATTTGTGCTGATACAGATCCTTTAACTACAAAGTGAATATTACATAGCAGAGTCAATGAAAGGATGGCCAAGGTGGACCAATCGGTTTTAGCACATTGGTAGGTAATTCCTTTATAGGTAACGGGATTGAAATGGATGACGGGGGTAATGGTCCCATTTTTGGCAATTGAATAGTCGATGTAATGGAATCGGGAAATGATTTCTTCAGACTTTTCTTTTAAGGCCCATGCCCAATTTACATAGCGAGAATTATGGCCAAGGAGCTTACGAGATTCTGAAGATGCTTTGATGATAACGCCATCAACAGGGTAGCGGGTTGGTTTGTTGTTTCGGAATTCAGTAACGGCAAACTGTACGCCATATTCATTGACTACGCTTGTATGACGGGGAATGTTGAAGTCCCATTTTGTGAGTGAACTGAAAGTTTCAGTTTGTGAATTAATACCTAATATTTGGTAGAAATAACCTTCGAGGTACGGTGAATATTGGCTTAATTCGGCTGAACTTTCGGACATGACCAACGAAGCGGCGGCATTGCGCTGATTTGGAAACGGTTGGCACTTGTTGGATTTACGCAAGCGATTGACTTGTTTAAAGCCATTGGATGAAACAATTATTTCACCACGGATGGTAATATCGCTTAAGGCATATTCGATGGTCAGTGGAATTGATTTGATGGTCCGTATGTTGTCGGTTACATCTTCACCCTGTTGGCCGTTACCACGGGAAAGGGCCCGGAATAGCTGGCCGTTGGAGTATTGTAATTCTATGGCCATACCGTCGAGCTTATCTTCGATAGTGTAAACTTCGAGTGCTGGGATTGCTGCCAATAGTTCGGCTTCGGAATAGAAGCTTTTGATTGATAGCATTGGAGCTGGATGGTCATAGGTGATAAAGTTGTTGGTGATGTCGGATCCTATGCGAGCGGTTGGAGAATTGGTGTCTGCATATTCGGGATGTTCGGCTTCCAGGCAGATCAGCTTTGAGAATATGGCGTTGTATTGTTGGTCGGAGATGGAAGGGTTTTTGAGAACGTAGTATTCGTGATCGTATTGGCGGATCAGGGCGGTAAGATTTTTAATTGCGTCTTTCATTGTAAGGACTTTAAGGAGGTTAAGGACTTTAAACTTGTAAACAGGTAAACAGGGTTTACTTTAGAATTTGATTTTAAAGAAAAAGGTAACGAGATTGACAAAGTATTGCATATTTAGCTGAGTGGGCAGTTGATCGGGCAGCCCATGGTGAATGATCAGGTTATTGGTTTCGCCAACGAAAGTCCAGTTGGCTTCTGCAGCCTGCACTTGATTGAGGAAATAGGTTTTAAATCCTTCGTGCTTATTCATTTCGGAATTGACGCGGAATTGAAGGCCAGCTTTGCCGGTTGCAGTTTCGATGAATAGGATGGCATCGGCTTTTGTATTTCGGAATATCCGGGCGGTCAGGTTGTGGCCGGTTTCATTGATCAGGATATTGAATCCACCGGTTGAAACAACTGGTAAATCGTTCAGGTCAATGCGGTCTTTTGTGTTTTCGCGGATCTGCTTTTTATATTCGGCTACGGCTGAATATTTCAGGATTTGGTACTGCAGGTCATCTATTGTTTTGTTAAAGGCCAGGTGTTCGATCAGGATGGCTTTGAAGATATGTTTTACCCTGTCGGGGGCAATGGCCTGTATTTGATAGAGGGCCCATTTAAGGGACATGTAACCGAAGTTGTATTTTTCGGTACGTTCGGAAGCCAGGTCATTGGACTGAGCGCAATAGGCTTCGATGGAAGTATCGGCCAAGGTAAGTTCATGGGAAACGATTGCGATGTAGATGTTGAGTAAATTCATGGATTTCATGGATAAGGAGTTTAAGGAGTTTAAGGAGATTAAGGAGTTTAAATAGTTTGCGATTCTTTTACAGCATCATCGATATTGGTAGCAAAGCGGCGGAGATCCAAAAATGTTTCGGTAATGAATTCTTCCTGTAAAAAGTCTTTTGTTTCGCTGGTTAGTTGGGAATAGATGGTTTGAATTTCCGAAACTTTAGAAGCGATTTTCTGTAACTTTTTGTGATCAATTTTGTGGGGTTTTTTTGACATGATGATTGAATTTTATGGGTTTAAAATATGAGTTTGTATTGGCCCTTTTTGGTCAGTATTTGAGTGGAAGGGCAAGGGAATTGAGTATTAAGATCGGGTATTAATAGTTTATCGGAAGGGGAAAGTATCCGTTCAAGATCGTTCCAATCTTGGAAGATCCAAGATAGGTACCGGTATGGGTGTTTATTTTTAATCATAAAATCAGGCAGGTCGAACATGAGTGTCATATTTGGCCAGCCTTTATGGGCAAGATTGCGCTTTAGGATGGCTATGTCGCATAGCTGGAAGATAGGAGAGGCAACCAGGTAGTTGTTGTTGCGTTGGCTTATCTTTTTGCGGTGGAATACCATCATAAATGGGAAGGTAATTTCGGGAGGTATAACCGGCTCAATGGGCGGGTAATTGTCACCGAAATACTTTTGGATTATAGCAGCTGCTTCCCGGTCCCATGCGGCCATTGTTTCCTGATGGCTGATCATAGTGAAAATATTTTTTGTTGACCGGCATTTTCTTTTTGGGCGGTGGAAAGGATGGCCGGTAGTTTGTCGGTAAGGGCCAGTAGGGTTTCGTTAACAGTGATTAGCATGGTGTCGATATCGGCAATCATTTTTCTTCCAGCTGCTACGTTGAAACCTTCTCCAGAGAACAGGTCGTTGGTGGCTTCAGTGTCGCCAAACAGACCGTTACGGGTATTGATTTTGTGGGTTAAATTTGCTTTGTCGCGGAGCAGGGTGTCGCGGAGTTTTTTGATTGTTTCAATTTGTTTTTCGAGGGCTGTTTGTTGTTGTTCCATTGTGAATTAAATAATTGGGTTAGATGATCGGCATAACCTTTGGCCGTTGGGGTAAAGATAGGAAAAAGTACTTAAAGTGACTAAAGTACTTAAAGTGCCTAAAGTTGGCTTCGCAATTTGGGGAAAGAGGGCAGACACATAGGTCTGCCCGTACGGGGTTAGAGGGAGGATAGGAGGTTTTTTGTTGCCCAAATTGCGTTGGATGTTAATTGACGTTGCCAGCAGCCGTTTGATGGGGACCATCGGAAGGCATTGCGTTTCAATTGGGCAATGGTTTCGGGAATGGGTTTGCCATCGAAGAATAGTTGGATACGGTCGGCCTGAATGTTTTCAATGACATCAACACCACTGATTTGATATTCTTTATTTTCGGCAGTTTGCTTATCTACTTCCAGTTCAATGACTGCTTCTGCGGCTTGGATTAAAGACCATACGGAATTTTTAGCGGTGATGACAGGTTTATCGGCAATACCATTCCAGTAGGTAATCAGGTCGAGTGATTTTTTAACGTCGTCCACCTGGCCATTGTTTGCCATTGTTTTGATGGCGTTAGTTATTGAGGAAACAAATAAGGACCTGGTGTAATGGGATTGGCCTTTGTCGATTGAAATGATTGTAATGATTGAGCTTTCAAGGCCTTTTTTGATTTTCAACCAACGTTCGGCATCTTTCTGATCCTGTGGTTTATTGGCTTCCTTGCGTTGAGCGATTGAAGCGAGTGCTTTTTTGCGCCATTCGATAAATTCAACCATTCGGTTGTGTTCGTAACCGTTTAGTTTTTCCATTCGGCGAACGGGGAAATTAGAAGGGCCGGTGATCATTGATGAGAAGCATCTGCTTTTTGCAGACATCCAGGAGAAGAGGTATTTTTTATAATTTTCGATATACCTTTCTTTTTCATCTTCAGGTATATCTTTCAGGTCGTCATTCAATTCGGTTTCGCATTCAGTGACATAACTTGCGGCTCGTTTTTCGGGGCTGAATGAGGTGCCAGAATGAGCACGATAAGCGGCATCGTATAGGCCGGGGATTGTGATTGGTTGAGATTCCATAATGGTAAAGAATTTAAGGAGATTAAGGACTTTAATGAGATTAATGATTCAATGATTCGATTGACACACATACGCATTTACGGATTACCGTCTGGGCACGTTCTTTGCCAAAGTAGGCGATTACAATTTCAATTGCTTCTCTATCATCATTGCAGTAGCTACATTCATGGTTCCAGAATTCGTGGTCATAGACTTGCTGTGGATCGCATTCTTTGGAGATTTGTTCTATTTGATCATCATAGAATTTCATGAATTTTTCAATTCCTTCCATTGTTCCGAACAATCCCATCGGGGCTTTATAGATTTTCTTGCTTTCTAATCCGGCTTTTATGATACCTTCTTCGAGTTGTGTTTTGGAGAAGGCGAAGAAGCATTCCCACATTTCGGGTTCGAGGTTTTTAATTTCTTGATAGGTCATTGTATTGCTTTAAGGATTTTGTGAACGTATTCGGGGTTTAATTCAAAAACATCACCATCATAGATATATGCGGTAGTGGTGGTGGTAGTATCTTCTTTTTCTGGAATTTCGCGGAAGGTATCATTATCCGCATTTTCATCATCGGAGCCTTCAACATCGTAGTCGATTACTTTTACGTTGATGGGTTTATCGGATAATATAGACTGTACAATGCCTCCATTGAGGATTACAATGATGTTGGGGATATCGGATGTATTGATGATTGGCTCAAAGTTTACACCGGACTTTAGTAGGGAAATTTCTTTTTGTTTACGCCATTCATGGGAGGGTTGTTCGTAGTTTTGGCCTGAAATGTCCCAATGGCCAATATCGAGCAGGTCGATGAATTGAGGGATGGGATGGCCGTTGTATTGGGCTTTGTATTCGTCGATATCAAAGCGTCCAATTTCATGAGGGCATTCTTTACAGGGCCTTATGTGATTTTCGATGATTTGGCCAGTATGGGAATCAAAGATGATGGTTCCACGGGGAGATACTGCTGTTACTTTCATTTTTGGATTTTTTTAATGATTAATAATAAGGAGATTAAGGAGATTAAAATCTAACTCTGAATTTTCTATACTTCATTTTACTTTTGCTTTTCAGACAAAAGCCTTTGCTGCTGAAATCTACAACTACGCCAGCATAGATTAAAGTACCACCGGTGTATCCGGCAATTTTTGAAAGATTCGGGTTGTGTTCGTTGTGTAATACTGTTGCGGAAAGGGCAATGAGGCCGATTCCTGCGATACAAAGCCATTCGCCTGTCTTTGGAGCATCGCGATACTTAAATTTGGTTTTGTATGGGTTTTGTTGGGAGAAAGCCAGGGCAGGAACTAACAGGAGGATAAGCAATAGGTTTTTCATGAGAAATAATGTGTTTAAGGTCTTTAAGGACATTAAAATGAATGGGAAAGGAAAGGACGGGGATTAATAGCCCGTCCTATTAACGATTAACGATTGAGGATTAACGATTAACGATTGAAAATCAGGAGGCGATAAGCTGCCGGATTTGAGATTCACGTTTAAGGGAGAAAGATCCAAGCGCTGATCATTTGGCCTTCAATTTGAAGGTTCGTACACCATCGGCCATTGAGCTGTTTTAATTGCTCACGGATGGGTTTTGTTTCACCAATGACAGCTATTGAACGTTCGGAATATTTTACAATACGCACTTCGATTGGATTGGGAAGTGGATCAATTGGAGCATAGGGAGAAAGCTTTTGGATTGGAGCAGGTGGCACAGGGCTTGGAGCTGGAGGCAAAGGACGTGGAGCTGGCAGCTCTTTAAGGGGTTGTGCTTTGGCCGGTACTTCTATTATTATAGGATCTGGTTGAACTTTTACCGGTTCGCTGATAATTATTGGCTCATCGGCTTCTATTTCTTCCACTTCAACGTATTCAGCGAATTCTTCATCTTCAGGCGGCGCTTCCTGTTGTGGGTTATATTTAGCCACCAGGTCTTTTGCCATTTGAGTGGGAGAATTATAAGATAAAATAACTTCTTCAACGGCATCGCGGAATTCAGCGGTTTCGATATTGGTATCTTTATCGAGATCCAATGTTTGTTCCCACAAATAATGGGCGATCTGATCAATGCTTTTGCCATCGGCTTTGGAACACCATGTAAATCGTGCTTTGCGTTCTGATTCAACTGATTTGCCTTTTTTATTTCCAAATAGGGATTGCAAGGCGTCGGGGTGAATTTTTCCACCACCGATAAAATATTTCAGTACTAAATCGAAAGCGTTTGGAGGATAAACTTCAATACCTAGGGCCTGTTGAATGACTGCTGATTGATTGCAATTGTGTTTTGGCTTAGGGTTTGGAGCAGGTAGCTTTTTGCTGGGAGCTGGAGGCGCTGGGCTGGGAGCATTGGCCGGTTTGTTGATTACAACGGCAATGGTTTCGACCATGGTTCCCGATTCCTTGAAAGCGCCTGATGGAATGGTGATTGTGTGTGCATGATTTTCGATACACATATCGCTCAGCCAAGCACGGAATTCGGTTTCTTTTTTGTTATCGCTAATCTTCCAATGGAGGGACATGATAGAGACTAAGCGGCCACCAGGCTTTAACTGTGCATACATACGACGTACATGATCAATATCTTGATTTTTAGAGAAAGGAGGGTTTGCAATGATTCTATCAGCTACATCATTGACGCCTCTTGCTTCGGTTTCCAAAAAGTCATCGCCAAGCCAAATGCATCCTTCCAATTTATTCAGGATGGTTTTGTTTGTTGGCATTGGTTCGTAACAACCAACCATTAATTGAGGGCAAGCACGATGGATGGCTTTGATAATTGCACCTGATCCGGCAGATGGTTCTAAGACTGTTTGGCCTTGTTTGATATCGGCCAACATTACCAGCATATCTGCAATGTGATCGGGAGTGGCAAAGAACTGGAATTCTTTTTTGAGGTTTCGGGCATCGCCGTTGGCGATTTGGGACAGCAGCTCAGTAGGATCTTCTGAAAATACGAAACCTTTAACTTTTCCGCTGGTCCATTTGCCTCCGATCAATTCGAGGGCTTTGGCTACTTCCTGGTAGAGCTTACGTTCTAGCTGCACGTTTGGCAGCCTGATAATTGTACCTTCGATTTGACAAGCTTGAAGGACTTCTTGTTTAGTGTTCATAGAATGATAATAAAGAGATTAAGGACTTTAAGGATGTTAAAAATCAAAATCAGCAGATTCGGCATTCATCCATTGATTCAAGTAAAATACCTGAAACTGTTCATCAGGCTGATCTTCATTGATCCACTGATATTTTAACTTGACTTTACCACC
>DMFR01000130.1:4489-4706 GCA_003450125.1 Prolixibacteraceae bacterium | reverse complement strand
CCAAATTTAAAGAAAAGCTGAAGGATAAATAAAAATTGAAAAAAAAAATATTTTACTGCAAATTACAATAAAATATTTATACATTTGCAAACCTTTTTCGGACAAGTATCTGATTAGTTAGAGGTTGTGAAAAAAGTCCCCTGTAGACAGGTATTGCTTTGGTTTATAGGGGTTTTGTTGCGATAAATAAATAGTTGCCGAATTAGCTCAGTTGGCC
>DMFR01000130.1:0-4182 GCA_003450125.1 Prolixibacteraceae bacterium | reverse complement strand
TGTGATTCGGCTCAAAAGAAAAAAGTGTTCAGTGTTCAGTTTACAGTTAGGTAGATATCCTTTTACTGATTACTGAAATCTGATTACTGAAATCTGATTACTGAATACTGAATAGTTCTGAAGTTTATTGGGGAGATACCAAAGTGGCCAACTGGGGCAGACTGTAACTCTGCTGGCGTACGCCTTCGTAGGTTCGAATCCTGCTCTCCCCACAAAGAAAGAAGTTACAAGTTTCAAGTTCAAAGTTCCAAGTTTTGGAATGCGCACAATCTGGAACTTGAAACTTTGAACTTTGAACTTTAAACAGTATTGCGGGAGTAGCTCAGTCGATAGAGCATTAGCCTTCCAAGCTAAGGGTCGCGAGTTTGAATCTCGTCTCCCGCTCAGAAAATAAAGTTGCCGGTGTAGCTCAGGGGTAGAGCGCTTCCTTGGTAAGGAAGAGGTCATGAGTTCAATTCTCATCATTGGCTCGATGAAAGATTAAAAGATAATTAAAATTATTAGAAGTTATGGCTAAAGCAAAATTTAACAGGTCAAAAGACCATGTCAACATTGGCACCATTGGCCACGTTGACCACGGCAAAACTACTTTGACAGCCGCTATTACGATGGTGTTGGCAAAGAAAGGGTATTGTGAAGTAAAATCATTCGAGTCAATCGACAGCGCTCCTGAAGAAAAAGAGCGTGGTATTACTATTAACACTGCTCACGTTGAGTACGAAACAGCTACACGTCACTATGCTCACGTTGACTGTCCAGGTCACGCTGACTACGTGAAGAACATGGTAACAGGTGCTGCCCAGATGGACGGTGCTATTATCGTTGTTGCTGCAACCGATGGTCCTATGCCACAAACTCGTGAGCACATCCTTTTGGCTCGCCAGGTAAACGTACCAAAGTTGGTTGTATTCATGAACAAAGTGGATATGGTTGACGATCCCGAAATTCTTGAGCTCGTTGAAATGGAAATTCGCGAACTGTTGACTTTCTACGGATTTGATGGTGACAATTCTCCAGTGATCATGGGTTCTGCTCTTGGTGCTTTGAATGGTGAACCACAATGGGAAGAAAAAGTATTGGAATTAATGGAAGCTGTTGATAACTGGGTTCCAATTCCACCACGTGATATTGACAAACCTTTCTTGATGCCTGTTGAAGACGTATTCTCGATCACTGGTCGTGGTACTGTTGCTACTGGTCGTATTGAAACTGGAGTTGTTCACACAGGTGATGAATTGCAGTTGATCGGACTTGGCGCTGAAGGCCGTAAAACAGTTTGTACAGGTGTTGAAATGTTCCGTAAGATTTTGGATGATGGTCAGGCAGGTGACAACGTAGGATTGTTGTTGCGTGGTGTGGACAAAAAAGAAATCAAACGTGGACAAATTCTTGCCAAACCAGGTACCATTACTCCTCATACTACCTTTAAAGCTGAGGTTTATATCCTGAAAAAAGAAGAAGGTGGACGTCACACTCCATTCCATAACAGATATCGTCCACAGTTCTATATTCGTACTTTGGATGTTACCGGTGAAATCCATTTACCAGAAGGACGTGAAATGGTATTGCCAGGAGATAACGTTTCAATTGAAGTACAATTGATCTATCCAGTGGCTATCAATATTGGTCTTCGTTTCGCAATCCGCGAAGGTGGACGTACAGTTGGAGCAGGTCAGATTACTGAAATCGTACCATAATATTCAACCTAGATATTCTACTAAAGCGATTCGGAATTTCGATTCCGGATCGCTTTACGGATGAAACCCGGTTGGGAGTATTGTTGATTAATATTGCGTGACAAAGTAAGTTCGAACCTTACCATCCGTACTAAATTATAAGTAAAATTAAAAAATGAAACTTAAAATCTATTTCGAAGAAGCTTATAATGAGCTTGTTCATAAAGTTTCCTGGCCTACATTCAAAGAATTGCAGAACAGTGCTTTCATCGTAATGGTTGCTTCCCTTATAATAGCACTTATAATTTTCGTAATGGATTTCTCATTTGAATCCATGATGAAATTTGTGTACAGTTTATTTTATTAATTCCTTTAGGAGCGCAACATGAGCGAAAACGTAAAAAAATGGTATGTTCTTCGGGCAATCGGTGGAAAAGAGAAGAAAGTCAAAGAATATATTGAAAACGAAATTGCAAATGCTGGTCTCCAGGATTTTGTTTCACAGGTTTTGATTCCTACCGAAAAGGTTTACCAGATTCGTAACGGGAAAAAAATCAGCAAAGAAAGAAATTTCTTTCCAGGATATGTTTTAGTTGAAGCATGTCTTGTTGGGGAGATTCCTCACATTTTAAGAAATATCCCCAATATTATTGGCTTCCTGGGTGATACAAAAGGTGGAGAACCTGTTCCAATGCGGCAGTCAGAAGTATACCGGATCTTGGGTCGGGTAGATGAGATGGCCGCTTCCGGTGAGGAAATGAACATTCCTTATGTGGTTGGAGAAACTGTGAAAGTTATTGACGGGCCATTTAATGGCTTCAATGGAATCATTGAGAATATCAATGAGGAAAAGAAGAAGCTTCAGGTAATGGTCAAAATTTTTGGACGAAAAACTCCTTTGGAGCTTAGCTTCATGCAAGTAGAAAAGGAGTAATAAATCACTTATCGATTTTATTATGGCTAAAGAAATTGCTGGATTAATTAAATTGCAAGTAAAGGGGGGTGCTGCTAACCCTTCACCTCCGATAGGCCCAGCATTAGGTTCCAAAGGGGTAAATATCATGCAATTTTGCAAACAGTTCAACGGCAGGACACAAGACCTTGCGGGGAAAGTACTTCCTGTTGTCATTACTGTATATGCAGACAAATCGTTTGATTTTATTATTAAACAACCCCCAGTAGCCGTGCAACTTATCGAAGCTGCAAAGGTGAAGAAAGGTTCCTCAGAACCCCATCTTGTGAAAGTGGGATCTGTCAATTGGGATCAAGTGAAGGTTATTGCCGAAATTAAAATGGAAGACCTGAACTGTTTCACGTTGGAGGGCGCTATGAGCATGGTGGCTGGTACTGCCAGAAGTATGGGAATCACTGTTACCGGTGAACGTCCATCGACAAACTAATTAAAATTATTAAAATGGGCAGAATAACTAAGAATAAAAAGCTTGCTCTGGAAAAAATCGAAAAGGGGAAATTCTATACTTTAAAAGAAGCTTCAGGGCTTGTGAAAGAAATTACTTTCACAAAATTTGATGCTTCGGTAGATATAGATGTTCGCCTGGGGGTTGATCCAAGAAAGGCGAATCAGATGGTTAGAGGCGTGGTTACCTTACCTCATGGTACGGGTAAAGAAGTGCGTGTATTGGCCCTGGTTACTCCTGATAAAGAACAGGAAGCTAAAGATGCTGGAGCTGATTATGTGGGTCTGGACGACTATGTTGATAAAATCAAAGGAGGTTGGACTGACGTGGATGTAATTATTACTATGCCACCGGTGATGGGTAAAGTAGGAGCACTTGGACGTATTTTAGGTCCACGTGGTTTGATGCCAAACCCAAAGAGTGGTACAGTTACGATGGACATTGGAAAAGCTGTTGCGGAAGTAAAAGCGGGTAAGATTGATTTTAAAGTAGATAAATTTGGAATCGTGCACACTTCAATTGGTAAAGTTTCATTTGAAAATGAAAAACTGGTTGAGAATGCTACCGAATTTGTCAATACTTTGATCAAACTCAAACCTTCTGCTGCGAAAGGTACATATGTTAAAAGTATTTATCAGTCAAGCACCATGAGTCCGGGTGTACAAATTGAACCAAAGTCTGTCTCTGAAAAGTAAACTTATTGATATGAAAAAATCAGAAAAAAACGACATTATCGGTAGTCTTACGGAGCAGATCAACTTATCAACTCATTTTTATCTGACTGATATTGCGACTTTAAATGCTGCACGTACAAGTAACCTGCGACGTTTATGCGACAAACAGCAAGTGAAACTGGTTGTTGTGAAGAATACCCTCTTGCGTCTTGCTTTGGAAGCTTCTAATAAAGAAGCCAAAGAGCTGTATGACGTGCTGAGTGGCAATACATCAGTGATGTTTTGCGAGGATGCAAATGTTCCCGCTAAACTGATCAAGGATTTTAAGAAGAAGAATAAGTTGCCTATTTTAAAAGGCGCCTATGTTCAAGAGTCAGTGTATATTGGCGAAGATCAATTAGATGTATTAGTTAC
>DMFR01000469.1:3945-7737 GCA_003450125.1 Prolixibacteraceae bacterium | reverse complement strand
TTACACAGATAGACACAGATTAATAAAATAAGAATAATCTGTGTCTATCTGTGTAATCTGTGGTGAATTTAATTGTGTCATTGTGTCTTCGTGTTGACAAAAGATGTAATTATTGAATAAATTCAATCTTCATCTTCCGGGAATTCGATAACCTCGATTATGTCCTGTACCACATTCAGACACCTTTCATTGATGGCAATATTTAATTTGAACTCTTTGAATAGTTCATCAATTTCATTGGCATCATAGACCAATATTTCGAATTTGGTGATCCATTCCTTTTCAGTAGTACTCATCTTCCGGTCAATACAATAAATGGAGAAAAACGGGTAATTTTCATACCTGACAGGCTTGTATCTTTCCAAATCAATACCCAATTGTCTGGCAAGTTTGGTAAAGCTTCCATCTATTTCGATTGATATAAGGCTTGCTAATTTTTCCATCGCTTCAAAATTTAATAGTTCATACTGCATACACCTCCTCTCTATCAAATCCTTCATTAAATTCTACATGCTCTTATACGTGAAATTTTAAAAGCGGTTAACGAGGCTGTCCAAAAAGTTCAAATTATGACAATTCTTCTCTGTGAAACTCTGTGAATAACTCTATGAAACTCTGTGGTTCAATTATTTGTTTTTAACCATAGAGTTACACTGAGTGAAAACACAGAGAAACACAGTGTTTTTGGACAGCCTCATTCCGAACGACATTGAATATTTGAATGATGTTGCGACATTTTAGCTGAGACATGTCCCTGGAGAACAACATTGAACTCACAAATTCATATAGGAATCCCTTCCAAAAGGTCAAATAAGGTCAAATAGAGTCAAATAAAGTCGATTGTATGGAGATTGGGAACTGTGCACATACCTTTAATTCCAAAAAGGACAAAGCAGGATTTTACAATGGGTAAAGTCCGGAACTGTTCTTGAGGTATTAACAATGGAGGAAGAGTGCTGTAAGTAATTTTAGCAAAATACAGCGAATGAGTCATAATACACTACTGTATAGCACTATTCTTGGATTACACCTGCCTTCGTTTAAGAAAAAGACAAAGTAAGATTTGCTCAATATTAGTCTAATTGGACACCAGATGGATAAAACCCAAGCTAAAAATCAATGCTTGAAAAGGGCAAATGTGTGATTAATGTAATTTATATCCATAAGAGTGTAATTTTTGAAAAGGGGTAAAGGGTCAACTTTGTAATACATTTATTTATATTAATTTTTAAATCAAAAACATGAAAACAATTAAATTTTTTATTCTGGCTGCAGCAGTCTTAACGCTATGGGTAGGATGTAATAAAGACAATTCAACGGGAACTACAAGGGTAAAAGTGAGAATGACAGATGCTCCTGCGAACTATGAACAAGTGAATGTGGATGTAAAGGCAATGGTATTCAAAATTGATAACGACACAGCGGTCAATTTAAATGTCACCGCCGGAGTATATAACCTACTTGATTTTGCCAACGGTTTAGATACCCTTATCGCCAGTAATGATGTACAATCGGGAAAACTATCACAGGTGCGATTAATCCTTGGAACCAATAATTCGGTTAAGGTTGACGGTGTTGTCTATCCTTTGACTACTCCCAGCGCCCAGCAGTCAGGTCTTAAACTGAGCATGAACAGTGTACTTACTCCTGGAGTAGATTATAATTTACTGCTTGATTTTGATGCTAACTTATCGGTAGTAAAGACAGGTAACGGAACCTACCAGTTAAAACCAGTGATCAGGGTGATCACCGCGGCAACCACCGGGTCTATTCATGGGAGTATTGTTACCTCACTTGCATTACCAGCAACAGTGAGTGCAACCAATGGCACAACAACCTATACAACAGTAACCGATGACAACGGTAATTTTCTTGTACATGGACTTCCTGCAGGAACCTATACGGTCATTGTAACACCTAAACTTCCATTTTTGCCAGTAACGGTTTCTAATGTCGCTGTAACAGTAGGAATAAAGGCAGAATTAACGGCTCTAGCTTTCTAACATTAAGCTTGTTGCTCCTTGAGAATATGTGAAATGTGTAAATTATTTTCAAAATTGTGTAACACATAAAAATGCCTTTACAATTACTTTTAAATATTCATAAAACACTAATTTTTAAATTTACTACGATGAGAACAAAATTATTTTTTGCATTATTAATGGTATTCGCATTAAGTGCACCAGCAACATTTGCAGCTTCTAAAGCTGAAAAGAACGTCGCAACAACAGAAAACAAAATGACATCAGAAGAGGCAAGTCGTTTAACAAAACGAGTTGAAGAAATTCGTGACATGGACAAAACGAACCTCACAGTTACTGAAAAACGTGAACTTAGAAAAGAGCTAAAAGCGACCAAAGAAAATATTCGCAAAGACGGCGGTTATATCTATGTCAGCGTAGGTACAGTAATTCTGATTATCATTTTGGTGATCCTTTTGGTTTGATCCTTTGTACTTCAAAATAGACTCTGGGAACCGAGATTAATGTGGACTACTGGTCCTCATTAATTCTCAGGGTTATTTAAAATTATAACGTTCTGTAAAAGCAGATCGTTATAATTGTTTTTATTTCAATTGAAAATGAAGGACAAGGTAATTTTTTTTTGGGAAATCCCGCATTCTCCAATACCATTATTTAGTTCCAAATTCATGAATGGCACAATGTTTGATCTTTCTCTGAAAACAAGCCATATATGAAAGCATCATAAACGATCAAGCAATCCTTCAATCAATGAATGACTAGTTTCTCGAAATATGATGGTATTTCATAAGGCCATTAAAACAGAACACAAATGAAACCACATTATAGAATATTCGCATTGCTCTTCCTTATATTCCTAATCAGTTCATGTGCCGTTCAGCAGCAACAGCCATCTTCATATACACAAACGCCGCAGGGACCGGTGGACTTTCAGGTTTTCTATGATGGTTTAAGTCCTTATGGCCAATGGGTCGATAATCCCAGCTATGGCTATGTGTGGATTCCAGATGTAAATCAGGATTTTGCTCCTTATTCCACAGATGGATATTGGGTAAATACAGAATATGGATGGACCTGGGTATCCAATTACAATTGGGGCTGGGCTCCTTTTCATTATGGTCGATGGGACTATGATGAATATTATGGATGGTTTTGGGTTCCCGACAATGAATGGGGTCCATCATGGGTCGCCTGGAGAAGTGGAAACGGATATTATGGCTGGGCACCAATGAGGCCTGGAATGAACATTAACCTGAACTACAAAAATGACTATGGGGATATGAACCGTTGGAATTTTGTTAGGGCCAGAGATTTCGGCAGAACTGACATTAACCGATATTATATCGACCGACGCGAATACAATACCATCATTATCAACTCAACGCCCCTCAATAACACCACAGTTGACAGAAGGCGCAACACCACTTATGTTGCAGGACCACCTATTGACAATGTTCAAAGAGCTACCGGCAGAAGAATCAACAGTGTCACCATTCAGGACTCGAACAGACCTGGACAGCAACTCAATAACAAACAATTAAGCATCTACAGGCCACAGGTAGAACGAACAACGGACAGAGCTCAGCGGCCCGCACCATCAAGGGTTACCAACATGCAGGAGATCAAATCACCCAAAGATAGAAATGTCGTCAATCCACGAAATAATGTTACCCCAACAGATAACACCAGACAGCGGCAACAAACTCAACCCGTGGCACCGCAGCAGCAACAGCCACAGGTGACACCGCAACAGCAGCAACAACAGAATGTTCGTCGCAGGCAAGAAAGACAACCTGGGCAAATACAAAAC
>DMFR01000469.1:0-3840 GCA_003450125.1 Prolixibacteraceae bacterium | reverse complement strand
ATAATCGTCGCAGACAAGAAGCCCGGCCGCAGCAACAACAAACTCCTGAACAGCCAAGGCAACAAACTCAACCTGCACAACAGCCACAGGGAACACCTCAACAACAATACGACCGAAGGAGACAAGATCTGCCTCAGGGACAGCGACAACAACAAAGAGAGAATGTTCAGCCGGTGACACCACCCGCTCAGCAGCAACAGGTGAACCCGCAACAGCAAAATGAAAGCAACAGACAGAACCAACAACAGCAGCAGCCACAAAGACAGGAAACTCAGACCGCACCTGCTCAGCAACAACCGCAGGTGGCTCCACAGCAACCCAATTTTGAAAGAACTGTTCCGCCCCAACAACTAAGGAGACAAGAACGGCAACAGATTAAGCAACAACAGAGGAATGTGGCTCCTGCAGGAAATTCAAAAAGAGAAAGACAACAAAAAGCAAGAGAAGATTCTCAAAAAGAATAAAATTATAACTGCCTGAAAGTTACAAAGACACTATGATACACTAAGTATTGAAATAATTATTGTCTACTTTTTGTATACAAGTGTCTTTGTGATTTTGGGCTTTTTAACTTTCAAACAGTTTTCAAACAGATTACCAGGTTAAATTTAAGGAAAACATTACTTTTACAAAAGGCATTTCTATAAATCAAAGGTTTCCAGACCGTTCCATAAGATTAAAAATGTCTTCAGCTACGACTAAACTTTATGAATTCAAAAACAATCAGCCCAAAAACATACACAATCACAAAGATTGCCAATTATTTATTAGTGCTTGGTCTGATGGTAACGGGTTTCTGCTCGGAAGCCTCAACAAGGGAATACTTTCAACAGGAGGTAAACTATAAGATTCAGGTAAGGCTGGATGATAAGCGGCATGAACTAGATGCTTTTGAAGCGCTTGAATACATCAATAAATCAACAGATACCCTTCAGTTTTTGTACTTCCACCTTTGGCCAAACGGCTATTCAGGAAATAACACCGCATTGGCTCAGCAGTTAATGCGTTCACATGGAAAGCAAAAGTTGTTTGATGATCCTCAACTAAATGGATCAATTGATTCACTTGACTTTGAAGTGAATGGTGCTCAAATTCAATGGAATTTATTACCCGGTCAACCCGATGTCTGCAAGCTTTTACTCAATGAACCACTTTTTCCGGGTGAAATCCTACACATCACTACTCCTTTCAGGGTAAAGATTCCCAAGGGCGTTACTTCCCGCTTGGGACATATCGAAGAATCCTATCAGATATCGCAATGGTATCCTAAGCCGGCGGTCTATGACAGGGAAGGCTGGCATCAAATGTCCTATCTTGACCAGGGTGAGTTCTATTCCGAATTTGGTGACTATGATGTAAGCATTACCCTACCGGAAAACTATACCGTAGGGGCAACAGGAAATCTTCAAAATGAGCAGGAAACAGCTAGGCTAAACAACCTTGCTGCCGATATAACCTGGATCAGCCGGATTGGAAAACCAATGGCAGCTTTTCCACCATCATCAGAAAAAATGAAAACCTTACGATATACCCAGAGCATGGTGCATGATTTTGCCTGGTTTGCCGATAAACGTTTCCATGTCTTAAAAGGCAGTGTAAAGCTTCCCCAATCAGGCAGGGAAGTAACTACATGGGTCATGTTTACCGATCTGGAAGCCAATTTATGGGTAAATGCCATTGGGTATGTGAACCATGCAATCAGCTATTTCTCAAAATTGGTAGGCGATTACCCCTACGATAATTATACAGCCGTTCAAAGTGCACTGAATGCCGGTGTTGGGATGGAATATCCCGGAATCACGGTGATCGGTCTTGCCGAAAATGCTTATTCCCTGGATGAAGTAATTACCCACGAGATTGCCCATACCTGGTTCTATAGCGCTCTGGGCTCAAATGAACGCCGATATCCTTACATGGATGAAAGTATTACCAGCGCTTACACGGCACGTTATATGAGCGAACACTATCCCAACAAAAAGTTATGGGAGGTATATATGAAAAAACGAAAGCAGGCCAGGTTTTTCCACATAGAAAACATGCCGGTACAGCGGATTGAAGAACTCGAATGGCTTATCCCGGGTCGTACCAACCTGGAACAGCCCATCAATCTTGCTGCCCCTGACTATACTGAGATGAATTATGGCATTATTATCTACAATAAAGCGACGACCTGTTTTGAATACCTGAAGGGTTATCTGGGTGATTCATTGTTTGATGCAACCATGCAGGATTACTTTAAAAACTGGCAGTACAAGCACCCTCAACCGGATGATCTTAGAAGAACATTTGAATCCCATACCGACAAAGACTTAAGGTGGTTTTTTGATGATCTCCTCGGCACCACCAAGCGCTTGGATTATAAAGTAGTGCGACTGGAAAACCAAAAACTGCTTGTCCAAAATAACGGTGAACTCATATCACCATTGGTGATTGCCGGAATGATCGGTGATTCCATTTGTTTTGAGAAATGGGTCGATGGCTTCAAAGGGCAGCAATGGATAGACCTTCCTGAGGGAAGCTATTCCGAAATAAAGATTGACCCAAGACACATTACCCCTGAATTATTCAGGCTCAACAACAACATACGGAAGACGGGACTCTTTCCGAAGGCCGATCCGTTGCATACCCAATTACTTTTCACCATTGAAGATCCCGACAAGCGGACCTTGATGTATATCCCTTCGATCAACTGGAACAAAGAAAACGGCTTCATGATAGGGATGGTCATACACAACGGATTTCTGATATCCAAACCTTTTGAGTATTTCCTCATGCCATTCTATTCGTTCAATGATTCAAGATTGGAAGGATTTGGAAGGATTTCCTACAACATCACCCCTTTTGATCAATTCATCAGGCTGGCAACAATCTCTCTGGAGGGAACAAAATTTGGCGCACCGGCCAATGCGGATTATTACAAGATAAAGACAGGACTGAACCTTTCATTCAGGAATAAAAACCTGAACAATCCTTTCCGACAACAGGCCAGCGGATATTATATAACAGCCTCCGATCTTTACCAGATTGAACTTCCTCAGAAGGCAAAAATGAATTCATACCTTCAGTTTGGATACCTCCTTGAAAAGAAAACACGGATCAATCCATTCAGCGTAATGGCTTCACTGGAAGCCCAACATACCTACCAGAAAACATCGGTGGAGGTCAATTATAAATACAGTTATTTGGGAAAGAATCAAGGGTTGGATATCCGACTGTTTGCAGGTATGATGCTTAAAAACAGCCCGACAGCTCCCTTCTATGCCTTTTCAGCCACTGGAAGAAGTGGTCGGGAAGACTATCTTTACCAGGGAACTTATCCCAATCGTTTCAGCATTTTCCCTACCTCATTCTGGTCCCGACAAATGACATTATCCGAAGGAGGATTGATCTCACCCATGAACGATCGGCTTGGATTCAGCTCGTGGTTGGTTTCTGCATCCTTTACAAGTAATTTACCTGGGAAAGCGGGTCACCTGGCAATAAAACCCTTTTTGAACCTTTTACTGAATGATCATGGGCTTGACAAACAACACCCATCCACCTTGTTCTTTGAGACAGGGTTAAAGGCAGGCATCTGGAACCTTTTCGAGATCTATTTTCCCCTGCTTGTTTCTGACAACATTGAATCCATCAACGGATCATTGAAAAACAGGATACGCTTTATTTTTAAACTCGATTCCTTCAACCAGTTCAGGTTAAAACAAGGGGCAGCCAATTAAATACATGAGTTTGAGCTAAAGCGTTAATCAACCCAAATACCTTCATTAAAACACAACATTTAGAAGTCAAACTTCAAGCCACGGCTGTTCAATTCTAAGGAATTGATTGATTATTCTTATT
>DMFR01000065.1 GCA_003450125.1 Prolixibacteraceae bacterium | reverse complement strand
GATATACTCCAAGGCTGTCAGAGCTGGGAAAAGGACCTATTTTTTTGATGTTAAGTCAACAAGAAGAGATGAATTTTACCTAACAATAACTGAAAGCAAAAAAAGATTTGAACAGGATGGTAATTTTCATTTTGAGAAGCACAAGATCTTTTTGTACAGAGAAGATTTTGAAAAATTTGTTGATGGATTGCAAGAAGTGATTTCATACATTGATCTAAATCAAGGTGCGGAATACGATTCAGCAGTTCCTTCTGAATTTGAAGAAGCAAATACCAATAATTTGAACAATCTCGAAGTAGTCGGTTCGGAGAAAGATTATACGAATATCGATTTTGATGATTTATCGCATTAGAATTTGAACGTCCTTCTTAGATCCTGATAGATTGCTTGAAATTTTCTGACTGTAATTCTTTTGGAGCCATTCGAAAGAGAGACCTATTATTTTATATCCGTATAGAATAAGCTTGCTATATTGGTCAAATTCCTTTAATTTGACCGGTATCCCTTTGATGTAAATCAATTTGGGGTAGCAATAAAAAAAGGACTATCAGAGCCTGATAATCCTTTGTTCCAAATTTAGTTTAGTTTGATCCTAGAAATAGATTCTGGTTAAAAGAGAAAAGGGTATTTCAATTAAAATTTTGTAAATGATTATTCTATTGCGATGCTAATATAAGAGATATTTATTAACTCTTTTTGTGATTTTTTAATCTTTTATTAATGTTTAAAATACACTTCCTAAATATTACTTTGTAAGGTGCTGAAATTCAATTCTTCCAATTTTTAAACATGTTTTATAATATCTAACGGATATTTCCTTGAAGGGAATCTTTATTTTCAAAAATAAAACAGAAATTGCTTCTAAAGACAATATAAAAAGACATTCCCGTCTTAATATAACCGACGAGTTATATCTTTGCAAATAAAAACAAGATGTTTTTATATAACCGAATTAACACTGAAGTATTGAAATGTCAATTGCAGGATGAATCGTTTTCCAGAAGAACCATTTCATTTTATCGATACTTTATATTGGATCACCCAAATGAATTACGGAATAAATTATACGAAGAATGGTTTTCCCTCAATTGCTTTGGCAGGATTTATATTGCAAGGGAAGGAATCAATGCGCAAATGAGCATTCCGGAGGATCAAATGGAAGCTTTTTTTCATCGCTTGAAGCAGTATCCTATCTTTGACCAGATTCCCATTATATATGCCATCGAAGACGACGGAAAATCGTTCTATAAACTGACTGTTAAGGTTCGTGATAAACTGGTTGCTGATGGCTTGAAAGATGATACATTTGATGTCACGAATGTAGGCAAGCACCTGAGTGCAGAAGAATTTCATCAACTGGTAGATTCAGATGAAACCATAGTGGTGGATGTGCGAAATTACTATGAATCTGAAATTGGTCATTTTAAGAACGCCATCTGTCCAAAAGTGGATACTTTTCGGGAAGAGATTGAAATGGTTTCTCAAATGCTTACCGGAAAGGAAGAGCGCAAAATATTGCTGTACTGCACGGGTGGAATCCGATGTGAGAAAGCCAGCGCCTATTTAAAACATCATGGATTTAAGGACGTTAACCAGTTGCATGGAGGAATTTTAGAGTATGCCCGGAAGATTAAACAACTTGATCTGACGTCTAATTTTATAGGTAAAAATTTTGTGTTTGATGATCGGATGGGAGAATCGGTGAACGGTCAGGTTATTGCTCATTGCCACCAATGTGGGAATCCATGCGATATTCATACCAACTGTGCCAATGATCTTTGCCATTTATTGTTTATTCAGTGTGCTGAATGTGCTGTCAAAAATGATCGTTGTTGTTCCAGAGAATGCAGTGAAGTAAAGAACGGTACGGAAGCAGACAAGCAAAGTTACCTGATGAAACACAAGCGCAAATTTGGAAACCGGCAGGTATACCGAAAGAGTTTTGTATTGGCAAACAATAGCCTCGAACGTATATGAAGTCATTTTAATTAAGGGGCTAAAATATCGTTTTTGCCTGCTGGTTAGCGTCAAGAAGCCAAGAGCCAAAATTGTAAATAGTAAATTATTCAATAGTAAATACTTTTTTATGTCTCATTTCTGGGAATTGCTTCCCAAATCCTTTTTTGCCCTTGCCCCCATGGAAGATGTAACGGATACCGTTTTTCGTGAAATTGTGGCCGAGTTAGCCGATCCTGCCTATTTGCATATTCTGTACACTGAATTTACCTCTGTGGACGGAATGAACCATCCTGTGGGCAAAATAAGGGTAGGTGAGCGGCTTTTGGTAAATGATTCGGAAAGAATACTACTGAAGCAAAAAAACATCCAGCTTGTGGCCCAGATTTGGGGTAAAAAGCCAGAATTATTTCATAAGATTGCCCGTGAAATAACTCTTGAACATGATTTTGACGGATTGGATATCAACATGGGTTGTCCAGCCAAAAATATCATCAAAAATGGGGGCTGTTCAGCCCTGATTGATCAGCCGAACCTGGCCAAGGAAATTATATTGGCCACCAAAGAAGCCACTCATTTGCCAGTTTCCATTAAGACCAGAACCGGCATCAGGATTCATGACACTGAGAACTGGATGGCTACTTTGATGGAAACCCAACCTGCTGCTGTAATTCTTCATGGCCGTATGCAAAAGCAACAATCTGAAGGGTTGGCCAATTGGGAGGAAATCGCAAAAGGGGTACAAGTTAGAAACCAGCTTAGTCCTGAAACAAAGTTTGTGGGCAACGGCGATGTTATATCAGTTGAACAAGGGTTTGAATATGCTGAAAAATATGGGCTTGATGGTATCATGATTGGCCGGGGGATCTTCCAAAATCCATGGTTCTTTAACCGAATTCGGCATTCCCCTACAAAATCGGAGAAATTAGCACAATTACTCTTTCATACCCAGTTGTTTGAGAAAACATGGGGCGGCAAAAAGAATATCAATCTGCTCAAGCGCTTCTATAAAATTTACACCAATGATTTCGCAGGGGCAGCCAGGCTACGTGCATTACTGATGGAAGCCAATTCTTACCCGGAGGTGTATGCGATTATCCAGGACGAACAATAAAGGGTTTAAAGTTCCAGCTTCAAAGTTCCAGGTTTAAAGTTTCAAGTTCAAAGTTTAAAGTTGCATGCCGATCTGGATGCAACTTAAAACTTTAAAATTAAAGGTTGGATAGCCTAAGATCGGCACGCAACTTTAAACTTTGAACTTGAAACTTAAAACACATCCATATAGACTTTTCGGAGTGAGTTCAATGTTTTCACTTTTTATCCTCGGGAAGGAAGTTCAGAGAAATTGAATTCACGCAATGACGCGTGTTTTTTGGTGTCAAACCTTCCCCGGTAAAAACATGTCCTAAATGGGCACCACAGTTTGCACACGTGATTTCCGTTCTACGGCCATCGGCATCAGTGGTACGTTTTACAGCACCCTTTATCTCATCATCAAAACTTGGCCATCCACAATGGGCATCAAACTTATCGTCTGATCGGTATAATGGCTGTCTCTTATACACA
>DMFR01000307.1:9042-12089 GCA_003450125.1 Prolixibacteraceae bacterium | reverse complement strand
ATCTGTGTTCCTTTTTCTTTTTTTAAATATAAATTTGTGTTCCTTCTTTCTTTTTTTTTAAACCAATCAATTCAGCCATGAGAACTCATTTATTCCTATTCTTACTTGTTCTGCTTTCCTTTTCATCGGTGGCACAATCTATCCGGCTTGTCGCTGCTGAAAAAATCAACCCTGAATTACTGACCAATCACTGGAAAGCACAGTGGATTACCCATCCCACGGAATCGATACTTGATTATGGCGTTTTTCATTTTAGGAAGAGCTTTGAATTGACTGCTGTCCCCAAAGAATTCATCATCCATGTGTCGGCTGATAACCGTTACCGCCTATTGGTGAACGGGAAAGCTGTTTGTTTTGGACCCGCGCGTGGTGATCTGGCCCATTGGTATTATGAAAGCATTGACATTGCCCCTTTCCTCAAAAAGGGAAATAATCTTTTGGCTGCTATTGTATGGAATTTTGGTGCAGATAAGGCATGGGCTCAGTTTTCATTGAAGACAGCCCTTATTGTCCAGGGAAATTCTCCCTTAGAAGAGATCGTCAATACTGATGCAAGCTGGAAAGTCATCAAAGATAAGGCCTATCAGCCAGCCTCAGCTGATGCCAAGGAAGCTCTTGGAACGTTCATTGTCGTAGGTCCCTGTGACCGTCTTGACGCTGCCCTGTATCCGTGGAACTGGGAAACTGAAGCCTACAACGATCATAACTGGAGCAAGCCAAAGATGATGGATGCCGGTCATCCCAGAGGTATTGGAACCGATATCAATTGGGTATTGACTCCCCGCCCGATTCCTCAAATGGAACAGAAAGAACAGCGTTTTGCCTCTGTTCGGAGGTCTACAGGCACTGTCTCGGGGTCAGTGACCACTACTTCGGTTACTGTTCCTGAAGGGTTCCTTCTGGGTAAAGCCAAATGGACCGTTCCGGCCAACCAAAAACTGACAATCCTGTTTGATCAGGGAAGCCTGACAACCGGATATCCTGAACTATTGGTTTCCAAGGGCAAAGGAAGTAGTGTCAGGCTGGTTTATGCCGAATCCTTGCTGGATGCCACGGGAAATAAGGGCAACCGGAATGATATTGAAGACAAAACAATCAAGGGCTATGCCGATCTGTTTCTTCCCGATGGAGGGGCCAACCGGCTGTTTATGCCTTTGTGGTTCCGTACCTGGCGATATCTTCAGCTTGAAATTGAAACAAAAGGCGAAGCTCTGGTGATGGATGATTTCTCAAGCCTCTTTACAGCCTATCCGCTTCAGGAAAATGCTTCTTTTGAATCTGATCAAACTGATCTGAAACAAATATGGAATGTGGGATGGCATACCGCCCGCCTGTGTGCCAATGAAACCTATTATGACTGCCCTTATTACGAGCAGATGCAATATACAGGTGATACCCGCATTCAGGCCCTTATTTCACTTTATGTATCGGGCGATGACCGCCTGGTACGCAATGCGCTGATGTGTTACAACGAATCCCGCTTTTATGAAGGATTGACCCAAAGCCGGTACCCTTCAGCCAGTCCCCAGGTCATTCCTCCTTTTTCCCTCTATTGGGTGGATATGGTCCATGATTACTGGTCTTTGCGTGATGATCAGCCCTTTGTTCGTGGATTCCTTCCCGGAATTGACCAGGTACTCAATTGGTTTACCGATCGCATTGATCCCAAGACTGGTCTTCTGGGTAAAGTGGAATACTGGAACTTTGTAGATTGGGCTGACGAATGGCCTTGGGTACCCAAAAGCCGTATCGGAGGTGTTCCAAAAGGGGGAGGAAATGATGATGGACAATCGTCCATCCTGACCATGCAGCTGGCTTATGCGGCTCAACGGGCAGCGGAGTTGAATGAACAGTTTAATCAACCCTACCAGGCTGAAAAATACAGGCTTTTGGCACAGAACCTGACAAGAGCAGTATACCAGAACTGCTGGGACGCTTCCCGTGGATATCTGGCCGATACACCGGATAAAAAAGAGTTCAGTATGCACGCCCAGATATTCGGGGTACTGACCAACACCATTCCGGAAAACGAGCAGCCGGCCCTGGTGGAAAAGACATTGAACGATCCAAAGCTGATTCAGCCCACCCTGTACTTCCGCTTTTACCTGACCCAGGCGCTCAAGAAGACCGGCAGGACTGATCATTACCTGCAAACCCTTGGCCCATGGAAAGAAATGCTTCAAAAAGGTTTAAGCACCTTTGCCGAGAAGCAAGACCCAACCCGTTCCGATTGCCATGCCTGGAGCGCCAGTCCCAACTATGATTTTCTGGCCACCGTTGCAGGTATCCGCCCAGCCTCGTCAGGCTTTAAAACCCTCACCATGGAACCTTCACTTGGTGAACTGAAATTCATCAAAGGCCAGATGCCTCATCCTTTGGGAATGATTGTTTTTGACCTGAAAAGAAGCGAGAACAATGGCCTTCAGGGCGAAGTAACCCTACCCGAAGGCTTGTTGGGAACTTTTATCTGGCAAGGAAAAACCATCTCCCTGAAAGGAAAAACCAGCATTGATATGCAGTAAAAAGCATCCTTCAAAACAGACATACTGTCGTGATACGGCTAAAATGGCCCTTCTGTTATTGGTAAAATCTCAATCAATGTCGTCGTTGTGAACGAAGTGAAGCAATCTGTAAATATTTAACTTACAATAGATTGCTTTGCTTTGCTCGCTGTGACGCTCCGATTGTAAATTGTACAAGTCCGAGTCAACTTTTTAACTGAGACAAGACATTGAAATTATATCGCCAACCTTCAACTTAATTGAAATACGACAACAACGTTCTCCAATTACTTCATTGTTTGATGATAAAAAAGTTTTTTCTATATTTATCAAAAGTTCCTGACCCGATCCTTCTTATAAAAATACACTGTAAAGACAGGATACACGGCCCTGAAAATTGGCCAATTTTCCTTTTTCTGCCACTTTCGGGTAGAATTACTGCGAGCCTTTTTCCTTTCCTACCATTCCTGCTAAATCCATAGTAAATCTCTACCAAGACTATACCTGCTCTTGTGTTTCTGTAAGCTTTCTGTATTGTATCTGTAA
>DMFR01000307.1:5312-8850 GCA_003450125.1 Prolixibacteraceae bacterium | reverse complement strand
ATCTGTATTATTTATTACAGATACATTACAGATACAATACAGAAAGCTTACAGAAACACAAGAGCAGGTATAGTCTTGGCAGGGAAGAAGTAGGAAGAAAGTGTGAAATTGGTATGAAAATAAGGGCTCGCAGTTGCTTTTCCTTTGTCCGGAGCACAGGTCCGCAGAAAAGATTTTCCTTTATCTGTATATTCCCTAAAGGTGCAGGGATAGGATCAGTGAGTTGCAAATATACTTAATTTTAATCAATGCATCCAACAGGGTTCGGGTTAAAAGTCCAGCGGTTACAAAGTCGCTTTAAACTATGTGTTCCCTTGAAGTCTGAGTTGATGAATTGATTATAGTAATTCCTAGGGTTGAATTCAGATAGATGCTCGATTTTTTATTGTTTCAAAGTCTGCAATTAAATCCCGGAATCATTTCAATCCCTTGAAGTGTTCATTCAGCAATAAAAACAAGCTATTCATCCTGATTTTATGCCCCGGATTGGCTGGTATAGCTTATCTTCACATTACAATTAGAAAACATCCTCTAATGTGTGAGCTTCAAAATGCAAAGATTCAATGCTGATCAAAACAGCCTTTCGGGGAACAATGAATTGTACCGGGACATGATCGAGAATTCACGGGATGGAATCTGCATCACTCAAGATGGCCTTTTCACCTATGTGAACAAATCATTTTGCCATCTGCTGGGATATACTTCCATGGAACTGACTGGTTCCTTGGCTTCTGACCTGCTGGTGGATTGGGACAAGCAAAGGATGGTTGCACAGCACTATCAACGCATGTCAGGAGAAACCTTGCAGGGGATCGACTATACCACCCTCAGACACAGGGATGGCAGCCTGATTGACATTGAATTCACCGCCTCCCCAATCATCTATGAGGGCAAGACGGCCTCTTTTCTTACCGTTCGAGACATTACAGAGCGCAAGCGGATGCAGGAAAAGCTGGAACAAAGTGAACAGAAATACCGCAACCTGGTGGAGAACGCCCATGATGGAATCATCATCACCCAGTTTGGGAAGTTCAAGTTTGTCAACAATGCCTTCTGTGCGATGATTGAATATTCAGAAAAAGAACTCCTGGAAGGCAATTTTCTGGATGTGGTAGCCGAGGAGGAAAAAGAGCGCCTTCATGAATTTCACCGCATGAGGATGTCGGGCAATACGCACCAAATGATCTACGAGGCCAAAGGTATTTCTAAGTCAGGCAGAAGCATTGATTTTGAGATCAATACCTCCTATATCGAATACGAAGGGAACCCGGCTACTTTTATCATACTGAGGGACCACACTGCACAAAAAGCATTGGAAGAAACCCTCAGAACGAGTGAAAATAAATACCGCAAGTTATTTGAAGCCGAATCGGATGCCATCTTTCTGATTGATAAGCTGACCGGCCAGATACTGGATGCCAATCCTGCGGCTTCACGGATTTATGGCTATGGCCACGAGGAATTCCTGACTTTAAAAAATGTGGACATTTCGGCTGAACCTGAGAAATCGAAAGAGGCCAGTGACAATGATGCCCAGTATATACCGGTCAGGTATCACAAAAGAAAAGACGGCAGCGCCTTTGCCGTTGAAATATCTGCAGGGGTTACCGAGCTGAACAACAGGAAGGTGCATATTATCACTGCCCGTGATATCACAGGGCGCATCCAGATGCAGAACGAACTGGCTGCCAGTGAATCGAAATACCGTACCTTGATTGAAAAATCACTTGATGGGATCGTGATTTCCCAGGATGGGAAAGTTTTGATGGTGAACAAGGCCTTTGCCGACATGATTGGCTATTCGGTGCAAGAGTGTATCGAAACTTTTGGCCCGCATTCACTGGCCCCCGAGGACAAGGAAATGGTGATGGATATTCACAATAGACGAATGAAGGGCGAGTTGAACGATATGCGTTACAATGCTTCCATCATATGCAAAAACGGTGAAAAGGTAACTGCTGAATTCAATTCAACCACTATAGAGATCAATGGGAAGCTGGCTTCGCTGATCTCAACGCGAGATATTACGTCTCAACTGAAAATGCAATATGCCATTGAGAAGAGTGAACGTAAATTCAGGGAGCTGGCTGATTTACTGCCACAGACCGTTTATGAACTCGATCCGCAGGGAAATGGGACTTATCTGAACAAGGCAGGTCAAATTGCTATGGGTTTTGTAGGCCGAGAGATCCGTTTCCATGCCCTGCAGGGAGTCATTCCTGAAGATCGTCCAAGGATGAAAGAGAATATGCAAAAGACCTTCCAGGAAAAAAGGCTCAGCTTTTATGACGAGTATACTGCCCTTCGTACGGATGGTTCTACCTTCCCGGCCATCTTTTATTCATCAGCCATGGTTGAAAATGGAGAATTCATGGGCACGCGTGGTTTGATTATCGACATTTCAGAACGTAAGGCAATGGAAGAATCCATCCGTAAATCGGAAGAACATTACCGGCGGGTCATCCAGAGTTTACAGGAGGGGCTTTTTGTCCTTCAGGAGGAGAAATTCATCTTTGTCAACGATTCGATTGTCAATATATTGGGTTATACGGTTGAGGAAATGACAGGAAGGCATTTTTCAACGGTCATTCCCCCCGAACATGCAGAGGAAGCGGTTCAGAGGTACATGGAAAGAAAAAGCGGTGCGTATGGCTCGTGGAGTTACGAATCCACCTTACTTCATAAAGACGGTCATACAAGGGTTCCGGTAATCCTTTCAACCAACCTGACGGAGTTTGATGGCAGCCCAGCCATTGTGGGTACGGCAAAAGATATTACAGACCGAATAAAAGCAGAGAAAGAAATCAAAACTGCCCAGAAAAAGCTGGAACAAATCAATTTGGATTTGGAACAGACCATCCGACAAAGGACTAAAGAACTGACCAAGGCCAATACCCAGTTACTGAAATTACAAAAGGAAAATCTTCAGTCACAGTTCGATGTATTAAAGCAGCAGGTGAACCCACATTTTCTTTTTAACAGCCTGAATGTATTGACCTCATTGATTCGTCTGGAACCTGAACTGGCTGAGAAGTTCACTGAACATCTGGCTAAAGTTTACCGCTATGTATTGGAAAACAAGGACAATGAATTGGTAAGCTTGAGTACTGAAATCAGTTTCCTGAATGCTTATATTTTCCTGATCAACATTCGGTTTATGGATAAGGTATTGATTAATATACGGATTCCGGAGCACAAGATGAATTACCGTATCATTCCCCTTGCCATGCAGCTGCTGATTGAAAATGCCATTAAGCACAATGCCATGTCGAAAAAGTCACCCCTTGTGATCGATATTTGTATTGACGAAACTAACCATCTGAGGGTGGTGAACAACCTTCAGGAAAGAGAGGCACACATGACCTCTACTGGTGTAGGCCTGAAAAACATTCAAAACCGCTACCGTTTACTCAACAACTCCATTCCGGTTTTTGAGAAAACAAGCACCCATTTTATTGCATCTATCCCTTTAATCGGGGAATAAGAGTGATTAACAATTAGCAAGAAGTGACCTAAAGTATTTAGAGTGAACTAGAGT
>DMFR01000307.1:4903-5217 GCA_003450125.1 Prolixibacteraceae bacterium | reverse complement strand
TATTTAGAGTGAACTAGAGTGCCAAAAGTTATCATTAGGGCAGATCAAAGTACTTAGGCAATTTAGGCATTCTAGTCCACTTTAGACACTTAGATAAATTAGAAACTATGAAAATTGTAATTATTGAGGATGAAGAGTTTGCAGCGCGCAGGCTAGAGCGGATGATCAAAGAAATTGACGCTTCGATGGAAGTGGTTGCCAAACTTGAATCGGTAGTTGATTCGGTGGAATGGTTTAAAAATAATGAGGAACCTGATCTTTTATTTTTAGATATTCATCTGGAAGATAACTTAAGTTTTGCTATATTCGATAGT
>DMFR01000307.1:4375-4713 GCA_003450125.1 Prolixibacteraceae bacterium | reverse complement strand
TAAGTTTTGCTATATTCGATAGTATTTCAATGGCTTGCCCCATAGTATTTACCACGGCAACCGATGAATTATCTACACGTGCGTTTACATTAAAAAAAATTGACTTTTTACTAAAGCCTATTGTCAAAAACGAGTTGGTCAGAGTGATTGAAAAGTACCGACATTGGCCCGAAAGCCAGCGAAGGGTTATCAATGCAGCGGTGTTTTTTGACATTAGTAGAAAGTCTTAAGGGAGAAGGGAGAAAGGAGAAAGAGAGAAATGTGAAAATGATAAAATGAGAAGAGGAGAAAATGGGAAAATGAGAAGTGGTCATTGGACAGTAATCAGGCGCAGTGAT
>DMFR01000307.1:0-4214 GCA_003450125.1 Prolixibacteraceae bacterium | reverse complement strand
ATCAAGCCATTCACCCATTTAACCATCTAACCATCAAGCCATTCACCCATTTAACAATTAACCATAAAAACATACCAACCATGAACGTCCTGATTATAGAAGATGAACAACTGGCAGCACGCCGGCTTCAAAACATGGTGCTAGCCTATGATCCTACCATCAAGGTACTGGCAAAACTTGAATCGGTGGAAGATTCGGTGGAGTGGTTTAAGACCAATCCTCATCCTGATTTGATTTTTCTGGATATCCATCTTGAAGATGATCTGAGCTTTGCCATATTTGAAAAGGTAAAGGTGGATGCTCCTATTATTTTCACCACCGCTTTTGATGAATATGCCATCCGGGCATTCAAACTAAAGAGCATTGACTATTTGTTAAAGCCCATCATTCAGGAAGAACTGAACAATGCCATTGCCAAATATAAGGCATGGAACGGACAGAAAAACGGCATTGATATGTCGGCTTTGTTTGATTTGATCAACAAAAAGGAGCCCAGCTATCGGGAACGCTTTTCGGTTTCTTATGGCCAAAAGATCAAATCCTTCAATGTTAGTGAAATCGCATATTTCTACTCGAGGGAAGGGATGACTTATGCCGCATTGAACGACCAGAAGCATTATCCGGTTGATTATTCGCTTGATACTTTACTGAACGAGTTGAATCCAACTGATTTCTTTCGTATCAACCGTCAATACCTTATCAAGCATGCATCCATCAAGCAAGTACATGTATTTCCCAAGAGCCACCTCAAGTTAGAGCTTTCTCCCAAACCGCTTGACGATACCTTTGTGAGCATCGACAAAGTAACGGCTTTCAAGAAATGGCTGGGAGAATAAGGTGTTAAGTAGTTGACTGATTTAACCTGTTTATTGGTTCATTCATCGGTAAATACAGGCCATTCATGCCATTTTATTTTTCCAGACAAAAGGATTGAAGCTATCTTCGGGACAAAATGAAATAACCATGAATCAAATACTCCATATTCGCAAAGAAACTCCTGATGATTACCCATGGATAATTGAATTGACTGAACGTGCCTTCAAAACGATGCCTTTCAGTAACGGAAAGGAAGGAGCGTTGGTCGAAAAACTGAGGAAAGCCTCTACATTTATTGAGCGACTTTCATTGGTGGCAGAACTCAACGGTCAGGTTGTTGGACATATCTTGTTTACGCCCATGTCTATTGAAAATGGACAGATACAGTGTGAATCTTTGACATTGGCACCTGTTTCTGTACTTCCTGAATTTCAGAATCGGGGAATTGGATCAAAGCTTATTCTTGCAGGACATCAACGAGCAAAAGGTCTGGGATTCAATTCGGTTATTGTCTTTGGACACCCTGGATACTATCCACGATTTGGGTACAAGCCAGCTTCTTTCTGGGGAATTAAATCACCTGTCCCTTTACCTTCTGAAGATGTATTTATGGCTTTGGAACTTACCCCAGGCAAGTTAAGCGGAGTTACAGGAACGGTAGTTTTACCCCCTGAATTTATATAACCAGCAAGGTAAAATTCCGTATTGTATATGCTGTTTCGGAAATATTGGACCATTGATATAGACAACAGAAAATCAACATGACTGAAAAGAAAAAAGCGGTAATCATTGGGGCGGGGGTAGGAGGAATTGCTACTGCTGCCTTCCTTGCCCAAAGCGGGTATGCCGTAGAGGTATATGAAAAAAACGTCCATCCGGGAGGCCGTTGCGGACAGATGATTCAGGAGGGTCACCGCTTTGACCTGGGAGCTACCATTTTGCTCATGCCTTCTCTTTACCGCAAAGTATTTACTGCCCTGGGAATTGATCTGGATAAAGACCTTGAGACAACTTCACTTGAACCGGTTTATAAATTATTCTTTGGCGATGGAACTGGCTTTTCCTTTACCCGCGACCCGGAGATCATGAAAGAACAGTTGGAAGCTATTGAACCGGGTAGTTATTCTAAATTCCAGGAATACGTAAAAGAAGGATATGAGTTTTTCAATCTTTCGATGAATGATTTACTGGGTAAGAATTTTTATCACATTTTGGAGTTTGTCAACCTGAAAAGTATCCGTTTGCTCATCAAGCTAAAAACATGGATGTTTCATACTGACTACATTAAGCGATATTTTAAAGATCCGCATCTACGGATGGCTTTTACCTTCCAGAACATTTATGTGGGGCAAAGTCCATATCAGGCACCTGCTTTCTTCTCCATGCTACCAGGAGTTGAAATTGCAGAAGGAGCCCTGTTCCCTAAAGGTGGTATGCACCGGGTTGTAGAGAAACTACTCGCGAAAGCTACTGACCTTGGTGTTCAATTTGAATATAAATGTCCTGTTTCTAAGATTGTTGTAAGTGGAGATAAAACCCGGGGAATCTTATTGGAAGATGGTATCATGGTGGAGGCTGACCTGGTAATTGCCAACGCCGATTTACCTTATGTGTATAAAGAATTGCTTCCTGACAAGGCTGCATCAGATAGTTTGAAAAAAAGGAAATATTCATGCTCTGCCATCGTATTCCATTGGGGAGTTGATCAGGTATACCCACAACTTGATCATCACAGCGTGTTCCTGAGTGACAACTATAAGGATGGATTGGACAAGATCTTCAAAGGGAAATCCTTGTCTGCTAGTCCTAGTTTTTACATTCATGCACCTGTTCGTTCCGACAAGACAGCTGCACCTGAAAATCACGATACCCTATCTGTCATTGTTCCGGTGGCACATCTGGATGCAAAAATCCATCAGGATTGGAAAAAGCTCAAGCAAACTGCCCGTGCAGGGGTGATGAAACGGTTGAAGGAAACCGGGATGGAGGACATTGAAGACCATATCAAATTTGAAATCTGCTACCTTCCCAAAACATGGAAGAAGACCTGTAATGTGACCCATGGTTCCGTTTTCGGAAGCCTTGGTCACACCATCTTCCAGATGGGATATTTCCGCCCCCATAACCGGCACAAGAAGTATCAGAATTTGTATTTTGCCGGAGGAAGCACCCATCCCGGTAATGGAATCCCACTGGTTCTTTTATCGGCTAAACTGACCAGTGAACGTATCGTAAAGGAGGCTTCGAACTTGAATATCAACTAACATGGAAACAGCTCTAGAATCAAAAACAGACCTTTTTTGGGATACCTTTTATTCCATCGACTTTGAAAAGATCATCGATCATCCCAATATCTTGGTGGCTGCCCATTTCTGGGACAAAGAAAGGTACCAGGCTGCCAAAAACTGGTACAGGTTTATGCGGGCCATTGATGATCTGATCGATAACTATAAGACAGAACATGGTTCCATTGCCCCTGAAAACAGGGCTCAGTTTGAAGCTGATGTTTATCGTTGGATCAATACCGTGATGGAGGCTTCACCCCATACCCCCTTGCAGGCTGAATTGATGGATACCGTGGAGAAGTTCTGCATCCCTTTGTGGCCCTTGGAAGCATTTGCCCAATCGATGATACACGATATTTACCATGACGGCTTCCCAACCCTTGAGTCATTTATTGACTACGCGGGTGGGGCATCAGTAGCTCCGGCTTCCATCTTTGTACATTTGTGTGGACTGACGAAACAGAATGGCCAATATATACCCCCGATCTTCGATGTCAAAAGGGTATCTACTCCTTGCGCTATCTTTAGCTATTTGGTACATATCATCCGGGATTTTCAGAAAGACCATCTCAATAACCTGAACTATTTCCCGGATGACCTGATGGAGAAAAATGGTCTTAACCGAGACCGGCTTCTTCAAATGGCCAAAGGTGCACCTGTCAACAAGGGCTTTCGGGAACTGATTCGAGAACTATATGCTGTTGCAGACCTTTACCGCGTTGAAACCTACCAGATGATCCAGGAAATAAGGCCAACCCTTGAGCCACGATGCCAATTGAGTCTGGAGATCATTTTTACCCTCTACCTCATGGTATTTGAGCGCATTGACATTGAAAATGGAAGTTTTACTACCAAGGAATTAAATCCCACGCCTGATGAAATTAAGGATCGGGTGTGGCAAACCATCGTGGAGTTTGAAGATGAATAGATAGGTTTCACGTTAAAAATGGAATTTTCAGGCAGGGAGAAATTCTTTCATTATTCACGTGTCTATGTGTTTAATTTTATTTTTATTTATAATCATTCTTCTGTGTATCAACTGTCTCTTATACACATCTCCGAGCCCACGAGACTAGGCATGATCTCGTATGCCGTCTTCTGCTTGAAAAAAAC
>DMFR01000075.1:9628-14421 GCA_003450125.1 Prolixibacteraceae bacterium | reverse complement strand
AAGTAAGGAATCGCAATGGGTGACCACGGTCCTTGGATCGTGTGTTTCAATTTGCCTGTTTGATCAAAAAAAATGCATTGGTGGAATCAATCATTTTATGCTTCCCTATTGGAATGGCGAAGGGCTTGAATCACCCAGATACGGGAATGTTGCAATCCATCAGTTGTTTAGGGATATGTATAATTTGGGTGTAAGGAAAGAAGATATTATCTGTAAGATTTTTGGAGGCGCTGAAGTTCTTGGCGACCTGCCCTCAGTTTTTAATGTCGGGCAACGAAATGTCGAATTGGCACGTAAAGTAATAATGGAGATGGGAATTCCAGTTGTGAGTTCCAGTACAGGTGGAAAACAGGGCCGTAAGATTGATTTTAATACCGGCACTGGGGAAGTATTACAAAAATATTTGGCTAAAACAATTCAAAACAATTCAAAATGCACCCTAAAATAAAAGTACTTGTAGTTGACGATTCGGCTACTGTACGAGATACATTGATGCAAATTTTAAACCAGGATCCGGGCATAGAGGTAATGGATACGGCTGTTGATCCATATGATGCAGTAAAAAAGATAGCTGACAACCTTCCGGATGTGATTACCCTCGACATTGAAATTCCCAGGATGGATGGTCTTACCTTTTTGGGCAAATTAATGAAACAGCATCCTATACCGGTGGTCATTATTTCTTCAATGACAGGCGAAGGTTCTCAAATTGGGATGAGAGCCCTCGAATTGGGGGCCTGCGAAATTATTACCAAACCTAAGCTTTCTAACATCGAGCAGTTTGAAGAATACAGCATCCGAATTACGGATGCCGTGAAGGCTGCTGCCTTGACCGGACGCACCAAATTGAAGCCCAGAAAAACGAGACCAGTCCAAGGGGTTCTTTCATCGGTTAAATCAGCTCCCTCAGTCTCTAAGGTAAATGCTTATTCTGAAAAGGTCATTTTAATCGGTGCTTCCACAGGGGGAACCGAAGTGATTTCGAAAATATTAAAAACCCTGAGGACTGATTTGCCGGGAATCATGGTAGTTCAGCATATGCCAGGTGAGTTCACGGGAGCCTATGCCAACCGGTTGAACAATGAATGCAAACTCAATGTAAAAGAGGCTGAAAATGATGATATCGTACAACAAGGGTGGGTCTATATTGCCAATGGATACAATCACTTGTATTTGGTTAAAGAACATGGTTTATTAAAATGCAAACTGGAAAAGGGACAGTTGGTCAATCGGCATCGCCCTTCAGTGGATGTTTTGTTTCATTCTGCCAGTAAATTACCCGGTAAAAATATCATTGCGATCATCATGACCGGGATGGGTGCCGATGGCGCTAAAGGGTTACTTGAACTTCATGATACGGGTGCAATGACTTTTGCTCAGGATGAGAAATCATCTGCTATCTTTGGGATGCCCAAAGAAGCCATAAAGTTAAATGCTGCAAAAATGATTGTTAATCCTGACGAGCTAACCAATTGGTTAAATACAACACTTTAGTATAAATGAAAGAAAATGAACAGCCTTCTAAAGTACTGATTGTTGACGATGTTCAACTTAATCTCGATTTGATGAAAGAAATTTTATCAGACCAGGGATATATGATTGCTACGGCAAAAAATGGAAAATCGGCAATTGCCAAAGCAAAAGCTCATAAATTTGATTTAATTTTACTCGACATTATACTCCCCGATATTGATGGATTTGAAGTTTGTGCACATTTAAAATCCATCACACAAACACAAGATATACCCATCATATTCCTTACTGCAAAAAAAGAAAAAGACAGTCTCATCCGGGGGTTTCAACTGGGTGCTGTTGATTATATCCCAAAACCCTTCAGCAGGGAGGAACTGGTTGCAAGGGTAAATCTTCACCTAACATTGCGAAAGACCCAGGAAGAACTTATCCGTTCAAAAGAAGCAGCAGAAGCGGCAGGCCAGGCAAAGTCTACTTTTCTGGCCAACATGTCGCATGAAATCAGGACTCCGATGAATGGGATTGTGGGTATGGTCGATATCCTTAAAAGAACGACCCTGAGTGAAGAACAACTTGAGTTTCTGGATATCATTGAAATATCGGGTGAAAATCTGTTGGCAATTATCAATGACATCCTTGATTTTTCAAAAATCGATACCGGTCAGATTACTTTCGAAAGTATCCGCTTCTTTGTGAATTATGAAATGGGCGAAGTAATCAAGATGCTGAATTATAAAGCGGATCAGAAGAACCTGAAATTCACCTATGATATTGCCCCCAATGTGCCTGAGATGATTATTGGGGATCCATTGCGGCTAAAACAGGTATTGATTAACCTATGCAATAACGCCATTAAATTTACTTCTGAAGGATATGTGAAGATCCGGGTTGGGGTGGTCAGCTGTGGTGAAACCAGAATCTGTTTGAAATTTGAAGTTGAGGACTCTGGGATTGGAATTTCACCAGAAAATCAATTGAAGTTATTCAAGTCTTTTTCGCAGGCTGATTCCTCTACTACGAGAAAGTTTGGAGGAGCAGGATTGGGATTGGCTATTTCGAAAAACCTTGTCCAGCTGATGAATGGAAACATTGGTGTAATCAGTGAAGAAGGAAAAGGTGCAGTCTTTTATTTCGATGCTGAATTTGGTCTCACGGCCCAAAGCATATCTGTTTCTGAAACCAACGATAAACCACAGGCAGACGCCTCACTGATGAAGCTGAAAATACTTCTGGCGGAAGACAACCTTATCGTTCAAAAGGTAGTTATCCTGAACCTGAAGAAAATGGGTCATCAGGTGAGTGTAGCTTCCAATGGGTTGATGGCTGTTGAATTGTTCAAGGAAGAAACATTTGACATGATTTTTATGGATATTCAGATGCCCGAGATGGACGGTGTTGAGGCAACGATAGCGATCAGGGAATTGGAAAAGTTTAATAATGTCAGAAATCCCATTCCAATTGTTGCTATGACTGCCAATACACTTCAAAAAGATAAGGATAATTTTATCGCCGTAGGGATGAACGATTATTTGGCCAAACCTTTTAACAATGCTGAATTAACGCATGTGCTGGATCGTATTTACCGGAGATTGAAACGTAAATACATAGAATCGAATATATTGAATCGCTCCTGAGTTGGGTAATCTGTTGTCCTGTTACAGCTGAAATACACCCAGTCTCCGACAATTCCGACAATTCCGACAACTCCGCCAATTGGTATTTTAAGCTTCAAAGAGGCAAAATTGAGGTGTTCTTTTGCTATATCCTTAAAATACTGACAATTGGTTCTACTGATCTGAACAAATCAATAGAAAGACAATTGTAAAAACCAGCACATTGAACTGTATTTGATAAAAAGCATGATTGGCGGAACTGTCGGAATTGTCGGTCCGGTAGCTATCGGACCAATCCCCAGAACTCCATAACATTTCAAATTCATAGGCAGGATCTGCAATCGAGATACCAGAAGCCAGATTCGTCATTTTAGCTGGTGACTGTTTCCAAAAAGATATAGGCGCCAAATTGGTTTTCCCCATCCGGTTCTACCAAAGGAAGAAAACCTGCACAGAGCTTTCCATTTTTCATTTTCAATGGATATTGGGATTCGCAATTCGTTGCAAATTGAAGGAATTCTCCACGTTTGCCATAAAATAGCTCATATTTCCCTGTTGTTTTGGGATCAACATTCTTTTCAATCTGAATGGTTAGTATTCCCATGTTCATACGGCTATTAATTTCAATGCAAGGTTGCATTTTCAACCCTTCATGGTCTTTGTAAATCAATGCATCAATACCTAAAAATCCACGGTGCAATTGGGTATATATGGAACCTTTCAATGCTTCACCAAGCCTTGAAGCGGTTAAATTAATGATCAACTCAGTATCCTTATTTGTTTCTGAAAAGTGAGTGGTTTCCATGTTGGGACGAATCAATGAGCTTTTATATTGACCATTGGTGTTTGTTTCAAAAACAGAATAACCAAGATACTCAGGCTGTCCTTGATCGGTAATTCTAAACTGGAAGGATAGATCACTTACTTTATCAAGATAAGGTTCTGCAATAAGGTAGCTTTGCTGATTTAAAATACCCGAAATCCATTGTTTATTGGATGTATTGAGTGTTTGTTTTCTGATGATTTGTATTCCGCGTCCAGAGGAACTCAAGGGCGCTTTCAACACAAGCGGGTGTTTCTTATCCACCAGGCCTTCAATTTCTTTAATAGATGTAACTTTTGCTCCCGTCATTGATTGATCAATGAAAAAATCAAACGGATTTTCATCCAGGAATTTCTTTAGAAAGCAAAGTGAAGTTATTCGCTCATATAGAGTAGTATGACTTTCTGTCCAGTTAAACACAGGACTATTCGCAAAGGGCAGGACACATTTATCTTTCAGCTCTTTCAGTTTAAAATGAGCCGCAGGACTCCATCCCCAGGGTATAATAGTATCAAATGAAGAATTTGTTACTGATTGAAGTCCTTTAAGAGTGCAAAATTCAGGCATTTCAAATCCAGCATCACTTAATTTTCTTATAAATTCAAAAGAAGGCTTTTTTTCTGTCAGTATGAAATCATTGCGAGTGCCGAAAACAAATGGCAAAGCCGAACAATCCCTCTCAAATTCGCGAAGTAGCAACGGAGGCATATAACTAAATGATCCGTTGGCTACAGCTAATTCGCATGTAGGATTAAAAAAATATACATCGTTGGCCATGAGACAGCTTGAAATGACAAAGATAAAGTCCTAAATATTACTTTTTGATGATTTAAATAAAAATAAATGTCAATTTGCTTTGAAATGATGATTTCTGTCATATATTT
>DMFR01000075.1:5712-9509 GCA_003450125.1 Prolixibacteraceae bacterium | reverse complement strand
TTCTGTCATATATTTGCAGCATATAAATAATGTCAGACCATAAAGTCTTTTAATATGTTTAAGTTTTCCTCTGAAATAGCACCAATGAATTCCACCTGCATCATCTGTATGGATATGTGTATGTGTTATCGCTTGGCTTTTCAGAAGATATGCAGGATATAGGTGAATTTTTACCATGATATTTATAAGCTCTTCTGAATTACAGAAGGGCTTTTTTTTTATCCAATAGCTAACAGTCAACAAAATGAGAGAGAAATCATATAGGAGTATTGTAAAGTCAATTTCATGGCGAACCATTGGAACCATTGACACCATGGTCATCTCGTATTTTATCACTGGTAAACTTGCACTGGCCATATCTATTGGAAGTATTGAAGTGTTTACCAAAATGGCCCTTTATTTCTTTCATGAAAGAACCTGGAACAAGATCAATTTCGGGCGTGTAAAGGATACAGTAACCGATTATGAAATATAAACGCAATGGCAAAGAACTATTTACCCATATCAATTGATATTTCGGAACAGAAAATACTGATTATCGGGGGCGGCCAATCCGCTTTAAAAAAGATTAGAATATTACAACGCTTTGATGCTAAGCTTGAAGTGGTGGCTGAAAATATATTGGATGAGATCCTTACAATCGGTATCCCGTGTTTCAAAAAGCGGTATGAGAAGAGCGACCTGAAAGGCTATTTCATGCTTTATTCGTGTACCAACAATGAAGAACTCGATAAGCAAATTGCACAGGATGGTAAGGAAGCGGGTGTGTTGGTAAATATCCACGACAATCCGGCTCTTTGCCAGTTTGTTTCTCCAGCCATTTATAAGGAGGGTAATATCACAGTGGCAGTTAGCTCAAATGCGCAGGATGTCTATGAATCCATCAGGCTGCGCAACCTGATAAAGGAATATCTGAAAAAATTAAAAAACCAAATATAATGACCATTCAATTAAGTCCGTTAAACGAAAAGCAAATCAAAGCCTTGGAAATGCTTACCAATGGGTTGCAAAAAGAGCAATTGCTTTGGATAAACGGTTATTTTCAAGGGTTACTTGCTTCATCATCGATTCAAGTATCAGATGCTGTCATTCAGCCCAAAAGCCATCAACAATTGACCATTCTTTATGGTACCCATACCGGAAGAAGTAAAACAATTGCCGGAAAGCTATCTGAAAAGCTCACCCATCAGGGAGTTGAAGTAAAAGCCATTGCTCTTGATGAATACAAAACGCGCCTACTCACCTCTGAAACCCATGTAGTTTTCATTGTCAGCACGCATGGGGAAGGTGAACCCCCTGCAATGGCTGAAGACTTTCATGCTTTTATTACCGGCAAACGTTCTCCTGCATTGCCCGAGCTCAATTATTCGGTAGTGGCCTTGGGCGACAAAAGCTACAAACTATTTTGCCAGACCGGCATTGACATTGATATCGCATTGATTAAATCAGGCGCTAAAACCATTCTTCCCATATTAAAGCTGGATGTTGATTTTGAAGAGGACGTCGAGCATTGGATGAATCAATTCACCAACACTTTTACTGATATTCAAGTCCCTGCGCACTTGAATGGAAAAGCCATAGATGGGATCGTAAAAGTGCAGGAATATTCGAAAAAGAACCCGTTTAAGGCAACCGTATTGGATAAAGTAAAAATCACTGGCCGCGATTCTGACAAGGAGGTGTATCATGTTGAATTATCACTCGAAGGTTCCGGCATTACCTATGAACCGGGCGATTCGGTAGGCATCCTGTCTAGCAATCCCCCTTCATTGGTGGAGGCCATTCTGAAGAACAAAGGATTTGACGGTTCAGAAATAGTGACCATCAAAGAAGGCGAGTTTTCAATCCGGGAAATTCTTTCGACTTATATGGAAATCACGGTATTAAACCGGGAAGTCATTCAACTTTACTTTGAGAAATCACAACATTCAAAACTTCAGGAAATCCTTGAGAATGAAGATCAATTGGATCATTATTTGTACGGCCATGACGTGCTTGATTTACTGGAGGAATTTCCATTTGAGATGACTCCTCAAGGTTTGGCATCGGTTCTTCGACGTTTCCCCGCCCGCCTGTATTCTATTTCATCAAGTCAGGCTGCTGTTGGGGATGAAGTACACATTACTGTCAGCAGGGTTCGTTATTCAAATAAGGGACGCCAACGTTCGGGCGCCTGTTCAAACTATCTGGCAGAACAAATTGAAGTCGATTCATTGGTGCCGATGTTTATTGAAAAGAATCCTGCATTTAAACTTCCCGAAGATGATCAAACGCCCGTCATATTGGTGGGCGCAGGTACCGGGGTGGCTCCTTACCGGGCTTTTCTTCAGCATCGTGAAGCCAACAATCAAAAAGGAAATACATGGCTTTTCTTCGGGGAACGCCGCTTTCATTCCGACTTTTTATACCAGATAGAATGGCAGAAACTGCTGAAAAATGGGTTCCTTGAAAAAATTGATGTGGCCTTCTCCCGTGATCAGGATGAAAAGATATACGTTCAGCACAGGCTTCTGCAAAAGCAACAGGAAATATTTGCATGGCTCGAAAAGGGAGCCAGCATCTATCTGTGTGGCGATATGAAACAGATGGCCCGTGATGTACAGAATGCTTTGTTACAGATTATAGAAACTCAAGGCGGAATGAGTGTAGAAAAGGCTCTTGAATACCTGAAGAAATTGAAAAAGGAAAAGCGTTTTCAAACTGATGTTTATTGATTGCTGAAATAATAGTGAAGTTGAGCGAACAATTATTGAAATTGAGTGTATTAATAAGTATAAATACGTATCTTGAGGGTTACAAATACTTACTGATGCATTCTTATAAAACCTGAAAGTTATGAATGATACCATCAATTGGGACAAGTTATCGGAACTGGAACGTATCAAGTACGACAGTCATTATTTGCGTGGAACACTGGTCGAAAGCCTGGCTGATCCTATAACAGGTTCATTGTCATTTGCCGATACCCAGATTTCCAAGTTTCATGGAATGTATCAACAAACAGATCGTGACCTTGACAAGGAGAGAAAACATCAAAAACTGGAGCCTGCATACTCCTTTCTTATTCGGGTCAGGATTCCCGGTGGGGTAGTGAATGCTACACAGTGGCTGCAGATGGATGCCATTTCGGAACAATATGCCAACCATACTTTAAAACTGACTACCCGCCAGGCTTTTCAGTTGCATGGAGTAATTAAAACAAACCTTAAAAAAACCATCCAGCAAATTAACCTTGGATTAATGGATACCATTGCTGCCTGCGGAGATGTTAACCGCAATGTAATGAGTCATCCGAATCCGGCTGAATCACCATTACATGCTGAAATGGTTGAAACCGCAAGGCTGCTAAGTACACATTTACTTCCTTCAACTACTGCATACCACGAGATATGGCTGGATCAAACATTGATTGCCGACAGCAAGAAAGATGTTGAACCCCTTTATGGAGATCGTTATTTGCCCCGTAAATTTAAAATAGCAGTGGTGATTCCTCCCTACAATGATTGTGATGTTTTCTCCCAGGATTTGGGTTTTATTGCCATTGTGGAGAATAATCGGATAATTGGTTACAATGTGGCTGTTGGCGGAGGAATGGGATCTACTTTCGGTTTGCCTGAAGCATATCCAAGGCTAGGCGAAGTGATCGGCTTTTGTCTTCCCGAACAGGTGATTGATGTGGCTGAAAAAATATTGATGGTTCAGCGCGATAACGGGAACCGTCAGGACCGTAAACGTTCAAGAATGAAATATACCATTGACGATCATGGCATCGAGTGGTTCAAAAATGAGGTAGAGAA
>DMFR01000075.1:3787-5526 GCA_003450125.1 Prolixibacteraceae bacterium | reverse complement strand
AAATGGAGCCTTACCCTTTTTGTGGAAGGCGGGCGAGTGGCGGATAGGGATCAATTCAAACTTAAATCTGCTCTTCGTGAGGTAGCCAATAACATCAGAGGGCAATTTATCCTTACAGGCAATCAGAACCTGATCATAGCCAATGTAACTTCGGAGGAAAAGAAAAATATCAGCCTGATCCTAAAACAGTATGGTGTAATGCCGGGTGAGATTTCGGGCCTTCGTCAAAACTCCATTGCCTGCGTGGCCCTTCCTACCTGCGGATTGGCTTTTGCTGAAGCTGAAAGGTATTTGCCTTCGCTTGTTTCCGAAATTGAAACTATTCTTGCTCAAAATAATTTACTCAAAGAAGAAATTGTTATCCGCATGACCGGCTGTCCCAATGGCTGTGGAAGGCCTTACCTGGCTGAAATTGGTTTTGTGGGTAAATCAGAAGGGCATTATAACCTTTACCTGGGTGGTAATTTCATAGGAACCCGCCTAAATACACTTTATAAAGAAACTTTAACTGAGGCTGAGATTCTGTCTGAATTGCAGCCTATCATTGCCGATTATGCCCAGAACCGTGATCTGGGTGAAAAGTTGGGTGATTTTGTGATCCGCAAACAGTACGTGAAAGAAACAATAAAAGGATCAGATTTTAGACATTAGAAAAACATATAAATAATAAATACATCATGAAAACACCAGTATTTTTTATTGCCGAAAAGTTGTCGAAAGTAACTCGTCAATGGTTGCAAAAGCAACAAATTCAATACATCGAACAACCTTTTTTCAGAATTGAGTATAAAAAACCCAACCTGAAATTCTTTGAAACCATGGCCAACAGCCGCAAGCAATGGATCATAACCAGTGTATATGCTGCACATTGGCTAGTCCGGTTTCAGTCCAAAATTGGATTGACCTCCAATGATCTCTTGTATTGCTGGTCGGAAAAACAGGCTGATATATTACGAAAACTTCATTTGCCTGTTTCTGTTTCCTCCTATTCCAATACCACTGAATTGGCTGCAACGGTGATTGAGCAAAACCAGGGCGAATCGGTCCTGTTGCTCCATGGCGACAAGCTGCACAAAGAGATTAGTACTATTTTTTCCAGATTCTATATACCTTATTCTGAAGTGGAAGTGTATAAAAATACGCCCATCGAGCAGTTTGTCAATGGAATGTTTGATGCTTACCTGTTTTTTAGCCCTGCCGGAATTGATAGTTTTAAGGCTTCTGGTAACTTTCCCAACCCATCGTCCGTAGTGTTAGCAAACGAAAATTCCACCGCGCGCGAAGCATGGCGACTTTTCACCAATAAAGTGTATCTTTCTCCTGAAAAGGAAGAATTGTCGTTTGTTCAATATGCCATTAAACGATGGAAGGAAGAGCACGAGCAATAAACATGGGTTATTAAATTTGTTGTCATGGAAATAGAAAATAAATCAATCTCAATTCTTGGATGCGGCTGGTTGGGGGTGCCTCTCGCCAGGCATTTGATCCAGAAAGGGTTCTTCGTAAAAGGCTCTGTGACTTCCGAAGATAAGTTTGGATTGCTCAGCGAGGCTGGCATTAACCCCTTCCGCATTGTGGTATCTGACACTGAAGTGATCATGGATAATCCTGAGTTTTTCCGTGCCGATGTATTGATTATTTCCATTCCTCCTAAAAGAATTGATAACATCGAGCAGGTGTTTCCTTCTCAGATCAGGCGGTTGATTCCATTTATCCTCAATTCAGGTATTCCAAAAGTG
>DMFR01000075.1:3152-3695 GCA_003450125.1 Prolixibacteraceae bacterium | reverse complement strand
GTGATTTTCATTTCTTCCACTTCTGTTTATCCGGACAAGAATCAAATCGCCAGGGAAGAAGATTTCCTGGTTCCTGATAAACCCAGCGGAAAGGCATTGCTGGAGGCTGAAGAATTGCTGAAAGAACTGCAGGAATTTAAAACTACCATTATTCGCTTTGGTGGATTAATCGGTGTAGACCGGAATCCGGGGCGTTTTCTGCTGAAATCATCAAAACCCATAGAAGATGCACCGGTTAACCTGATCCACCAGGATGACTGCATTGATATTATTTCATCCATCATCGATCACGATCTGTGGGGAGAAACTCTCAATGCCTGTTGTCCGGAGCACCCGATGAAAAAGGACTTTTACCAAAAGGCCGCCAAGCAAGCCGGATTCTCAGCTCTTGTGGTTGCTGAACAAGATGCTCCTTTTAAAATTGTCGACAGCAGTAAATTGATCCGCCTGCTTGACTATGAATTCATCTATTCAAGTCCGATGGATTATATTGACGCACTTTCTGAAATCTAAATCATAAAAGGTTTAAAGTTTAAAGTTTAA
>DMFR01000075.1:2372-2955 GCA_003450125.1 Prolixibacteraceae bacterium | reverse complement strand
CTTTAAACTTTGAACTTTTAACTCTATATTTACCAATTCTTCCATCCATGAGCTTTCTGATTTCTATCGTAGGTGCCGGTCCTGGTGATCCGGAATTGCTGACAGTCAAAGCACTGAGGCGAATCCAGGAAGCTGATTGTATTTTACATGATGCCCTGGTAAGCAACGAGATACTCAATCTTGCCAGGCATGGTGCACAAAAGGTTTATGTGGGAAAAACATACAAGGATGGACAGGATCAATCCGACAGGCAGGAATCCATCAATCAAATGATCATTGACCTTTCGGTAAAAGGGAAGAAGGTAGTTCGACTGAAGTCAGGTGACCCTATGATCTTTGGACGTGGTGCCGAAGAAATCAGGTTTTGTATTGATAACCAGCTCAATTATGAAGTAATTCCAGGAGTTACTTCAGCATTGGGGGCCGCTTCGCAGTATGGAATCCCGCTTACCGAACGGGGAAAGAACAGCATGGTGCTTTTTGGAACGGGTACTTATTGTGAAGGCGATTTCTGCGACCTTCAATCCTTTGTCTCGGTGCTCAAATCAGGTTCTCCCGTTATCTTTTTCATGGGACTCAGTAA
>DMFR01000075.1:1845-2223 GCA_003450125.1 Prolixibacteraceae bacterium | reverse complement strand
ATCTTTTTCATGGGACTCAGTAAACTGGTCAGGCTGGCTGAACGTCTTGTTGATCATGCCATTAACCCGGAAACAAAGGTTCATATTCTAAGCAAGGTATCGCAACCCGATGCCCATACCTTTGAAGGTACGCTCAGCACCATTGCCCAAGTGATTGAAACCCAAAAACCTCCAATGCCTGCATTGGTTATCATCGGTCAGAATGCTGAAAAATTAAGGGGGTAGGGAGCCGTAGCTTTTGTTAAGCTACTTCCAGGCTTTTCTTCGTTTTGCGGTATACATAGGAATTGAAAATATTCCTTTTGGCAAACCTCAATTGCTTGTCCGAATTCACGAATTTCTGAAATACACTTTTAGGGACCCCGAAATATTCATAGG
>DMFR01000075.1:1019-1720 GCA_003450125.1 Prolixibacteraceae bacterium | reverse complement strand
AAATATTCATAGGTGGTTCCATCTAAAAATGTAATTTCCATCAAAAGCCCCTTGTGGTGGAAATCCGAAATATTTGATTCCGAAGTCGTTGTGTTGTATTCTTCCAGGTTGGCAGCAATGGTTTCCGGTGCAATACTTACCAAAAAATGGTAGGCATCAATAATCTGGCGGCTTTTAATTTCAGCCTCGGCCATCAATGAATCACCTTCCTGGAAATTGTCAGGATGCCATTCTTTGACCAAACTTCTATAGGTGGTTTTTAATTTTTTAAGGTCGGTGTCCTGATCAACATTGAACAACTTCTTGTATTCATTGATACGCTTCATAGAGATTTGTTTTCTTAATTTCCTGATTTCAGGAGCCTTAACAGAGTTAGGGAACCATTCCCCACTTTTTATTAACGAGCGGCAAAAGTATACATTTTCCCCTTACAAATGCTAAGTATACGTTATTTCTACGCAATTTTAGCCTTTTGATAACTCTCAAAGGATGAAATTGGAATAACAAAGGGTAAAATTCATGGCAGTCCATTTTATTATTCCAGATCGATGTAGGGCCTATCCGTAATTTTGCTGGGTCCTGGCTTAAAGGCGATTGAAATGCCGCTTTACCATGGTTCTATGTTATTCGAAGACTATTAGAAGGTTATTAGAAGGTTATTCGAAGATTGTTCGTTTTTCTTCGAACTACCTTCGAACTAC
>DMFR01000075.1:0-901 GCA_003450125.1 Prolixibacteraceae bacterium | reverse complement strand
AGGCCATAGGATAAATGATCATAAATGGAACCATGAGGCAATTGGACAATTGGATAATTGAACAATAAGGGGGTGAAGCAATGTGAAGATTGAAAAATGAGACAATTACTCAATTAGTCAATTGGAAAATGAGGGAATGAGAAAATGGGAAGTTGGGAAGATGAGAAAATGGGACAACATGGAATTAAGGTGGATTCAGTTCCTTCGTGATTTAATCCTGAGGTTATGAACAAGTTGCATTATTGTTGAATAAGAGTTTGTTTTTTAATACAACCAATCTTTGTTGTTTGAATATGAACACTTTTAATTTATCCTTATTCACCTTATTCCCATGAAAATGGGATATATTTCAAAGAAATAAGGTGAATAAAGTTTTGCAAAAGGCAGATCCTTGATCACTACCAAGGATATTTTCTGAAAAATAAGATACTCTGTCACTTTCACTTTTATATTGCTTTTCTATTACAGCTTTTTTTCCACGTACTTCTTAAAGTTGTTTAAAATATTCTGCCAGCCGTCCCTCTGCATTTCAATTGAGTTACTTTCTTCAGCCTCAAACGATTCAACGATTTTAGTTTTGTCATCATTGTCTGTAAAAAGGACCCTTACTTTTCTGGCATCTGAAAGGGTATATTCAATTACCTGGTTGATCTTTACCTCATCATAAACCCCGTCAAAGTCAAAGCCGGTACTTCTGTCCTTGGCCTCCATGCGAAAAAGGAACCTTCCTCCTTTGCGTAAATCATTTTCAGCAAACGTGGTTTGCCAATCGGCAGAAGCATTGTTCCATTTGGTAATGTGTTCAGGAGAGGTCCACATTTCCCAAACCCTATAAATCGGCGCTTTAACAGTTGTTTCTACCGAAAAGATTGTTCTTTGTTTCGTTTCCATAGTAAATTTA
>DMFR01000440.1:2033-9762 GCA_003450125.1 Prolixibacteraceae bacterium | reverse complement strand
CTCGGAGATGTGTATAAGAGACAGAAATTAACTAATTTGTATAATCTTTAAACGACAAAAAATGAACAAAAAGATTTTTACTTTTTTATTCAGCCTTTTAATCTGTGCCTATTCTTTTGGACAAAAACCAAGAGCGGCCATTGATAAAGCCACAACTGCACCAATAATTGATGGAGTGATTGATGACCTATGGGCTGGTGTTGCTGCAAACAATATTGATAAAGTCTTCCAAACGGATGTCCCGACCTTGGGTGCTCTGGGAACAACTTATTGGAAAGCATTGTGGGATGACAATGGAATTTACATCCTCATCAATGTCAATGACGATGTATTTTATCCCAGCTATCTGGTCCCTGGTTCTGATGATTACCGGTACGACAAGATTGAAGTTTATTTTGATGCCAATTATTCAAAAGCGGATGGTTTAGGAGTGAATGATGGGGGCAGCGGCCACTATCAGGTATCTTATGCTTTTTCTCCTACCAACATCAATGGTACCAATAATATCGATGGTGGAAGTGGCGTTCAATATGGTTTTAAAGTAACCGGTGGTGCATATGTAGCCGAATATTTTGTTCCTTATTCAAAATTAAAGGACAAAGATGGTATTGTAGTAGATAAATCAGGTGAAATTGGGTTTGATATGTATATAGTTGACAGTGATTCTGATCAACCGGAACGTAAACGAGCCACTTGGGCCAATACCGGAAACATTGCTGAATCCTATGATGTGATGGACGACTGTGGTATCATCACTTTGACTGGCGCTGATGGAAATGTTTCGGTTGAGTCAATTACCATTCAACCTGACAATCTTCACTTAGACAATACAATTACCCAGGATAATGATACCATCAAATTTACAGCCTCAGTTCTTCCTGTTGATGCAACTGCAAAAACTGTTTCCTGGTCAGTTGTCAATGGAACAGGGAGTGCCCATATCAATGCTTTAGGTCTGCTGACGGCTGTATCCAATGGAACTGTTACAGTGGTGGCTACCGCAGCTGATGGTTCTTTTACAACCGCATCAACTGATGTAACCATTAGTGGTCAGATCACGAACAAAACAGAATTGAGCGTTTTATTGGGTGGAACATTTGATACTGATGGACCTATTACCGGAGCCTGGGGCAAAGGTGGTGGAGTTGGTTCCGGTTCTATTATCCAGGGAGCTGTATATGCTGAAGTAGGAACCGGTGGGAATCAATCCGCTTACCAGCTTACCCAAAACGGGTTCGTTGTTCAGCCTGATGTACCTTATATATTGACCTTTGATGCATGGACTGACCAGGAGGTTCCCGCTCGTGTTGTTGTGTGTGATTTTGAAGATCCAAACAATGGTTGGGAACGTTATGGTGATTCTCCTGACGGGCTGAGTGGAAAATCTGAATGGAATGATAATGTGACAAATGAACAAAAGACCTATATCCATTCAGTGACCTTTACCAGGATTAAACCTACCACTGCGAACACATTCATTTTCCAATTGGGAAATGAGGCCACCAATGTTTATATCGACAATGTATTCTTGTTCACCGAAACAGATTACAATAATATCATTTCAGGGGTATCAACTGTGAAAGGAAATGCAATCAACGTTTATCCAAATCCGGTTGTCAACGAATTAAATATTAGCCTGAATGCTGTAAATTCAAAAATCAGCATCTACAATTCTTTGGGACAGAAACTCATTGAAAAAGTTTCTACCGGCAGCCTTGCAAAGGTGAATGTAGCAAACCTTTCGAAGGGTGTTTATTTTGTAAAAGTAAATAATGGGGCAAGTTTGAAGTTTATCAAATAGTGTTAGTGAGATTAAATTACATTTGATTAATGAGCAGAGGGTACAATTTGCCCTCTGCTTTTTTTTCTTCGATAGTACTTGTACTTGCAAATTGAGTATAACTCCTTTTTCTTAAATTCGACACTTATTCCTATTCTATGAATTATTGTTTTCAAATGATTAAGAAATATAGTCCCATAGCCCTTCTGGTGCTATTATTTGCCGTTATAATTAATCTTTCGGCCATGTCGCAGCAGTGGAAATTGATACAGCCTTCATTTCCCATTGCAGATGATATTGTGGCAGCCTATTCTGTTGCTGATTTTGGGGCTACGGGTGATGGAGTAACGGATGTTACCGCAATATTCCAGTCCCGATTAAATGCTCTTGGAGCCTTAGGCGGTGGTGTATTATTTGTACCTAAAGGGAAGTACGTCCTTAAGGGAGTTTTGAACATTCCAAAGGGAATTACCCTTCGGGGAGAATTGAAAAAGCCGGTTAAAGGTCAACCCATTGAAGGGACCATCCTGATGGCCTATTCGGGTAAAGGAAATAAGAATGCATCGGCCTTTATCACCATGGAACCAGCAGCCGCAGTGATGGATCTGGCCATTTGGTATCCTGAACAGAATCCGGATAACATCATCATTTATCCTCCAACTTTAAGGTTTGGCAAATCAGGTTATTTTGGCAATGAATACTGCAATGCCAAGAATATTGCATTGGTCAATTCATACATAGGAATAGAATATAACAAGACCAATGGGGGAGCAGGCCCTGTGGCCAATGGAATTTATGGAACCCCTCTTTCTGTAGGGATTGAATTGGACAATATTGTTGATGTAGGTAGGCTCGAATGGGTGGACTTTTCTCCTTCCTACTGGTCTGGTTCCGGACTTCCCAACTCACCTGCCCCCAAGAGTTCTTTTGAAGATTGGATTTATAACAATGGAACTGGTATTGTCATGCGAAGAAATGACTGGAGTTATACCTGTTATGTGAACATTGAGGGGTATAACAAAGGATATTATGCCGCACCTTCCATCTCTTCTCCCGGTGCAGCCCCTAACGGGCATCATTACCAGATGACCTTTACCAAATGTAAAACTGGTATTTACTTTCAGGTGGTAAACAGCGTTGGTATCTTGTTCGCAAGAGTTAATACCATCGATTGTGAAACAGGCGTATACGTTGGTCCTGGAACATCAGGAGCAATTGAATTGAATACCTGTAATTTTGGTGCTACAACCAATGCCATTGTGACCGATAAGACCTCAACAACCAAGATATTAATGCAGCAAAGTACAATCTCAAGTGGAAAAGTAACTGTATCAGGAGGAATCCTTTCTGCATCCGATTGTGATTTTAATAATCCGGCTCCACAGGTAATTCTTGGGGCCAACGGGAGAGGTTTAATAACCGGTAACCGTTTTAAGGAAACTGTTAAGATTACCAACAACTCTATATTTACAAGCATTATTGATCATACACCAGTTGTACTGGAAAAGCTTCCTGATTTTCCAGTCATGATTCCAGAGACACATGGACCCTCCAGAATGGTCATGTATCTGGCTACCGCATCTCCTTTTCTGGCCAAAAATGATGGCACAACAGACAATACTTCGGCCATACAGAAAGCATTGAATCAGGCAGCTGCTGATGGGGGTGGAATCGTATTTCTCCCACCGGGTAAATACAAGGTCTTGGGTAATTTGGATATTCCCACAGGAGTTGAATTAAAAGGATCATTTGATGTGAGTTCTGTTCCATTAGGCCCGGGAAGTATCCTGGAAGTCTATGCAGGAAGAACCACTCCTGGAGACCGGCCCTTTCTAAGGCTAGCGCCTAAAAGCGGCATAAGGGGCATCACCTTTGATTATCCTGAACAGATATCTACCAATTTGCCTGGAATTGATGATTACCCGTATACCATACAAGGCACCGGAAGTGATGTGTATATCATCAATGTGGGACTTCGCGCTTCGGTAAAAGGGGTGGATCTGTTTACTTATCCCTGTGATAACCATTATGTGGATTGGGTGGCTGGCCATGTGTTTGACAAGGGTGTAAAGGTTGGCGGAGGATCTCAAAACGGGAAGATCAGCAACCTGATGTTCAACCTGATTGTCTATGCCTGTGGAAGTGAATCCAAGTTTGGAAGCTGGCCCAATTCTCCAGCTGAAGGCAATCCATTGGCTTATGATTATGGCTTTGCGAACCTTGAATTTCTCATCTTGGGAGATTGCAAGGATGAAATCCTGTACAATGATTTCCATTATGGATCCCTTCGAGGAGTCGTGCTTACCAATGATGGCGGAAATGGTCCTACAGGCAAGAGTCTTGGCCTTGGAATAGATGGCTCAGGCAGAAGTCTTTGTGTTGAAGGAGCTGGTGCCAATGGATTTGATTTTATCAATACCCAGGTTGTTTCAATAGGAACTGGAAATACCAATTATCTGGAAACTTCACCTTCTTTTACTTCAAGAGTAAGCCTGTTTAATTCTGATTATTGGGGAAGTCCTAAATATGGTATCCTCTTAAATGGTGGAACGGTCAATTTACAACAAGCCTTCTTTGCCAATTCAGGCAATACGGCCTTGGGGAACCTGACTACCGGACAATTGAACCTGGAGAACTCGATTGTTTCCCCCATCGGTAAGTTAATCAACAGTGGCGCTGAAAAGAGATTTGGTGCCCGGTCTTCTATCCTTGATCCAAGTGGGATCAACAAGGCCAATTGTGCCTTGTGGGTGAACAACCTGAGCAACAATGTGACCTTGTCTCCTACAAGCGCTTTAAGCCGTACAGGATGGATTGCAACGGCATCGGTCAATACGGGCAATGCCTCTAAAGGAATTGACGGCAATGCTTCTTCCCGTTGGGATACGTCCGGATCACAGGTTAAAGGGCAATGGTACATGGTGGATATGAAAACAGCGCAACCCATCAACGAAATTATATTGGATGTTGCAGCAAGTCCAACGGATTCGCCTGCAGGGTATAACTTCTATGTATCCAATGATGGCATTACTTGGGGAACTGCCGTTGCAACCGGAGTTGGAACTGATGGAATGACCATTATTCCAATCACTACTACAACAGCCGGGTATATTAAAATTGAGCAGACCGGTACAAAGGGAAACTACTGGTCCATTCATGAATTCTATGTTTTCAATATAACCGATGAGTTAAATACCTCAACTGAAGGCCTTGAAATTAACGCGGCCAAGGGGATTAACTTTCAGGTCTTCCCTAATCCTGCCCTATCGGGTAATTCAATCTTTGTAAGTAATAGAAATACGTTGCCTTATACCATCAGGATATTCAATACAGCAGGTGAGTTAATCAGGACAGCAAAGAGCTTGAATGCAAGCGGAACTTCTGTTGAAAACTTTCCCTTAAGTAATCTGAAGTCGGGTATTTATTTACTGAACTTTGAAACCACTATGGGTATTGAAACAAGGAAGCTAATTGTAAAATAAGTTGAGATAGTTAAGTCATAACTTTCAATCAATTCAATTCAACTAAAGAAGAATAAAATGTCAATCTTAAAATCAAAATACCTAAAGGCCCTGTTTGGTTTCATTGCACCTTTTGCTGTCGGGTTCCATTCTTCGGCACAGACTACCATGGCCCCCAATCCCATTATTACCAACATTTATACTGCTGATCCTTCGGCGCATGTATGGAAAGATGGCAGGTTATACTTGTATCCCTCCCATGATATCGACCCTCCAAGGGGTTGTGATTTGATGGATCAGTACCACGTTTATTCAACCGATGACATGGTCAACTGGACGGATCATGGGGAAATCTTACGAGCCAGTCAGGTGCCTTGGGGAAGACCGGAAGGCGGTTTCATGTGGGCTCCTGATTGTGCTTTTAAGAATGGAACTTACTACTATTATTTTCCTCATCCAACCGGTGCCGGTGATCTCTGGAACTCTACATGGAAGATAGGTGTGGCTACCAGTAAAAAGCCTGCCAGTGATTTTGCCGTCCAGGGATATATTCCAGGCATTGAATCCCTGATTGATCCTTGTATTTTTATTGACGATGACAGTACTGCCTACTTTTATCAGGGCGGTGGTGGCAGATGTCTTGGAGGTAAGCTCAAGGATAACATGATGGAGATTGATGGAACCATGAAACCCATGGCAGGACTGACTGATTTTCATGAAGGAACCTGGGTACACAAACGTAATGGTGTTTATTACCTGTCTTATCCTGATAATACCGATCCGGGAGGCAATCAAATGAGATATGCCACCAGCAACAATCCATTGGGTCCATGGACCTCAAAAGGGGTCTATATGGAACAAACAGGCTGTGGTACCAACCATGGATCAATCGTTGAATACAAGGGTCAGTGGTATGCCTTTTATCACAACAGCATTCTATCAGGAAATGGCAATTTAAGGTCTGTCTGCGTTGACAAGTTGTATTACAACGAAGATGGAACCATCCAGATGGTCAAACAAACCAGGGAGAATGGTACCCCTTATGGAGGAACACCACGTAAGGTGCCGGGGGTGATTGAAGCCGAAGATTACAATGATGGAGGACAGGGTAAAGGTTATAGCGACAGTGATCCCACCAATACCCAGGGTAAATACCGCCTCAATGAAGGGGTGGACATCGAATCTTATAGTTCTGGTAATTACAGCATCGGAAATACCAGTGACGGAGAGTTTACCAACTATACCATCGAAGTCATTACTCCAGGAATTTATGACATCCAATGCATTGTGGCCTCAGGAGTAACCAATGGGGGAGGGTTTCACATTGAAATGGACAATCGTAAAGTAACGGGCAAACTGGTTGTTCCCAACAAGGGATGGTCTACCTGGCAAACCATTACTGCCGGAAGTATTCCACTGACCAAAGGCATCCATGTATTCAAGTTCTTTACCTATGGAGGAATGAATGTGGATAAATTCAAGTTCGTTGATGCCATGCATGCTTATTTCCAGACTCCCATTTCTATTCCAGGTACTTTCCAGGCCGAACATTTTGATACAGGAGGAGAAGGTGTATCTTATCATGACACAGAGGCGGCCAACAAAACAGCTGCCTTCCGAACCACTGAAGGCGTAGATATTGAAACCTGCTCTGAAGGTGGATACAGCATCTCATGGATGCAACCAGGCGAATGGCTTGGATACACCATCAATGTTGCCAAGACGGCTAAATATGACATCATTACAAGAGCCGCCGCCGATGCCGGTGGCTCTTTCCACATCGAAATAGACAATACGGATGTCACAGGTACTTTATTGGTACCTGGCGGCGGATGGCAGGCATGGAAGAACGTGACAGCTGCAAGTATCGATCTTCAGGAAGGATTGCACATCTTAAAACTGGCTACCAATGGAGGCATGAACCTGAATGCATTCACTGTTTCCGAATCATTTCCTTTAAGCGTTAAAGGAATAACTGATGCTCCCCTTTCCGTCTTCCCAAATCCTTCTTCAGATGGTAAATTTCATTTCCAAGTTCCTGAACCGGGCGATTTAATCATAGCTGATACTAGTGGAAAGGTGATCTACCACCAAAAGTTAAGTCTGAAGAGTCCCACTGTAGATTTATCCCAAAAGACAAAGGGCATTTACATCGCTTCACTAACCACCAAAGGCAATACATACAGGTGCAAGCTGATGAGCGTAAATTAGTGTAGCGTCTCAGCTGTCGCATTGTTTTTCATGGATTCAAGCTCATCCGATACTTTGATCGGAGCATCATTGGTAGTGGGACGCTATTTTAATAGCCACAATAGTGATATGATAGTGGATATTTTCGTCTTCATCAGAGCGATTGAGATTCCAGCATTGTCTGAAGTGCCATTTAAATAGTGATACGACACCAGATGATCACCATTGGCAATCTTGTATCGGACCAACAATTTATATTTTAATTCCGGGTTGCGCCATTTCCTACAAATCCTACGAA
>DMFR01000440.1:0-1849 GCA_003450125.1 Prolixibacteraceae bacterium | reverse complement strand
TAGGATTTGTAGGAAATGGAAAGTTTCTGTCACGCTGATGGGTGTTCACTTCTGCTCCAAAATGGAAATATCATCGATATACATAGTCTGTGGGGGCGAATGTTTGAACTTTTGATAGCCCACTACAATCTTGCAAACTGTTTTGCCTTTACCCCACGACCCGATATTGAATTGAAAGCTGTTCCATCCATTCTGCTTTATCTTATCTGTTGTCACCGATCCAATGAAATGGCTGCCATCAGAGGCGACTAATTCTACAAAGGCACATGGATGGTTACTTCCTTCAGGATAAACCTTGTAATTGAGAAGCGTAGAATCTGAAACAGGGATGTCAACATCAAACAGAACAACACTCTTTCTTGATCCACTTGGAAGGTCATTGGGCAATACGCTGACCTGTAAGGACGACTTTCCTGTAGCAGCCTTTTGTCCCGATACTTTACAAACTACTGTGTATTCTTTGTTTGTACCAGTTGAGAGTAGACCAACAGGCATTGCATCGTATCCCCCTTCAAAGCTGGTTCTAAACCATATGGGTGCCGATTCTAAAGAAACTTCATGAGTCTTGGTCAATGGCAGTTCATCCCTCATGGTCTTGGTAGCTTTTCCTACAAGGCGCAGATAAAAATCAGATGAAACATACGTTCCATCGGCACTGCTGGTCAGGAAATATTGATTGGTGGGAACTGCAAAATAACTATCGGCTATCTTTGCAATGGCAGTGCCTTCATCGTATTCATCAAACATGGCTACATACAGATTGGTCAGGCCAAGTGATTTAATATTATAAACCTGTTGCCACAGAAAATCGCCCTTGTTTCTTGAAATCTGGTTCACTGTCCCTCTATTCCAGTTGGACCATGCAAATCCGGGAAATACAACCGGCTGATAGACGATATGATGGACCTTGCAATATTCCATGTCAGGCTGTAAATGCTTTGTCTTAAATTCACTGACTTCTTTATTGGTTTTAAATCGACCCACCGACCAGGGTGAAATCATATCAAATGCCCTGTAAACTTCTATGTAATTGTCATAGGAGTCGACAGTTCCTGTAAGCCAGTTGGTAGGCACTCCCCCGATGACATAGTAGCCTTTTGCCTTGAGCCAGTTGATCAATGCAAGGCTCTTCTGGGGTTCTTTTGGCCGGTGGGTAAATCCAAATCCCCAGAGACAAATAACAGGCTTGCCATCCTGGTGCACATAGTTTTCGGAAGAGAAAATACCCAGGTCTTTTTCAATGTGCAATACATCGTTTTGAAAGAAGGAAGTATCATGGGCGCTCATATCATACATCAGGTAGAAAATACGTCCATATTTGGCTGCTGAATGCATGATCTGAAGGGTAATGCTGTCCCTTTGTACTTTGTAACGGGCATTCTTTGTTTCCCCTAAAAAGCGCTGCAAGGCTACTCCATCGATCCCGTATTGCTTCATCCATGAAAAGTGAAGATCAATCACACCTGGCTTGTGGGAAGAAAACAGTTGTGCCTTTTCTCCATTTCCCAAGGCATCAAAACCTGTTGTGAACAGGCTCTCTTTCTGATATTCCGATACCTCTGGATAGGCTTCAAAGGTTAAATATCCGGGTTGAGGCAGTTTATCCTCTGAATGTAACCCTCCTCCTGCCCAATGCCGCCACATGTTCACCGTTGAGCCATCTCCATAACAGTTGAACCATCCCTGGTATCCACAAATGACTTTCCCCAATAAAGTATTCGATACCGATGACTTTTGAGCCTGTACTTCTAAGTCCGGTAAGACCATAAGCAGGACAAGAAAAACAAGTATCAATGTTTTCTTTAGGAAGTACATTGTTGGATTAAGTATTTACTATTAAATAATTTAC
>DMFR01000044.1:839-3195 GCA_003450125.1 Prolixibacteraceae bacterium | reverse complement strand
TGGTCTTGTTACTCAATCTCTAATTATATGCTTCTGAGACAAATAGTCTTTTGGATATACAAACTTTTGCAATCTTCACCTGGGGGGATTAAGACATGCTTGTATAAAAAGTTTTATACCGATCCTAAATCGACACCCTTGAGTCTTCATATCTATCTATCGTTATTGGTGATTGAATGAATATTGCTAAATCAAAATAAATCCAATTAGGAATCTAGTTGAACCCTATATAAAAACTACTTGTATGTATCTTAGGAGTAGGCTTTAAGTAGGCTTGGAGTAGGGGTGGAGTAGGGTTGGTGGTAAATAAACCAACAGGAAAAGTAAATCCTTCAGGAATAGTTGATAGACAAATGTATCAAAAATAAAGACCGGTACTACCGGACGATAGTCAGTTTGCTTTCTTCTCTTTCGTAGGGAAGGGTGAAAGAAAAGACGGAGCCTTTACCCAGTTTTGAGTTCACGTTTAGGCTTCCACCCAACATTCGAACAAAGTGTTGGGCAATGGGCAATCCAAGGCCTGTGCCTTCATAGGAGCGCGAGGTGCGGTTATCCAACTGGTGGAAACGTTCAAAAATGCGCTCCTGGTCCCGTTCTGCAATGCCGATACCCGTGTCCTTGATGAAAAACTCAATCAAGGAGGGTTCAGGAAACAGGTATCCGATTTCAATCACCCCGTTTTCGGTAAACTTGATGCTGTTGTCGATCAGTTTCTGTAAAACGGCCTGAAGAATGCCCGGATCAGTAATAAAAGTAAACTTAGGATTGGCATTGGCACAGGAGAGTTTGATCTTGATGTCCTTTTTATCCTCCACTTCAAAGTTGGTTTCCTTGTAAAGGGAAACCATCATATCGTTGAGTCTGCAGCTTGATTTCTTGATCTGCAAAGTGTCGCTTTCAATTTTCGAAAGGGTGATCATGTCGTTGATCAGCTCCATCAATGCTTTTCCATTGGATACGATAATTTCAATGAACTGGGCCTTTTCCTCCTCATCGAAATCAGGAGAACCGATCATCTTGGAAAAGCCAATGATGGCATTCATGGGGGTGCGGATCTCGTGAGAGATGTTGGCCAGGAAGGCCGTCTTGAGGCGATCCGACTCTTCGGCCTTCATTTTAGCCTCCTCCAGTTGGATATCGGCCAGTTTCCTTTTTGTAATATCCCTTGCCAGGGAAATGACCGAATGATCGTTTAACCGGGCAATGCGCATTTCGAACATGGCAGATACCCCTACCACTTCCAGGGCATATTCAATGGTTTCAATGGAGTCTGTTTCAATGCATTGCTGAATGCAGGCGTAGATCTTACTGGACATCTTTTCGGAGAACCCGACTTCAAAGATGGTGTTGCCAATAATATCTTCAGGCATAATTTTCAGGGCTTCAGTGGCTTTAAAGACAAAATCGACATAGGTTCCGTCTTTGTCGATGATAAAAAACAGGTCGGGAACGGCTTCTAGTAACACTTGAAAACGTTGTTTGCTTTCCTCCAGGTCGATAATCGTTTTGCGATGAACGCTCACATCGCTGAAAAGGCTGACGATCTGGTCGCTGGTCAGCTTGAAGGTTTCAACTTCAAAATGACGGTCAAGGTGATCAAGGTACAGGGAAAAATGTTTCTTCTGCGAATGCAGGTACTGGTGGTTCCAGTCAAAGGCGCCACGAAATATTTTAGGAAACACGACATCGGCATTTTGATTTTTTATTTCGCGGGAAGTAATTTTAAAAAGCCGTTCAAAGGCCAGGTTGGTTTTCCTGACCATCAAATGGGTAGGGGTTCCGAATTCATCCCTGGCAATTTCAAGGAGCATCACCCCTTGGGAAAGGCTTCTGATGGTTTGGGTGATCAACTTATCGGTGCTTTCTTTTTTATCCTTCAGGTAATCCATGCGGTGTTGAAAATTCCAGGCGATCAATACAGCCGCAAGATAGAACGCGGATAGGAGTAATAAGGGGTTGTAAAATTCAACCTGGGCCTCCCATTTGAAATGAAACAACAGATCGCTCATCCCGGCCACATAGACATGGATCAGCAAGGTGAGGAAACACAGGACGTAATAGATGGAAAGGGTCTTTATGTTTTCGCTAAAAAGCAGGAAGAAGAGCAGGAAAGGAATCAGTGTCCAAAGGGTATAGGGAACTGAAAGTTGATTGGGAAAAATTGAATTGGATTGGGCAATAAAAAAAAAATAGGCAACAAAAGGGATCAGGAAAAAGACATTCACCGCCCAAGGGATGCTGATATATCGCAGTCCATAGAAGGAAAGTCCAAAAATAATGAGGATCGAAATGTCACCGGGTAAACACTCATCGGGTGATACACCTGCTAGATCGGATATAGACAGGTATAGACCGA
>DMFR01000044.1:443-716 GCA_003450125.1 Prolixibacteraceae bacterium | reverse complement strand
GGATATAGACAGGTATAGACCGAATAATCCTCCTAAAAGGATAAACAGATGAAGACCAATGATCTTTAGCAGATCATTTTTGGTTTCAACAGGGTATTGGCCGGCGATTGATTTAAATATATATTTTTGCATGGAACAGCTTTCACCATTCAGTTTAATGAGGCAATAAATGTAGTAAAATTTAATTCTTAAATGAGATAGAGAAGATTTTTAAGATTTTTGAAAGGTGATTTTTATTAGGATTTGAAACTGTTGAATAGTCTACTTTTGTAT
>DMFR01000044.1:0-172 GCA_003450125.1 Prolixibacteraceae bacterium | reverse complement strand
GTTACTAAGGTTATTAAGGTTTGTGGACTAGCCTATGGTTTCAGAACCCTCACCTTACTAACCTTAGTAATTAAGTCAGCCCCAGAAACCCTAACCTTGGTAACCTTTGGGTTAAAAAATGTAGTGATTGATTATAGATACCTATACTATTTTCTATGTGTCCTATGTATCT
>DMFR01000074.1:22450-24279 GCA_003450125.1 Prolixibacteraceae bacterium | reverse complement strand
AGGTATACACAAGGTATACACAAACAGGCAACTTGAAGGCTAGCCAATAGACAGATCTAACATCCCATGACTTCAGGACAATGAATGTGTTAACAGAATGGCTGGTTATTGGAAATGACACTTGTTACATTTGTAACATCACGAGCATATTACAATATTAATGCATTATATTTCAACATATTATAATGCTACAAATGTAACTTATTCAATTAAGTAAAATTGATATCTGCATTAATATCAGTCTTCAACATCAACTTTTCTCATCATATAACCGCTGTAATCCTTCAGAATTGGATGATATTCTTGATGAAATAGTTTTGATGAAATCAAGAAATCAGCTGTAGATCGGTTCGTAGCTGTCGGGATATTGTAAAGGGTTGATATGCGCAACAATGCTTTTACATCCACATCGTGTGGCTGTGGCTCCATCGGATCCCAAAAGAAAATCAACAGATCCACCCTTTCCTCACAAATCAAGGCACCCAATTGCTGATCGCCTCCCAGAGGTCCTGATTTAAGCCGCTCAATATTAGGCGGAATCACATCATTTTCCCTACATTTTTCAACCAGCACGGCATTGACCAACTTACCCGTTGTCCCGGTACAGATCAGGCTGTGCGGACTCAAATCTTTCCAATTCCAGGCAACCCACTCCATCATATCCTTTTTGCGGTTATCATGGGCAACTATAGCAATTACTTTTTTCTTCTTCATTGTTCTTATGGTATTTCTACAAAGATATATTTTACAAAGGTTAGTTTACCAATAACGAAAATCCTTTACAAAAAAATAAGGGCATGATAATAATTACCATGCCCTTTCAATCATTGTAACTTAAATCTTTAACTGAATTGAGCCTTAATACCTCCTACCCAATTCGATATTCTTTCTTTGGATAGCCGGGGTTGCGTTTCCTGGTCTAACAAAAGCCCGCAAAATTTACCTTCCACTTCAGCCTTCGAAGATTCATAGTTGTATCCATTGGTCGAAGTATAACCAATCAATTTGGCCCCTCTTGCCTGGACTATATTGGCCATTATTCCCACCGCATCGCCAAAGTTTTCAGGATATTCCACCTGATTACCAAGCCCATAGATGGCAATCGTTTTACCCTTGAGATCCAGATCTTCCAATGCAGGAACAAATTCATCCCAATAATTGGGCAATTCACCATCAAACCAGGTGGGAACTCCAAGTACCAGGTGATTGAACGACAGAAACAATTCTTCTGTTAATTCTTCTGCATTGACTGGCACAATTTTAAAATCGGTACCAAATTCATCAATGATCTTTTCGGCCACCTTTGCTGTTTTCTTTGAATTAAAACTGTAAAATATCCCTGTTTTGCTCATGATTGTTAAGTTATTAATAAGCCAATACTTCCTTGGCTGCATTGTAAATTTTTTCTGTATTAGGTAATATCATCCGTTCAAACGAACGGTGGAATCCAACAGGGGTAAAAGATGAACCAACACGCTTGACCGGACAGTCAAGGTATTCAAATGCTTCTTCCATAATTACAGATGTAATTTCGGCGCCAAATCCTGAATGGACTTTGTCTTCATGTACAACCATTACTTTGCCGATTCTTTTGATTGAATTCAGAATTGTTTCCTTGTCCAGCGGAATGAGCGAGCGAAGGTCAATTACTTCAACTGATTTGCCTTCCTTTGAAAGCTTTTCAGCCGCCTCCAGACACATGTGGGTGGTATTTCCATAAGTAATCATCACCAAATCTTCCCCATCACGGCGAATTCTGGCCTTGCCGAACGGAACTTCAAAGTCATCTGGGATAACGGTAGCCGCCTTGGGATCATTGTACAATGCCT
>DMFR01000074.1:17012-22399 GCA_003450125.1 Prolixibacteraceae bacterium | reverse complement strand
CGAATGGTATATCCCACCACCAATATAGCCGCCCGACGCAAGTCTGATGGTCACATTGGGGGTAAACTGGCCGTTTGATCGCCAGTAATCGTGGCTTGAATCCACATACTGCTCCATGGCTGGCCAGAAGTAATCGGCAAACTCGGCCCCTTCGATTACAATCCTGATTTTTTCATCATATCTGGACATTCCGTTGGCGGTTCCGACAATGAAGTCTTCGGCAATTGGTGCATTAAATACCCTTTTAGGGCCAAATTCCTGCTGCAGTCCCTTCGAAACATTAAATATTCCTCCCTTGTCCTTATTGGCCATATCTTGACCCCACATAAAGGTATCCGGGTTATTTCTGAATTCAGCCTTGAGCGTTTCATTCAAGGCAGTGATCAATTTTTTCTTCTCCCCTGGTTCCTGATGGGTCCCATCGACGTATTTAAGTGGCTTATATGGCTCCGGAAGTACAAAATCAAGGTAAGTGTTCGGATCCGGATCGGGTGCCTGTAAGGCCTTCTTATGGGCGTCTTTCAACTCGATTTTAGCATCATTTTCGATGGACTCAAGTTCCTCATTGGTAAAGCGGTTGTAACGGAGAAGCATCCGCTTGTATTTTAACAATGGATCGTATTCCTGGGCGTAGTTTCTTTCTTCTTCCGAACGGTACAGTTCATGACGGTCAGAATTGGAATGGGAATGCATTCTGATGCAGTTGGCCTGGACCATCACCGGCATCCCGGTTTCCAGAGCATGTTTCTTTGCTTCGTGCATGGCATTCATTGAATCAAACACATCTTTACCATTGCAATGGATAATGCGCAGATTTTTAAAGCCCGTGAAATTGTTGGCCACCTTCCGGTTGGCAGTCTGGTCCTTTTTGGGGACCGAAATACCATATCCGTTGTCCTGGATGGCAAAAATAACAGGCAGCTTTTCCTTTGAGGCACCATTAATGGCTTCATAGACAAACCCTTCCGACAAGGAAGATTCACCCTGCACGCTGATGGCCACTGCTTTTTCGCCATAATATTTAATGGCCCTGGCAACACCTACTGCATGAAGGGTATGATTACCTGTCAGGGAAGAAACATTGTGTATATTCCATGCCACTTTTGCAAAGTGGTTTGACATGTGTCTTCCGCCGCTTGTAAGGTCTGTTGCTTTGGAGATGCCGTTCAGAATGATTTCCTCTGCGGTCATTCCACACGACAAGGCAGTCAGCAAATCGCGATAGTACAAAAAAATGTGGTCAACTTCCTTTTCAAAGGTTTGCCCGATGGCCAACTGGATTCCATCATGTCCGGCATAGGGTGCATGATAGGACCAGCCAATGGCCTGCTTCAGGTAATTGGGAGCCTTTTCATCAATGGCACGGCCCAAAGTCATTAACCGGAACCATTTTTCAAGTGTTTCTTTGGAAGTTGTTTTTATCGAAAATACATGTGGAACATTATTACTGTTTAAGACCACTTCCGGCATTTCGGCTTTGGGAGCAGTTTTAATCGATAATACATTTGGAGCTGTATTCATAAAGAAAATTTTAAATTATAAAGGTTATACTTCGCGATCAATATTGAATTCTTCAAGAATGTCTGCTATTCGCCTCAGGAAAGCCCCGCCCATAGCTCCATCCACAACTCTATGATCATAAGACAATGAGAGGAACATTTTATGGCGTACTACAATGGCATCACCCGTGGGGGTTTCCATTACAGCAGGTTTTTTCTCAATGCTGCCTGTTGCAAGAATGGCTACCTGAGGTTGATTGATGATCGGAGTTCCTATTAAATTCCTGAACGATCCAAAATTGGTGATCGTAAAGGTTCCACCCTGATAATCTTCAGGGGTGAGCTTATTGTGACGTGCAGCTTCAGCCAGTTGGTTTAGATTCTTGGTTAATCCGACCAAATTTTTCTGCTCAGCGTTCTTAATAACCGGGACTACCAGGTTCCCATCAGGCTTGGCAACAGCAATTGCAATATTTACGTCCTTGTGGATAATTATTTTATAGTCGTCAACCGAAGAATTCAATAGCGGGAATTCCGTTATTGCACGTGCTACGGCCTCGGTAAAAATGGGCATGTAGGTAATTTTCTCTCCATATTTTGCACTGAATTCATCCTTAATTCGGTTGCGCCACAAAACAAGGTTGGTAACATCAGCTTCTACCACGGAAGTCACATGAGGGGAAACCTTCTTGGACATGACCATGTGGTCGGCAATGATTTTCCTAACACGGTCCATTTCAATGATTTGATCACTTGATCCCAAGGAAACAGATATCTTTGGCTGTGCCTTTTTTTCCTCCACCTTTGCTCCCGGAGCTTCTGGTTTTACTTCCGACGTTTGGACCGGGGAAGCGACATTTCCATTTTTACGCGATTCAATATAAGATAGAATGTCAGATTTCTGAACCCTGTTATTCTGGCCCGAACCTTTAATAGATTCCAATTCCGCAAGACTTACCTGCTCCGATTGGGCGATTGACTGCACCAACGGTGAATAAAACCGGGTAGCTTTTGTTTCGGTAGGTTCAGCAGGTGGTTTTTGTTCAGCAACTTCAGGGGATTGAGCAACCTGTTTAGCCTCTGCTTTAGCGATCAAAGGTTGTGCCTGCTCCTTTTCAGGTTCAGCTTTAACTTCAACTTTGGTGGCTTCTTTTGTAGGTTCAGCTTTAACTTCAACCTTGGCGGCTTCCTGAGAATCACCTTCTCCGTCTGTCGTAATAATTGCAACGGTTTCGCCTACCGGAACCAATGCATCAACGACAAAAAATATTTTCTTTACCACGCCGTCAACGGGTGAAGGAATTTCGGAGTCCACCTTATCCGTTGCAACCTCGAAAAGAGACTGATCCTCTTCAATACGATCACCTTCCTTGACAAACCATTTGGTAATGGTAGCTTCTTGAACACTTTCGCCAAGCTTAGGCATCTGAATTTTAAATTCTGACATACTATTTTATTTAACATTAAATTTCCAGTTTCTCCTACTAATTAACAAGATACTCGATGAAAAGTTTAAGGTCTAACGGACATTCCTTTCAAAGCAGGTCAATAAATATTGGTAGATAAGCCTCTTTTAAGGGCTGGTTGCCTGATTGAAAGGAAAAGCTCCCTCATGACAAGCCTTGATTTTATAAGGCTTGATTGGAGCATTTAAATGAAGGTATTTGTAACCTAAAGGGACTCTGATCCCGCGTTTAGATGGATTAGAGTCCCTTTTTGGTTTTGCACCCTGATGGAGTATCGGGATGTTTTCATATCTAAAATATGACGTATTCTTTTGTGTAATCTGAGGTGAACCTATGCTTTTGGTTTGTATTTAAACAGGTCCTGCTTTGGCCATTTTTTAATCGTCTTTTCCACTTTTCCCATCATAAAATTGATATAAGCCGGTAATTTTGGACCTTTCCAAGTACTTGTATTAATGACAACTACCCATGAAAAGCCATTACTTTGGCGTTTCACTAAAGCAGATGTTCCTGCCATACTTCCTGTTCGAATCCAATCACCGTTGTCTTTTACAACTTTCCATCCCAAGGGACCTCTGAAAAACTTATGCTCAACCATTTGACTGATTAAGCTCTGGGGCAATATATCAGGAACATTGCTAAATCCATCCACCGAAACCAATAGTTTAGCCAATTCCATGGAAGATGCAATCCAACCGCCTGCAGGCCCAAGCAATTCAATCGGATTTCCCCCGTAGGCTTTAGGGACCATTCTGCCCGTTCCATCGAAGCAGGATACCAATTGCTGTTCGCCTGATTCGTAATACTTTACTTCATTGAACCGGCGATCGGAAAGATAACTTCTGCCAATGTGCATATCTGTGATCCCGATGGGTTTGAGCACCTCATTTCGCACATAATCTTCGTAGGACTGACCAGTGACAGACTCAATTACTTCTCTTAAGAACATATATCCCATATTTGAATAGGAAGACCGGGTCCCCGGATCAAAGTGAAGTTTCCGGGATGCAATAAAGTGATTATAAGTAGCCATGGTAGCTGCTCCGGCTCCGGATTCGCCGTTAAGTTCCAGCACGAGCAATGAATTAAAGGCCATATCCCCATAATGCAGTGACCAGCCTCCGGCGTGTGCCAATAGATGACGAACGGTAATTTTATAGAGTCGGGGGTCTTTAACTTTGTTAAAAATGGAATCTTTAATAATAGCATTGGGCCCAAATACCTTTGAATCAAGTGAAATAGACTTGCGTTCAACCAATTTCATGATGGCAACCGCTGTTATGAGCTTACTCACGCTCGCTAACCGGAACAACTGTCCAGGCAAAACCGGCTGTTTAGTTTCCAGATCTGAATAACCAAATCCATGGGCATAAACCAGTTTACCATCTTTCACAATTGACATGGTCATTCCAGCTAAATTCCATTGACGAAGGAATCCATTGGCTTCTTTTTCAATGAATTTACTTCCCGGAAAATCGGAAAGTTCATTGGTAATGCAGAAATTTAGCCCTTTGGAGTCCAATTCCTGATAATGATTGGGCAATTCATGAGAGCTATTAGCGCTAGAAGGAGTAGTCGGGTTGGTGCACTGGGTAAGAATCAGTAAAAAAAACAGGCAATACCCGAAACGTTTGATTGTGCAAATATGTGTTTTTATATAATTCAGCATTGTAAACTCCCAATTAATTCGTTAACAGATTGTATTTTATGCCGTTCCATGTATACAGATAAACCATCAACAATCTGAACGGGGATCGTTGGATCGATAAAAATTGCAGTTCCTACCTGAATGGCAGATGCACCGGCTATCATAAACTCGATGGCATCATTCACATTCATGATTCCGCCCATTCCTATGATCGGAATTTTAACTGCGTTATAAACCTGCCAAACCATCCTAAGGGCAATGGGTTTTATAGCAGGACCAGAAAGTCCTCCGGTAATGGTGGACAAGACCGGTTTTCTTGTTTCGGCATTTACGGCCATCCCAAGTAAAGTATTGATCAATGAAACACTATCGGCGCCCTGCCCCTCTACAGCCCGTGCAATTTCAGCAATATTGGTTACATTGGGCGAAAGCTTTACGATTAACGTCTTGCTATAAACCCTTCTTACCGCCCTTACCACTGCCTCGGCAGATGGACAGCTGATTCCAAAAGCCATTCCGCCTTCTTTCACGTTCGGACAACTGATGTTTAGTTCGATGGCAGGAATTCTGTCAAGTTCATTCAACCGTTCTGTTAAAGCCACATATTCTTCAATGGTAGAGCCGTTTACATTTACTACAATATGAGTGTCCAGGTCTTTTATCCGGGGATAAATATTTGAAATGAAGTTGTCAACTCCTTTGTTTTGAAGGCCCACTGCATTCAGCATTCCGGAAGGCGTTTCGGCCATTCTGGGATAGGCATTCCCTTCCCGG
>DMFR01000074.1:14554-16969 GCA_003450125.1 Prolixibacteraceae bacterium | reverse complement strand
CTGTAAGCCAACTGCATTGAGCATCCCAGATGGTGTTTCGGCCATTCGGGGATAGGCATTCCCTTCCCGGTGCTTGAGGGTAGTTCCTTTTACAACAATCCCGCCAAGACGCGAAAGATCAATAAAATCAGCAATTTCTTCGCCAAATCCGCAGGTCCCGGATGCAGTCATCACCGGATTCTTTAATTCCAGCTCATGAATTTTTACCCCTAAATTTACCATTTCAAATCATTTACATTAAATACCGGTCCATCCGTACAAACGCATTTATGTCCTGCCTTTGTATCTTCCACACAACACAGACAAACGCCAAACCCGCAAGCCATCATATTTTCCAGTGAAAGTTCGCAGAAAATCTGGTTTTCCAGTGCAATCCTACCGATGGCTTTCATCATCAGGTCCGGGCCGCAGGCGTATATTTTTGTGAATTCCTTCAGTTTATTTGTAAACAAAGAGTGGTTGGTAACATATCCCTTTTCCCCAAGAGTGCCGTCTTCAGTGGTAAAATAAAACTTTCCCAAAGGCTGATAGTCCTCAATATCAATGTGGTCTATAGCGGAACGGGCTCCGATCAGTACGTGTACATTCTCAGGATCCAGACCACAGCATTTGGCAAGAAATAACATGGGGGCTACACCGCTACCGCCGCCAATCAGTAGTACACGGTCATTTTTAGAAGGCATGGTGAATGATTTGCCCAAAGGAAGGATGGTACTGAAGGTAAGGCCACCTTTGGCTTCAGTTAACTTTTTTGATCCCCTGCCCAATATTTTTACCAGTAATGAAATGGTCTGGTTCTGGTAATCGACATCAAGAACTGAAAAAGGTCTGCGCAAAAATATCTCTCCCGCTTCTTTAATTTCAATATTGACAAACTGACCAGGAAATATTTCGGAAACAGATATAGGCGATTGAAGTTTAAGTAGAAAATTATCCTTGTTAAGCTGCTTATTTTCAAGCAATAATAAATCGATTACCGTCTTTTTCATCCAAAATTAATTTGACGGCAAATATAATTCAAAAATCTTATCGGGAAGGATTATAAACCTTAAAAGTTTGATCTTTAAAAAACACAATCATCCGTTCGATGGGCTTATCGGTGCCAAAAAAGGCATCATACAACTCATTTTCAGGCTCCTTTTTAGCAGCGGCGGGTGGAGCAGAAATTGTTTCAATGGGCGTTGTAGCCGTTGATTCCTTTACCATTTCCGGTTCCGGCCTTTTTTCGGGGGCCACTTTAGGAATAACCGGATCTGGAATGGTATCGAACAGGGTTCTTGATTTGGAAAGCCCTTCGATCATATTGCCTTCGCCCAGCAGGAGCCATTTGGCATTTATTTCCGGATAAATCTGTAAAAGCTTCTCAATAAACTGAAAGCTTGGTTTATTCCTGGCTTTTAAAACGTGCGTAACATTCGATCGTTGAACACCGATGGCATCAGCCAATTCTGAAGGAGAAATTCCTTTATGCTCCATAAATTTCTTGATCCGGTCTTCCATATAAATGTAAATTTTCGAATGCACAAATGTAATAACATTTACCAATATGCCAATTCATAAATGTACATTACAGGTGTATACATTTGTATACGAAGTGACAATTTACTTTTTTATTCTCCTATAACGAATTCATTTTAAACTTCACTTAAAATTTATAAAATACTCTTATATAGGTGTTTATAAGTGAATAAAGTCTGTTTTAAACCATAAATGCACATATATAAACCATTCATTCAAGCTATATTGGATATAACACCTATTTATCCACTGTTATTCAATGACATATAAGCAATTTATTAGTGAAGGATTTCGGGTATTCCAACCCTGTTAATGATGTTAATTCTCCCATTAATTTTGCTAAAATAAATTAACTTTTTACTGTTTACATTTGTCCTTCATATTTACAATTTACATTTATGAATGAAATTTCACAAATTATCTGGGTTGTCATTTGTAAATTATTGCCTCGCTTGAATGGATTGTTTATTTTTGCAGGAAATTCGGTCCAATGCTTTCCTTTGCAAATGAGATGACAATCCCGTTGCTGGATCTTGCTTTGACAAGGCACCTACCCTAGCCTATTGTTATTCGAAAATTATTCGAAGGCTATTCGAATGTTGTTCGATGATTATTCGATTACATTCGAACTACCTTCGAACTACCTTCGAACTACCTTCGAACTACCTTCGAATAAGCTTCGAATAACTATACAAACAATCTTCACTGAAAAGTTAACTTGAGGTACATGTTTGGGTGGGTTAAACTTTTTTCCTGGGTCGTCAAATGAGGCGTGAGGGAAATGGAGGCAATAAACGATCAACAGAGCTTTTATTTACAGTCCTGTGGCAGTCAGCCTAAAAATATTGGATTCTAAAGTCGTTTAAATGGCCCGATAATAGGGCTCTCCGAGCCCAC
>DMFR01000074.1:7835-14432 GCA_003450125.1 Prolixibacteraceae bacterium | reverse complement strand
CGATAATAGGGCTATTGATTTGAAGTGATGTTATTTAACTTTTAATAGTTACAATTCATTTTTTTCTCTTCTGGAAGAAAACAGCAAATTTTTCAACAAAAGGCATAAAAATTGGCTCAGGTAGGTCCAAATGGTCTTCAAAATGCGTAATTTTCTATTTTGATTTAAACTTACTTTTATGAGAGGCATTCCTTCGGCATTTTTGGTATTCTTTGTTGCCCTTGTAATTTTGATTGAGCTTATCTCCTACTTTGGAATCTGGCAGCTGATCAAAGGCTCATCGAAAAGGACCATCATCGCTATAAGCTCCCTTTATGCATTGATCAGCCTTTTCACTTCAGGCCTGTTGATCTATGCTTTTTCCAATCCCGAAGTCATCAGGCAGGCCAGGAGTTACACCTTTTTCTATTTTGTCATATCGGTCACTTTTTTGAACCTATTCCCCAAATTTGTATTTACGCTCATTACGCTTTTTTCTTTTTTACCCAGATGGGTGGCAGGGAAACGATATCAGTTGATCCTATTGACCGGATCTTTTGTGATTTGTACAGGTCTTTTTACCATTATTTTATACGGTATTTATTGGGGTCGGTACACGATCAATGTTGAAAAACAGGACCTATACTTCAACAACTGGCCCGAGCAACTCAATGGATTTAAGATCGTTCAGCTTTCTGACATTCATCTTGGCAGCTTTGGAAACAATCCAGAGGTAATGGCCAAAACGGTACAGATCGTTAAAGGATTAGATCCTGATTTACTTCTGTTTACAGGCGATTTGGTCAATAATTTCGGTGATGAAATTAAAGGATTTGAACCTTACTTAAACCAACTTTCGGGACGTTACGGAAAATATGCCATTCAGGGCAACCACGATTATGGAGACTATTCGAACTGGCCCGATTCAGCAAGCAAGTTACGAAATTTACACCAGATTGAATCCGGTTTAACGGATGCAGGGTTCAAGCTGTTGCTCAATAGTTGGGATAAAATATCGGTTAAGGATACCGCCTTTGCTTTAATTGGTGTTGAAAACTGGGGACACCGTCCATTTCCCCAGTATGCCGATCTGGATGCAGCCATGAAAGGTATTCCGGCTAACTCATTTGAAATATTAATGACGCATGATCCTGCACACTGGAGTGCAAAGGTAGTGCCGGATACAGATATTCCGTTGACCCTTTCGGGTCATACCCACGGAGGTCAGTTCGGGATAAAAATTGCAGGCATCGAATTTAGCCCGATTTATTTCATTGAAAAGAACTGGGGCGGACTCTATCAGTCACAGGGCCAGACACTATACGTGAACAGGGGACTTGGAACAATTGGCTATAAAGGAAGGATAGAGATGCGACCGGAAATAACGTTGTTGACCCTATACCGGACTAAAAGCCATTGAAATCGACCGAAAGCAGCAGGTTAAACTGGAAGTCCTGAAACTCGGGCCGGTAAATGGTCCGGAAACCCATTTCAACAGGTGCAAAAAAACGCAACACATGAAGGTCCGATGTCAGTTCCAGGCCCAGGGAATTCATAGTCATCTGGTATTGATTTGGAACAATGACATGGTTCTTGTCAACAATCGGCACGGATAAAAAAGCATAGTCGTAAAACAAAGAAGATTTTATCCGCTTGAAATAGACCAGTTTGCCCAGGCTCAAATCAGGATAAGAAAGCGGGGTCATGTAATCAGCCGCAAAGGAGTACAATTTATTGTTTTCCATACTTTGATAGCCGCGGGGAAAGCGTACAAAATTGGAAAAGCTTGACAGTTGGGCAAAGTTCTTTTGCTGGTAACCCTGGTAAATTTTAAATCCATCGTTGCGGCTAAGGCCAGGGAAGTATAGTACAGACTGAATTCCTGAAAGATTGCCAAGGTCAGTTCCCACAAATGGGGTATGCCGGAAAATAAGGTCAAACTGCTGCCCCCATTTGGGTATGATATTTTGGGAAGACTGATGGATGATGTGATAGTAATATAAGCGGTAAGTCAATGCATGATAGTCTTCCGGATTAAAACTTTCGGGAGCTGAGGCGTTGGGCGTTGACTGGTTAAAAGTATATTTTATTTCAGGGAAAAGACCAGCGGAATATTTTCCTTTGGACAAGTTCAGCGGGATGCGCATATCAACATCTGCCGTCCATTCATGCCATCCAAAGCTCTGAACCGTTGTATCGCTCTTGATGACATGGTTGAACTGGTCAGTGGTATTGTTCACCTGGTAATAATGGGAAACCCCATTCCCATAGGATAAATCAGTATTCAGTTCAGGGAACAGGCCGAAATAATTAAAGGCCAACCGGTATTTTCCGGTATGGTCCGCTACGTTGTAGTCATAGCCAATCTGGGTTTCAGCAGTTCCAAGTGTATTTTGAGAAAAGAAGGTAACTCCTGGCCTGATCTCATAACTGTTAATATCAACATAAGCAGGGGCCCAGCTGTGGAAATTGAATAAATGGCCCAGCTTTGAATACTTTTTTGAATGGTATTGAATTGAATCCCTGTTGGTTAAATCTGGGATTCCTTTTTCCTGGGCGCCAAGTTTATCTGCCAACGGATTGGATTGAAGACTGATAGATGCGATTTCAGTAAGGCGGCTTTTATCTGCCAGATTGAGAACCGAAAGCTGATAGCCCCTGGCTGAATAATTACTGAACAGAATCTCATTTTTAGAATTTGTCGCCGATGGATAATCAACTCCAAAGTCAGCCTTATAAATTCGAAGGACTTGATGGGTGCCCAGATCCATTGAATACAAATGATCGGTTCCTGAAAAATCGGCAGAGAAAATCAGCTGGTGGTTGATGAAAACCGGGTTCTTTATATCACCAAACGTATAAGGGGTAATAGATTGAATTTCTTTTGTTTGAATATCCAGTGAAGATAGACATTTACCTTTGGCGGTAAGACTTACAAAGTACAGCTTCTCCCCTTTTTCATCCCAGCAGGGATTGATAAAATAGGCGTTATCCCTGGTATTATACCGCTGCATGATATCCCCTGTATTTAAATTGAAAACCGTCAAAAAGAAGTTGTTTTGGGGATCAACTTCAACGGCAGCAAAAGACTTTAGGTCAGGCGAGATTGCAGGGCTAAAAAGCTTGTTCTTCAACCTGAATTCCTGTTTCCTTTTGGTTGCCATGTTGTAGATCAAAATAACCGACCGGTCAGCATGAGTCCATCGGATATCGGCCCTATCTTCAGCCCAGATGATCAACTGATTCTTCATGGAAACTGACTCATCCAATATGGACCCTGGAGTATAAATGATCTTTTCAGATCCCCCGGGGCTGATCATTACAAAACGGCCAATATCGTCTATCGAAGTTCTGTACGCAACGATCAATGAATCTTGATAATATTCAGGATAAAGGTAACTGGTATAATTTTTTTTGAGGGGTGAAACAATTGGAGAACTGGACTTGGCCTCAGCATTTAAATCCTGTTTCCATCCAAGGGAAAGATCATTAAATATTTGATTGTACAATTGTTTGGTATTCATGCCCGTTTCCTTTTTCAAGACAGCATTCACCGGTCTGATAGAAAGGGGTTGATTTCCCACTTTATCTATTACGTCAGACCAAAGCTGCGGGCCGTATTCTTCCCGGCCTTTACCCACCAACAGGTAGCCAAGTTTGTAATAATCAGGCACGAAATCCTTGTATGAACCCAAGTAAGCTTTGTCCAATGAATATTTACCCCTTTGAGTCAACTGGGCACGGTATTCCATATTAAAGGAAGCCATCCGGCCACGGCCCGAATGTGAAAGGGCAGTTTCAGTCACGACTGCATCCCCTTCCAAAAACCAAAGCGGCAAATAAGTACCTGTCACAATGGCCGTTGCCTGTTCCCCTAAAATAAGCTTTAACAGAAAGGGCAGCTCGCTTTGAATCTTATCCATTTGAACAAAATGCCTGAATTCGTGAAGCGCCAATTGCTCCAGCCAATCCTGTGCATAAATTTGCTGGGGAGGGGTTGTAAACAGCTCCATCCGTTTGGGAGCCCATGCCACCAATCCATTGGAATTGATTGTCCGGGTATGCAAAACCACGGAGATCTTCCTTGGATTGAAATTCATCGTTCGGCTTCCGTATTCATAGGCTTTAGACAGCACATAGGACAACCGCTGGGCCTCTTTATCAAACTCTTCGGGATAAATGACCTGAAAATGATCCGTATTGATCTGCCTCCACTGTATATGCGAAGGATCTTGCCCTGTCTGGAAAAACTGTGCATTCGCCTCATTTACAACAAGGAATAACAATAGGATGCCGATAATGTGCTTCATCTAAAATGTGCAGGTTAAAGGGCTAAATTAAAAAGAAAATGGCTATGAATGACAGATCCTGAGATTTTAAGCTTGTGAAAGGAAAGAGAATTGTAAAAGTTCACCATAGGACTATTTTATCAAATAAAAATAGGCAATTTGATTAACAGAAAAACAAGTCTTGAAAGTTCTTTATAACTCAAGTTTGTTAATTTTGGCTCATGATAAAAAATACGCGCTTTGGAAATTAGTTTTGATCATAGTTATTCAGGGATATGGGTTCTTTTGGCTTTGCTTGCAGCGTCAGGGATCAGTTTTCTTCTTTATTTCAAAAATAAAGAAAATGTAAGCCTGTCGCCCATTCAGAAAGGTGTATTGGCCTTTTTACGATTCGCTTCTCTCCTATTGGTTTTCCTGTTTCTGCTTTCTCCATTGATGCGAAAGGTGAAGAAAATTAAACAGTTACCCATCCTGGCAGTGGCGTTGGACAATTCCCTTTCCGTAAAACCATACACCCAAACATTTGAACAACTATCAAAGACAATTAAAGATCGTTTTGCGGATGATTACCAGGTTGAATTCTGGTCATTTGGAGAAAAGACGCAGTCCAATGGATTGATTTCAGGCAATGAAAGAAGGTCTGATTACGGACAAATGATTAAAACGCTTAAAAGCAATTACATCAATAAAAACATAGGGGCTTTAATTCTGGTGGGCGATGGTATCTACAACCAGGGGCAAAACCCTGTTAATTTCACTTCCAGCCTGAAATTTCCCGTTTATTCCATTGGAGTGGGTGATACTACCCTTCAGGCTGATGCTGCCATTAGAAGCGTTAAAACCAATAAGGTTGCCTTTCTAAAAAATAAGTTTCCCATAGAAATGGAATTAAAGTTTTCGAAACTTAAAAATAAAATGGCCTACCTTGATATAGAGAACAATGGCAAACCGGTTTATTCAAGTACCATTCCAATTGTTTCGGACGATGATTTCAAGCTAGAATTTGTCAATCCTGAAGCCACTCAAACCGGGTTGCAACATTATAAAATCCATATCAGGCCATTTGGTGAGGAATTGAATGTAAAGAACAATGACTACGAGTTTGTCATCCAGGTGTTGGAAAACAAACAGCGGATTTTAATGCTCAGTGATGGACCACATCCTGATCTGGGTGCTCTTCGTAGTAGCATTTCTGAACTCCAAAATTATGAAACAGAATTGGTTACAGGCAATGACCTTCCCGATAGCCTGAGGAAATACAGCCTTATTGTTTTAAACCAACTTCCATCGGTTAAAAACGTGGCCAGTAAACTTTTACTCAAGATAAAGGAAAGCCGGGTGCCTGTTTTATTTCTCATAGGGCCCAATACACTTTTGGAACAGTTCAATACCCTGGATTTGGGATTGAAGGTGGCCTCAAGTACAAACACAGAGGAAGTACAAGCCGTTTTTGATGATAACTTTTCGTTGTTTACACTATCAAATGAAACAAAAGAATTTTTGGCTACTGCTCCCCCGCTATTGAGTCCTTTTGGCAACACAGAAATTTCACCTGTGCTGCAAAACCTGGCTTATCAGAGCATCAAAAATATACGTACCTCAAAATCAATTATGGCATTTGGAAATGATAAAGGCCGTAAAGTGGGGTTTGTGGTAGGTGAAGGATTGTGGCGCTGGCGGTTGTTTGATTTCCAGAACAATGGTGACCATGAAGCCTTTAATGAACTGACAAACAAGATCGTACAATACCTTTCATTAAAGGAAAATGAAGACAATTTCAATGTAAACTATCCGGCTCTGTTCCAGGAAACTGACAATATTGAATTAACGGCTGAATTGTACAATGACAGCTATGAACTGGTCAATGCCCCTGATGTTAATATACGGATCAAAAGTGACAGCCTGAAAGAATTTGCCTACACCTTTGACCGGATTGACAATTATTACCATTTGAATGTGGGAAACCTTCAGCCGGGGGATTATACCTTTGAGGCAGAAACACAACTTGGCAATCAACATTTTACAGAAAAAGGAAGCTTTAGTATTGTAAAAAATGAAATCGAACTTCAAAATAACCAAGCTGATTTTGGATTGTTATATCAATTGGCTCAACAAACAGGTGGAAAATTTGCTTCAATTGACAATTATGGCACGCTCCTTGATGCTATTAACAACAATAAGCAAATTACCGTACAACAGCATCAGCAAACATTGTTGACAGAATGGATTAATCTGAAAACATTGTTTTTCTTGCTGGTCCTTTTGTTGGGCATTGAATGGTTTTTTAGAAAATATTGGGGAATTTATTAACCGATAAAGACACAAAATG
>DMFR01000074.1:0-7772 GCA_003450125.1 Prolixibacteraceae bacterium | reverse complement strand
CGGTTTATGAGCAAATTAAATACTTATAAAATATTTCTATTTTGCCTGATCGCATGGACTGTGGGATCATGTAAAAGCTATTATACCGCATTAACCATAGAAACTCCACGACCCGCCAAAGAAGAATTGCCCTCGGACATCCAAAGCATTACTCTCATGAACCGGAGTCTGAACAATCAATTTCTGATGCATCGTGAGGATTCGCTTCAACTCTATTTTTACCGAAACGGATACCAACTTTCTGCAATTGTACTGGATAGCATGGCTGCTGACACTACCATTCGTGCCCTTGCCGGATTAATGTTTGAATCAGGAAGGTATGATGTAGTGGTGCCGATTAGAAGGAACTTTCAAAGATCACTTCCTTACGATTCTATTCCGGATACACTGAACCCAGTGTTGGTGAGCCAGCTGTGCCGTCAATACAATACAGACGCCTTGATGGTCATGGAACAATTCGCCACAAAAGTAATGACTGACTATACGGAAGATCGATATGTTGACAGGTATTCCGGCACCAATTATTCTCTTTATGCTTCCCTTGATTTAAAATATGATGCCTTGTTCAGAATTTATAAACCTGGCAGCAAGACCCGGGAGATAAAACTCTCTGATACTATCAATTGGGAAAGTGACGATATTACTCAATTACGGTTGTTTAGTAAACTTCCCACTGTTAAGCAGGCTTTGATCAATGCCGGAATCAAGATAGCGCTTGATGTGGACGACAAAATATCACCTTCCTGGATACCTGAAAAACGCGGATATTATGTGTTTAACCAGAAAAGTGACCTTGGAAGACGATTTATCAATGAAAATAATACGGACGAAGCGAAAACTTTCTGGATGGATAAGGCGCAATCGACCAACAAGAAGATAAGAAGCAGGGCGGAATTTAACCTGGCATTGGCCAGTGAATTGGAGGGGAATGTTGATCAGGCAATTGAATGGGGATTGAAATCATTTTATACCCAATACGATTATCGAACCGAAGTATATCTTAAAAAGCTGAGAGCCTTAAAAGAGAGTCAACTAACCCCATAAACCCCTGAACATGTTAAGAAAGATTTCAATAACAGCCATCGTTTCGTTCTTATTTTTAAGTTCATGCGTTACCTTAAATGAGTTTCCCATCGAGGTATTTCAGCCGGCTAAAGTCACTCTTCCAGCTGAAATAAAACATGTTACCCTATTCAACCGGAACATGAAATACCTCGGTGACACCCTTCAAAATTACTATTCAAATAACTACAGGCGAATAAGAGACATCATTCCAATCAACATCGACAGCATGTCCGTCCGTACTTGCTTTGACAGTTTGTCAATGAAGATGCAGGCCCAAAAGCGCTTTAATAAAATCACCGTATTGCCTGTTACAAGTCTTCCTGTGCAATATGTAAAGAATATTACTCCCCCTTCCAAAAAACTAATACAAAAAATTTCAACCGATACCAATGCCGATGCGTTGATCCTTCTAGACACATATTCCTCTTATTATACCGTTTATCCCAACCATGACGAGGGACACACTATTGCAAAGGTTATTACTGCCAGCATTTGGACCATCTATGATGCTTCCAAGGTTCAAATTATTAACCACTCCTCACTGGTCGATACCTTATACTGGGATGGACTGGATAGTTCGGGAAATTATTCATCCACCAGGATTCCAAATAAGAAAGCAGCCATGAAGATTGCAGCAGGGATGGTAGGAGTCAAATATTCAAAAAACATTGTTCCCAGCTGGACTACCGTTTACCGTCAAACCCTATCTTGCAATGAGGAAGATTTTAAGAAGGCAGCAGAACTGGCAAAAAAGAACAAATGGGACGATGCATCTGCCTTGTGGGAAAAATATACTGAAAGCCCCAGCAAACGATTTCAAATGCTGGCGCTTTATAACCTGGCTGTTGCCAGTGAAATGAACGGTGATATAGAAAGCGCAACAGAACTGATTTCCAGAGCATCTAAAATCAGTTCTTCCAATAACATTGAAAAGCAAGCAATCAGAAAGTATTCTGCTATTCTGGCAAAGCGAAAAATTGAATTGAACAAAATCAATTCAATGAGCTATGACCTATAGAAGATCACTCTTTCTATTGGGTGCAATCGTTAGCCTTGCATCCTGTAGAACTACCTCCAATTTGCGTACCCTGCAGGTAGAAATGATGAAACCTGCCGAATTCACCTTACCGGAGGATGTGGAAAATATAGCTATATTCAAGCGGGACTTATTTCTTTCTGATACAACTACTTATAAGTATCATGACATTTATAAACATCTCGATTTTACAGACAGCCTGGTTCATTATCGTGAACTTTCCAATAGGTGTGTGGCTGCTTTGACAAATAGTCTTGCCCTTAGCGGGAAATTCTTAAAAGTAGTCAATTATAGTGATACGTTGAATTTCTTACTTACCGCAAAAGATAGTTCATTTAATTATACTGAATTGCATAATAAAACAGGTGCTGATGTATGTATCTTTCTTGATTGTTTCTATTTAAAAGACTTTTTAATAAATAGAAATGCAATCAATTTAGGACAGGAGATCTTCTCCAGTGTTCCCGAATTTAGAGGTAGTTCAGAATTAGAAACCATAGAACCTAATTTAATTTGGAACATATCATTCTACGGAAAACCATCTATATATGTTTGCAAACAGCCAGAAAAACTGTATTATGGTAATAATTTATATCCTACCCTTTTTGGCAATGAAGAAAATCATCAGTTATTACTTCAAAGTGTAGCAGAATATCTTGGAAATACCTTTACATCAAAACTAATTCCTTCATCGCAGAAAGTGGAACGGGCTTATTACCGCTCAAACAATGTTTACATGCTGAAGGGTGAAAAATATCTCCTTGAGGGTGATTGGCTCAAAGCTGCTGAGATCTACAAAAAGGAAACTAAAAATAAAAATCTGAACATCGCCGCTAAGTCTTCCTATAACATGGCTTTGATTTGCGAAATGGAAGGAAATATTGATGCCGCAATTGATTGGCTGAATGGTTCATATTCCTTTTACAAAAAGGAAAATCTCAGATATACCACTGATTGCTATCAGTATAACACTTTACTTGAAATACGAAAAAAGGAATTGAGACGCCTGGAAAAACAAATCAGAGATGATGCCGAAAACTAAGATTTCATACTGCTTTTTATGGATAGCAATTTTAAGTTTTGCATCCTGTTCAACCTATAAGTTGAGTTCTATTCAGGTTGAAATGATGAAGCCAGCATTACTTACACTGTCACAAGATATTGATACCATTGCTATTTTTAAGCGGGATCTTTATCAATCAGATACAGTCACTTTTAGGTATTTTAAAAACCTATATACTGATTCAATAATTGATCCTGAAATTCAGTATCGGGACCTTTCAAATCAATGTGTGGATGCTTTGGCCGAATACCTTGAAGGTGAAGGCTATTTCCTGAAAGTGATCAATTACAGGGATTCCTTGAATTCATACTTAGCAACAAATTACAGCCTGATTGATTATCCGGAATTGCTCAGAAAATGGAAGGTAGATGCCTGCATCTTTCTGGATAATTTTCATTTTGATGATTATTTAAAAAGCCATCACCCTTCACTCGAGGTGCATAATTCTGAAGGAAGTTTCCCTGAATTCAAAGGCAGTACTCAATTAGAACAGATCAATGCCCATCTTTTTTGGACCATTTCAATCAAGGGCGATACGGCCATCTACAAATACAAACAACCAGATGATGTATATTACGGGAACTCGTTCAATCCTGATTTTTTTGGAAGTGACCTCAATCACAAGCGATTGCTAGAAAACACTTCAATATACCTTGCCAAATCTTTTGGTCCCAAGCTAATTCCTTCAATTGTGAAAGATTTTCGGTTCTACTACCAATCTCATAATGGAAATATGCTAATTGCTGAAAAATATCTCCTTGAAGGCGAATGGCTCAAAGCTGCTGAAATTTACAACAAGCAAACAAATAATAAAAACCAGAATATTGCAGCCAAAGCAACCTATAACATGGCGCTAATCTGCGAAATGGAAGGAAATATGGATGCCGCAAACGATTGGGTAAATCGTTCCCTTTCAGCTTACAAAATTGAAAACAAGGACCATTTATTCAATTGTACCCAATACACTACAATACTGACAAAACGAAAAAAAGAAATTGAACTTTTGGGAAAGCAAGTAAGAATAAAGTAAAGCTCTGAACCCATAGGCCTTCTGGCCAATGATTTCAGGGCTTTCTATACCAAAAGGTAATCCAATTTCTACTTTTTCATCGTACTTACCTGGTTCTGATAGACTACCGGTCCTCTTCGAATGGCAAGAACAATCAATACAATTCCGGTAATTATAAATGGAATACTGAGCAATTGCCCCATGTTCAGGGTCATTCCAGCTTCAAAGGCTTCCTGATCTTCCTTGATAAACTCAACAAGGAACCGAGCGCTGAAAACCATCACAAAAAATACCCCTATCAACAATCCAAGGTAATCTTTGGCTTTTGTTTTCCAATACATGTAATAGATTACACCAAATGTTATCAGGTAACTCAATGATTCATAAATCTGTGTGGGATGTTTTGCTACTGTTTCATGATTTCGTTCAAAGATAAAACCCCAAGGCAACGTAGTGGGCATTCCGTATATCTCTGAATTCATCAGGTTTCCCAAACGAATCAAACAAGCTACAAAGACACTCGGCACCACTACCCTATCCAGAACCCACAATATTGAACGTTTCGATACTTTCATGCTCCAGATAAACATGGCCAGGATGATCCCCAATACTCCGCCATGACTGGCCAATCCGCCTTGCCATACGTACAGGATTTCAATGGGATGCTGAGAATAATAATCCCATCCATAAAATAAGACATGCCCCAAACGTGCACCAATAATAGTGGCAACGATCAGGTAAATGAACAAACTTTCCAGCCATTTGGGATCAATATTCTCCCACTTGAACATCTTTTCGCCCTGGTTGTATCCAAATAGGAAACCGATAGCAAACAGAAGTCCGTACCAGCGAACATGAATGGGGCCCAGTGAAAAGATCTCAGGGCTAACGTTCCAATGAATAAATGACAGGATGGCCATGTTTTCGAGCTAATAGATTTGCATTTAAAGATAATCAAAATAAGAAATAAGAAACGAGAAACAAGAAATAAGGAACTGGTCCTTTGATGTTTCTTATTTCTTATTTTATATTTCTTATTTCTTATTTCTTGTTTCTTGTTTTATATTTTTTTAGTCTACCAGGTCTTTACCATGGCAGGCCTTGAATTTCTTGCCGCTTCCACAGGGACATGGATCATTGCGCCCTACCCTTTTTTCAACCCTTACCGGTTGTACCACCTTGGGTTCCTGGGGAGCATCAGGACGGCTTCCATTGGATGAACTTGTAGGCAATTCTGATTTTGAAGTCGACAGTTTACTCAAATCAAGCCCTCTACGTTCATGTCCTTCATGGACCTGCTGTGGATCGCTGATCGGGATATGTCCTTTTGCCAGGATGGATACAATGGATTTATTGACCTTGATAACCATGATCTTGAACAAATTGAAAGATTCAAACTTGTAGATCAATAAGGGGTCTTTTTGCTCATAGGTGGCATTTTGAACCGACTGCTTTAAATCGTCCATCTCGCGAAGCTGCTCTTTCCATGCTTCATCAATGGTTTGAAGAACAGTCTGCTTCTGATAGGATTTAACCAGTTCCTTGCCCTGATTCTTATATGCTTTTTCAAGATTGGTTACAATCTGGTAAATGTGCATCCCGTCTGAAATTGGAACAACGATATTGGTGTACAGATGTGATTTCTGCTCGTAAACATCACGGATTACAGGATAAGCCTGCTTGGCAATAATTTCAGTACGACGGGTATAGGTAGCCACCATTTCATGATAGACTTGTTCGACCAGATCGTCCTGTTTCATTTTCATGAATTCCTGTTCTGATACAGGCGATTCCATTGACATCAGACGGATCAGTTCCATGTTGAACTCATCGAACATGGCGTTTGGATGATAATCATTCACCAGGTTTTCTATCACATCGTAAATGGTATTGAGGATATCCACTTCAACCCGGTCACCAAACAAGGCATGACGGCGTTTCTTATAGATGACTTCACGTTGCGAATTCATCACATCATCATATTCCAGCAATCGTTTACGAATTCCGAAGTTATTTTCCTCCACTTTCTTTTGTGCCCGTTCAATGGATTTGGTAATCATGGAATGCTGGATCATTTCGCCTTCTTTTAAGCCGATTTTATCCATGATCCCTGATATGCGGTCAGACCCAAAGAGACGCATCAAATCGTCTTCCAGGGACACAAAGAACTGTGAAGAACCCGGGTCTCCCTGACGTCCTGCACGTCCTCGCAACTGGCGGTCTACACGTCGGGACTCATGTCTTTCCGTTCCTATGATGGCCAAACCACCCAATGCCTTTACTTCAGGCGTTAATTTGATATCGGTACCACGACCTGCCATATTGGTGGCAATGGTAACCATGCCGCTCATACCTGCATCAGCCACAATCTCGGCTTCACGGGCGTGTAGTTTGGCATTCAATACATTGTGTTTGATGCCTCTCATTTTCAGGTAACGGCTCAACAACTCGGATATCTCCACTGAAGTGGTACCCACCAAAGCAGGTCTACCTATCTTGTTAAGGGCTACAATTTCTTCCACCACCGCGTTGTACTTTTCGCGTTTGGTCTTGTAAACCATGTCTTCACGGTCATCACGAATGACCTTTCTGTTGGTTGGAATCACCACCACGTCCAGTTTGTAGATGTCCCATAACTCACCTGCTTCTGTTTCTGCAGTACCGGTCATACCAGCCAGCTTATGGTACATCCTGAAATAATTCTGAAGGGTAATGGTGGCAAAAGTTTGTGTAGCTGCTTCTACTTTCACATGTTCCTTGGCTTCAATGGCCTGGTGCAGTCCATCGGAATAGCGACGTCCCTCCATGATACGGCCTGTTTGCTCATCTACAATCTTTACCTTGTTTTCAATCACCACGTATTCGACATCTTTTTCGAACATGGCATAAGCCTTCAGCAACTGGTTGATGGTATGAACGCGTTCAGATTTGATGGCATAGCTGGTGAGCAAATCATCTTTCTTTTCGAGTACCTCTTGCTTGGTCAATGACTTATCATTCTCAATTTCAGCGATCTCAGAACCAACATCGGGCAATACAAAGAAGGTTGGATCATCCACGTCATCTGAAATCAGGTCAATACCTTTATCAGTCAGCTCAACGGAGTTCATTTTTTCTTCCACCACAAAAACCAGTGGATCGGTAATGATATGCATGAGCTTGTTGTTGTCCTGCATGTGATAATTCTCCGTTTTGGTCATCATCACTTTAATTCCTTCTTCACTCAGGAATTTGATGATGGCCTTGTTTTTGGGCAGCCCCTTGTGGGCACGAAGCAACAGGATAGAACCCTGCTCCTTTTCTTCCTTGGTGGAGTTGGGATTGTTCAATATCTTTTTTGCATCAGCCAGGCATTGATTGACGATGTTGCGCTGGGCGGCATATAGCTTTTCCACCTTGGGTTTCAGCTCTTCAAACTTCTGGATTTCCCCTTTTGGAATCGGACCTGAAATAATCAATGGCGTACGGGCATCATCAATCAACACAGAATCGACCTCATCGACGATTGAATAATGGTGCTTGCGCTGAACAAGGTCATGCGGATTGATGGCCATATTATCGCGCAGGTAATCGAACCCGAACTCGTTGTTCGTTCCGTA
>DMFR01000050.1:6292-9874 GCA_003450125.1 Prolixibacteraceae bacterium | reverse complement strand
ATTGTAAAGTGCTTACAGCCAAAGAAATCTGAAGGCTTGACTAAAGAGGGGTCAGAAGCTGACAAAATTAAATGCTTTGTATCCTGTAAATAGGGTCTCAAAGTATCTATTACAGGATTTCCCCATAGAATAAATACGAGTGGTTTACCTGGACGGTTGACAAGTGCCTTTATTGCAGATGCTGTAAACTTCTGCCAACCTATTCTGGAATGACTTGTTGGTTTGCCAGCTTCCACACTCAGGCAAGAATTTAGCATCAAAACACCCTGGGAAGTCCATTCTTCCAAGGAAGTTCGTTTAAAAAGAGAAAAGCCGTCATGTACATCATTTTCTAATTCCCGATTAATATTTTCCAGGGAGCGTGGTACGGGAATAGTCCCGTTATTAATCGCAAAAGCAAGTCCATTGGCTGAGCCGTCATTGTATGGCTCTTGCCCAAGGATTACCACTTTTACATCCATAAAAGGTGTAGTCTGGAACGCCTTAAACATCTCACCCCTTCCAGGGTACACCGTTACCTGTTTGCGTCTTTGGGAGACAAATGTGCCCAATTGCTGCATATACGGCTTATCAAATTCACCTTTTAGCTCATCAAACCACTCGTAGCCCAGTCTATACAAAAGTTTCTCTTGTTTCTGATCATTCCACTCTATTGTCCAGTGACGGATTGGAACGATGGCTTTGGTGGTATTGCTCGTATTTTCATACGATGCCAAAGTCCCAACGGCTTTGGCTTTCTTAGCTGTTATCGAGTATCTGGCAACATCTGTAACGTAAACTACTTCAGTACAAAAACCCAGGATCTTTGCATGAATTGACCAGGCTTTTGTCTTGTACAGTTTATCTTCCTCTTTCTCCATTTTCATATACCGAAAGCCTTCTTCCATTTCCTGCAATTGCCCAAGTTCCCTGTAACGGGCTTCGTCAGCTTGCTTTAAGCGAATGGCATAAAGCCCTTCCTGTATTTCATCTGCAACCAGAACATTGCCGTAATGATCTGTTTGATTGAACATTATATCAATTTTTGTAAATCCCATAACTTAAATTTTTAAATCATGTTGTTAATATTAAATACTTTTCCTCTATCCATCCCTTTTCAGGACATACATTTAGTTTATTAGCATCGAACACAAACCACCTGGTTCCGTGTTTTAAAAGTAGTTGTACAGTCATACCAGCAAACTCCTTAGCTCCCGGTATGTTCTGTACAGCTACAATATCTCATGGTGATAATTCCATTTGGCTACTTTGTTTTGATGTTTCTATCTGCTCATAAAATTATACTATACAATATTCAGTAACCTCCAATGTGTTATTCTTTGACCATCAAACTCCTTCTTCCAAATCCATTCCCTTTTACCTTTTGTACTTCGAATGCGTTTGTTGTCAGAAATGTTTTCTTCATCCGTTCGGGACAAAACCCGGATAGTTTGTTCAACTTCCTCTCTGCGGTGGTCTCTTAACTTGGGAGTATGTTCAGGCATCTCGTCTTCTACCTGTATCCAGGAGGTCGCAAAGGCAACTCCGGCTTTAAAATCCATATCAGCTTCATGGTGTAACTTACTGTTGAAGCCAAAAATGTAATGGTCTTTTGAGTTTTCTAAACTCTTTGCGTTTAAGCTTTTCATTTTCTTTAGTTTTAAAATGCTTAACTCCGAAAAAAATGAAAAGTACAGGGCAATCTAAATTACCCATGTACTTGTACTCAGATCATCTATTTAATCTGTTTCTCCTTTTCTTCCTTGTGGGTCTGCTTCCTACCCATGTAGAATTGACGGTAAGGGTCAATGCCCATTTCCTGAAGGGCTGTTTCCCGGTCCATAGATAAATCAATGACGTAGAAATCATCGTAGCCAGGTTCATATACAAAACTGCCAGTAGAAAGGCACGTAGCGTAAGTTGCCAATAGCTTATTGATTTTGTCCAATCCATGTTTGATAGTCTTACGGTCAACGGTGAATGCTCTTGTGCGAAATTCGCCTTGCTTTTCCACAACTACAAAATAACATCCTGATAAAGAGTAGTCCGGGTAAAGTGATTTAGCGGCTTTGGCGTAAAATGCAATTTGCCTGTCATAATCATACTCAAAGAAAGACTTCGGAAAATCCAGCACAGATTTACCCGTGGTCTTTAAATCAACAACCGCAAAAGTTTTACGGGCATGATTTAGAAGTAACCTATCAAGTTTCGCCTTACAAGGAATTTTAATTTCCGATGGAAGGGAAATATTAAAATAGATTTCCTGCTCATTTAAAGCCTCCATCCCTTTGCCTAATTCTGAATCCAGCATTAGTTTTTTTGCAAAACGGTCAACTCTTACGGAGGCGGCACATGCAAGTATCAATGCGTACTCTTTTGTAGTAAGCACTGTTTCTGTGGTGCAGCGTTTTAGGAATTTAAAATACTCTTTACCCAATTCCAGCACCTTAGCAAGTCTTGTGGCAAGAAGCCAGTTTGTCTGATAAGCTTTATTGGTCATGGCTGTATTAATTTCCTGTTCGTAGTCTGCTAATTCTCCTACTTCGGTGAATTCATCCGTTGCCTGCATTACCGATTCAAATACATCATCCACTACACCTGTAATGGAGTCAATTGGTCGGATAATGTCAGCTACTACAAGCTTATGGGCTTCAAGTAAAGCCAGATGGACAAGTGAACCTTCACGGTAATACTTGGTATCATCTGATTTTATCTTTCCATCAAGATAATCTTTAAATCTCTGTGGTGATCCTCCTTTGCTTAAATCGAGATAGTTAAAAGCACTATTGTTTATCGCGGAACTCTCGCTGTAAGATGTCATATTCAAATGCGTTAGGGTTGATTGTTTTAATGAAAGAAATGATTGATGCATAATTTCGGGTGAATGCCTTATCTGTATACAATAGATCAAGCATATACTGACAACTATTTCTGGAAGTAGCCTGGTGTTTACCGTATATTATACCCGCATTATTAAACGATGTGTGACAACAGGTAACCCTGAAAAGAATATGGAAGTTTCTTGGGTGCCAGTACTTAACATCCCGGCTTTGCCGAAACTCCAACCACTCTTTATGAGAAGTTCCAAAGGTAAATTCCATCAGTTTTATCAATTCAGGCTCATTCTCAGAATGTAATTCAGACCTTATGTTTTGCCATCTGACATTTGTAGGACTTCCGAACATGCCTTCCACCTTCACCACTGCCATTGCCTGTCCATTACGTTTAGCCTGGTTGCGTGCAATTTCAAATGCGGCTTGTTTAGTGAGAGCCTTACAGGTTTCTACGTTCATTACTGTATACATAAGCTTTGAAATTAAGGGGGAGGACTGTAAATCCTCCCCCGATTAATTAAAATTCAGATTCTGCAGCAACTTCCAAGCTCATGTTGGGGGCAATATCCTTCAAACGGGAAACGATCAGATCCAAGGTCTGTTTGTCCTCTTTGCTGATACCCAACTTTGACAATTGTGCTTCCAAATCCTTCACTTCGTAACCCAAGTAATCTTCTTCAAAGTACTTGGTGTCAATCTCTTTCAACACCCCATTTGTGAATTCACAAAGGGAATAAGGCAGGTATTCGCAAACTCTCATCTTCTGTCC
>DMFR01000050.1:0-6238 GCA_003450125.1 Prolixibacteraceae bacterium | reverse complement strand
TCTCATCTTCTGTCCATTGTAGTCAACCGGAACGGCTACCACATTCATAGGATTTACAAGACAAGCGATTTTGTAACTGTTACCGCCACCGAAGCCAGAAACATACTCAGGGGTTCCAACATGAAGACCTCTTGAACAGGTTACATTAGGATCATTGTCGCAGTCTGCCCGGTTCATTCTTGCAGGCTCACCCAAACGAATAGTCATCTTTCCGGTGTGGATATCGGTAAATGATCCTTCCACCTCTTTAAACATGTCTCCCAGGGAATCAAACAAATTGCTCAATATTCCTTCTACCTTCACTACATCCCTTGTATAGATAATACTTTGACGATAATAGCCGTCCATTTCTTCATCATAGAAGGCATCACGCTCGGCATCTGTCATCTTGAACAGCTCCCTCATTGGAATTGCTTCTGCCGTATCTTCTTCTTCCTGGTCCAAATATTCCTGCAGCTTGACATTCTCCATAAGCTGATAGCCTTTCACGCCTTCACTATCTGGATTATTGCAGATAAGAGAGTAATTGTCAGGGTTCTTGCCAATGGATTTAATGCGAATGAATTCATTGCATATCTTAATAGCCAACGGCTCTACCTTTTTTCCGGCAAAGTTTACGGACTTGTATGCGATGAAGTAACCCATGTCAGTAATGGGAAACTGAAAATGCTGAGCGAATTTGTATAGTGAGTCAATGACTACTTTATCCTCATTGAGCATCAGAAGCTTCCAAAAATTAATAAGCGGAGTCATGTCAAAGCCTTCCTCAATGTATTCCAGGATCTTCTCCTTCATAAGTTGTGGCATTGCGATGTTGTACCCCTTCAGGTATAAATTACCAGAACGGTCTCTTTCAATCAGGTTAGTAGCCTCAATCTTGTAGAATGGGTCCATGAGCGCCCTGAAAGCATTCAAATTATCCTCTGTAGGATTTGCCTTAGTTTCTAGGGCTGTACGAAAGATTTCTTTTGCATCTTCCTCTCTGTCAAAAGTGAAAACGTTGTTTACACCATCCATGTAAACAGTTACCGAATTTCCACTACGCACTGCACTGATTCTGTTCATTATACTTGTTTTTAAATGTTACACTTCTGTCAAATAAATACTGCTTCACAGCCTGGATATACTCAGTATCTACTGGCAGTTTATCCTCCAATTTGGTAAGTAGGGGAGTACGAGCCAAAATCTTGTTGATCTTGCTAAGTTCCCTTAATACATCAATGGGTTTGTTGCCTGGTAAATGCTGCATAAACTTTGGAACTCCCTTGTTTATCCTGGGACAAATCCTATATTCGCAGTCAGGGGATTGCCTGACCAAATGAGAGGTTGTATTACCATATTCCCCTTTTCGAAATGTTAAAGTCAGATCAACGAACTCCAAGATTTTACCCGCAGTCTTTCCAAAGGGCAGATGATAAAGTATCTTCCTCTCGGCAAGTTTCCTTATTTCCCCTATCATAGCATCAGTCTTTAAAGCTGTTGCGATACGGTTTATGATTTTGGGATACTTCACATAGAATTCATCAACATGGCAGGCAAAAGATTTGATTTTCTTAATGCTTTCCTCTGATACCTTGATGATAATTACCTTCTCGTCTATGTTTGCATCATACCCGGTTTGCAGGATTTTAGCCAACCTCTCCATTTTAGGCACTTCCGATTGTCTTGCGTAGATGACAATTTTCTGCATTGCTGCAAGTTCATTCACCCTACGTTCATAGACTGTAAATTCAGCACCGGTAGTTTCAAACACTGTCCTTAATTGCCTTGTGTGAATCTGGGTGTAATCTCTCTGAAGACTGTTCCTGACTTTACCAGGGGATTGAAGTTTCAATTCTTCAAGGTATTCCTTTAACCATTCGGGATCAATTTCCAAACGGTCATAACTCTTTGTATGAGATATAACCACCTTCATCAATTCCTTACGGATAACGGCTACATTTTCATCAGTGAACTTACTTTCCAGAAAACACTTTCGGGTAAAATCTTCATCCTGGGGCTTTAATACAAGGATATACTGAGATACACTTATATCTTCTGCATAAGCAATGTACAAGGATTTACGTTTTGACATGTTGTTTGCCATCCGGTACACAGGCATGGTTTTTCCCAACAGGGCATTACTCCATTCCTTATATTGTAAGATTCTACCGTTAAAGCGCCTCTTTCTTCCTGTCTTTAATTCCGATCCAAGGTAATCCAACTGCTTTTCCAAATAAACTACCGACTCCAAAAGGGAACTGTTCTCCAAGGGGTTGTTGTAAAAATCTTTGAATTTGCAGTAAACAGGAGCTTTCTTGGCAATGAATTCCCCTGTAGGGATGAAGACATTTTCGTCCAATCGGATACCAGGTACAACGGTTGCTTTCAAGGCTTCGGCAAGGGATTCATAAACTCCATTTTGGGTCCTTACCATTTCCTCCAATTCTTCCTTGCATAAATCAATCTTCTGTCTGATCTTATCCTTGACCTTATCGGTATATTCGAGAGATTCCCTGTTCATAGTAACTGTCAGGTCTCCAACTTCAAAGCGTAAGGCAACAGGTATGGCATAGCTCGATGACCACAAACCAAGTTGGCTGAAGTCAATCGGGTAGGATACCTTTCCAAGAGCGATATGCATAGTATTATCCGTACAATCAGTACGAAAAAGGAAATGCTGCCCCCGATAAATGCTGTAGTCGTTTTGAATACAACTTCCAAGAACCTTTACTGAGTCAAAGTACATTAGTTGTGCCTGAATCTCTACCACAAAACGGTCCTCATCAGCCGTATCCTTGATGGGAATGATGATTTCCGTTCCATTGTGCTGATCTGTATCGCTTTTCTCTATTAGCTTAATGACGGGAGCTCCTGCACCCCTGTGAATAAGATAAATATATTCTACACCTTCGCTACGGGTGCAAACTGTAAACATTTCTGAATAACTAAGTGGGGTCTTGCTTCCCAGACCAAATCCCCCGATCTGATCATTGGTATCTCTCTTTGTAGATGAGAAGTACTTGGAATAAACATTCTTTACCCTGTCAGGTGAGATGCCTATACCAAAATCTCTGAAAATAATAGAACGCTGATTGTTTGTACCCGTTACAAGTTCAATCTCAACATCCCTGGTTACTCCCGCTTCTACGTGGGAGTCAAAACAATTGGAAGTAATCTCCCTGACCACTGATCCAATCTTGTTGGAGTACAGGGAATCTGAAAACCCTTTGAAAAGCATGTTCATTGATCCCTGGTCCAGGGAAAAATCAGTGCTCTCTAAAACATCAGTAGATTCAACTTCCCTATCTATTGTCTTGCCTATAAGCATGGTTTTTTATTTAGGACTGATTATGTACTTCAGTGAGGCATCAGGCTCTGGAATATCAATATCCAGGTGCTCTGCAGCCCACTGTTTAATCCTCTCGGTGTATGCGATGAAGTCCACTGTTGCAAGTGTCTTGGTAGACGCTCCGACAGAGCCGAGGATTTCCCCGGTGGCTTCACTGAAAAGGGTGCTTCGGTTAAATTGCTGCTTCAGAAATTCGTGTACATCTTCGAGGGTTAAGTTCTGGGAGAACTCATCTTGCCTTTGTACCAGATCACAGGTTTGATACCCTAAGTCAATCAGACGGTCATAGACCATCCTAACGATCACCCCGAAATAATATCGGTTCTGATCGCCTGACCTTTTGCTAAGAGAGCCTACATGTAGGTCAATTGGCTTGTTTTCGTACCTTTGAATATGAAGCGAAAAAGCAACCGGATCATCCAAAACAATTTTACCATTCTTCACTCTCGCCGTGTAGTTCATTGTAGAATGTTGCATTAGCTATTTCCTCTCGTGTGTCTTTCTCTATGGTAAATACCATTTGCCTTTCCGCTTCTGATCTGACGGGTACATAATTAATGCCCGGTGAACAGGAAATGTACCGTATCGAATCGTCAGGAATAATCTGCTGACTGACCAGAACATCTAAAAAGCATTTGATATAAATCCACAAATTATCCAAATCCCAATCACCAGCCAAGGTGGGTCTATAGAGGCACATGGTAATCTTTACAGGGAAATCTTTTGGCTCGATTGGTAGCTGCTTGCTTACCAAGGGTATAAAAGAATCCTTGATTTGTTTTACCATCGTGGACCGTATATAAGGTGGAATTGTGGCAGCGTAAATCTTCTGCCCGTTAATCTGCTCTAACTTTGGAGTTCCTACTGTTCTTATATTGCGAACCCACGGATTGCCAGTTTTGTCAAGCAGTCTTCCCTTATCATCGAATTGAGGGCTTTTAACCCTTTTCGGAAGCTCAGCACCCTTTAGGTAATATATTGCCCTTCGTTTTTGGCTCAATACCGCTTGCTGAATGTAATTGGGTATAATAAAAGTTCTTAATATGTGCATAAGAAATGTGTATTAAGTCATGTAGTTCCAGTCTACCAAACATCTTGTAGAAGTCCGTCAGATCTTTCTGATAGTAGTTTGTGGTACCAAAGCGCCCATTGGTAAAAAAGACATACGGTATTCCGTAATGCTTTTTCATAAAGTTTGCTCCGCAAATGCCTGTATAATCAAAGTCATAGAGGCTGACCACCATACTAAAGCGTTGTTTTAATGACTGAATGATATCCTCCGGAATCGGGGTAGATTCTGAATTACAGGATATCGAGTAGATTTTGAATTCTCTAAGCAGCATCACATCCTTCATGCTCTTTGTAATTACAAGTAGGTTGCCCGTATCCGGTAATTGACTGTAGCCTTGAATTAGGGTAGTATTGCACAAAAAGCGCTCTGTTTGCCTTTCAGGGAAGTATATCTTATATTCCCCCCTTTCCAATCTGTAAGCATAAACTGCTTCCCTGTGATACTCATAGTCAAATATTTTACGACCGTTAACAAATACGCATTCACATGCCATCACCTTAAAAAGTTCCAATGTCCTTGAACCAATCCCAAAGTTACCCCAGTATTGGTAGTCACTGGGAGATAATGCCCTTATCTTTATCTCGATTTTGGTTTTGGTTTTTTGCCTGTACATGACCTCGTCCATTACCCTTGATCTCTGCTCCCGACTGCTTCCAAGACATAAAAGTTGGAAATCAGAAGCTATTTTCTCCAATGCTTCTCCAAAAGATAAATTATATAACTGCATAACAAAATCAAAGCAGTTGCCCCAAAAATGCCCTGAGAAATCCTTCATAAACAGCGTGCCGGTCCTGCTGTATTTAAACCCGCATGTGGGATGCTTATCCCGTCTAAGGGGTGAGATATACTTTTGCCCGATAACTACTTTCTTACCAATATAGAATTCAAAGATTTCTTCCTGGGATAGATAATCCAACACGTATTTCTTGGTGACTTCCTCTTGTAGTGAATACATGGTACATGAGTTTTAAGTAAGAGGGCAAGGGGAAATACGCTTCCCCTTGCCATTATTACAAATGAATTACGCTGCTACTAAAATGGTTCGTCATCTTCGGCAGCCTGCTGAAAAGAATCAGTCTGTTCAGATACCAAATCGTCAAAAGCATCAAACTGTGCTTCGGCAAAAGTGTTCTGGGCAAGCTGCCCATCGGTATCTGTGGCAGAATCAGGGGCAAATTCATCCGCCACTTCATCCGTTGTGCCCATACCCAGTTCATCCTCGTTAGAAGCCTGCTTAGGAACAAGCCGGTCATACTTGGCATCGAACTTCATGGCAGTTTTCTCGATCTCCATAGGTTCGATAAAGCCTTCACGTACAAAGCGGGGGAAAGTAGGGTAGTCCTTTGAATTCAGAACCAGCTTCAGACGGAACAACCTTCCTTCATATGCTGCGCCACAGACCTTAACTATCTTGGTCAAAAGGTCAGTCCATGATTTTGCATCCTTGATCACTACCTTATCTGCCGGAATGAATGCAACCAGAAGGTGTTTGAATCGAGACATGGTTGCCTGAACATCCTGCTCGTACTGTTTCTTGGGATCACGTTTGGCTTTGAACGAACCGCCCATAACGTTCTCTTTAGGTTCAAACTCGGTGTGGGTGAAAGTTTCTCCTACCTTATTTTCAAAATGAAAACGTAGAACTTTTCCTCCGGTGCCATCTTTTTTCATATCCTCCACTGCAATGTCCGTAATGGACACGTTTTCCTGAATTCCCACTTCGATAAAAGATGCCGAAGTTGTCTGAGTTTGTTCGTTTATTGAATACATGCTATTAAATTTTGTATATTACTAAAATAGGACTTTTAAAATACAATTTAAACGATATATTATTT
>DMFR01000209.1 GCA_003450125.1 Prolixibacteraceae bacterium | reverse complement strand
AGTTTTCGGAGTAGGATAGAAATCATTCTCCGGATCGTATCCCGTATAATTGGTAAAGGTGTAGAGGTTTGATGCTCCGGCATAAATACGGCAATTCGAAACACTATTGCGCATAAAATTGTAAACCTGTTTAGGAAGACTATAGCCCAATTGAACATTTGATAATCTTAAATAGGCACCGCTTTCAACAAACCGGTCTGAGAAACGATAATTCTGCGCCGGGTCGCCATTGATAGCTCTTGGCAGAGTAGTAGAAAGGTTTGTTGGAGTCCAGGCATTCAATACATCTACTGATTGATTACCACCTGTTGTACTTACATTGTACAATGCCAATTTTACATTATTGACACGTTGAACGTCACCAACACCCGTAAATTGACAGCTAAAATCAAGATTATTGTATTCCAGATTCAAATTAAATCCATAATAGTATCCAGGAATTGTTTTTCCTAAATAGACCTGATCGTAATTATCAATTTTATTGTCCAAGGAATCTTTGTAAAAAGTACCTGCCTTGGTAGGTGCGCTTCTCTGATCAAGGAAGTAGTAGTCGCCGGGGGCAACTTTAGCAGACTGATATCCATCAGAGTTATCCGTGTATTTTGCTTTCCATGCATCCACTTCTGCCTGTGACTGGAAGATACCGCCCGCTTTATATCCTCTGATATAATTCATAGAATATCCTTCTTCTATATTGGCAGACTGTCCATTCAATAATGGGATTCCATTGGATGTTTTCTCAACCGTATTTTTAACTGTAGAAATATTGGCTCCGATGGCGTATTTAAATTCTCCAATATTATTGTTGTAATTCATTGAAAATTCCAATCCTGTATTTCTAACTGAAGCAATGTTGGCAACAGGCATGTCTATTAAGCCTACGGAAAGGGGCAAAGTGATGGTCTGAAGAATTCCATCTGTTAATTTATTAAAGTAATCAGCGGTTATAGATAGTTTGTTATCTAAAAGTACACCATCCAGCCCTATATTAACAGTCGATGTTTTTTCCCATTGTAGTATTGGGTTTGGTAGTGAATAAACGGCAGCGGCAGGATACTTGTTTCCCATTCCAATCCTCGTTGGATCAACGCCCCATGCAAAACCTGGACGGTTGTCAATAGGAGACAAGTAAGCCATATTCCTTACTTCCTGATTTCCCAGCTGACCGTAACCTGCACGCAATTTCATATCATCGATGAAAGAGAGATTTTTCATAAATGATTCCTGTGAAATTCTCCAGGCTACTGATGCTGAAGGAAAAGTTCCCCATCTGTTTTCCGGGGCAAATCGTGTACTGCCGTCATGACGTACTGTGACATCAAAATAATAAACTGAGTTATAATTGTAAGAGACACGTCCCATCAACCCCTCTAAGGCACTATTGGTCATATCTGTTCCAAGTCCAAGGTATTTGCTCTCCCCTCCAAGTCTGCGCATATAAGGCAACCTGGATTGCATCCACTGAGTAGAAGCTGTCTTATATTTTGAATCATATTGCTGATCACTTCCATTTAATACCAAATCGAAATTGTGTTTGCCGAAAGTATTGTTGTAGTTGACCGTTATTTCATTGATGTAGTTGTTGTTAAAAACATCACGTTCTTCATACCTACCTACTGAATTTCCACCCGTGGGTGCGTAAACGTCCCCTGCTGTATAGTCAAATACAGAACCTTCATTATCCTCGAATTGGAAACGGGTAAAATCATAAATATCCATGCTCATCTGACCTTTTATCTTCAGATGTTTGATTGGTTGAAATTCAATATAAATATTTCCCATGTTCCGCATCGACTTGTACAGATTGTCATTGGCGGCTGACTTACCCAGCATATTCACTCTTGTTCCTTTACCATAAAGTGTTTCAGCTGAATAGGTTCCATCAGCTTGTCTTCCCTCTACTACAGGGGCATAACCAAAATAATTATTCGTATCATAAATTTTCTGCCAGGCGGGAAAGTTTCCTGATTGAACAATATCAGGATTGTTATCTTGTCCTTTTGCTGAAGTGATGCGGTAAGTACCACCTACCTTTAGCCAGTTATTAACCTGGGTATTGATTTTAAATGATCCCGATAAACGATCGAGATAATTATATTTGAAAGCTCCTTCGTTATTTGTAGAGCCAACAGATACAAAGTAATCTGTTTTGGCAGTTCCTCCTGATACACGTACAGAGTAGTCTTTTGACAAGGCATTTTTATTTTTGATTGCATCCTGCCAGTCGTAAGTAGGGCTATTGCCCAGATATCTTGAGCTGGTCGGATCAAAGCGCCCTACATTTTGAGGATCTATGGCAATGGTAGGATCAGAAGCTAAAACTCCACTAATGAAATTGGTATACTGTTGGGTATTCATTACATCTGTTTTCTGTGTAATATTCTGAACACCAAATCTTGTACTAAATTCCACAACAGGTTTATCACCTCTGCCTTTTTTTGTAGTGATCAAAATAACACCATTGGCAGCACGTACTCCATAAATAGCCGCTGCAGATGCATCCTTTAAAACTGAAATTGACTCAATGTCGTTGGGATCAATCATAGCCATAATATTCAGTGGTCCGCGAATATCTTTTGCCCGGGCATCTTCCTGACCTTCAATTCCAGCACCAAACTCTGTAACCGGAACTCCATCAATAATATATAAAGGGGTAGAAATTCCCCAGGTATTGACACCCCTTATTCGAATCGTTGGACGTGACATTGGGTTTCCACCCCCACTTTCAACCTGAACACCGGTCATACGTCCCTGCATCGACTGTTCTGCTGACATACCCACTGATTTGCTGATTTCCCCCGTGCTGATGGTCGAAATAGCAGTCGTAATATCTTTCTTGGCTCTGCTACCATAACCGATGGCAACCACTTCATCCAGGCCTACAACGTTTTCCATCATGGTTACATTGATAACTGATTGGTTAGCAACCAGAATCTCCTGCATTTTCATGCCTATAAATGAGAAAACAAGCGTTGCATCTTCTTTTGGAACGGAAAAACTGTATTTCCCATCCGAACCGGTAATAACACCTCTCGTGGTACCTTTTATCACCACTGAAACACCCGGCAAAGGCAAGCCTGAAGCATCGGTCACTTTTCCAGAGATAGATTTTTGTTGCTGACTCTCCAAATTCGAAAACTCATCTTTTTTGGAAAGTACAATTTGCCTTCCATCGACTTTGTAAGACACATCAGATCCATTAAATAACACATTCAAGACATCGTCTATCCGTGCATTATTTACTTCGACATCAACCGTGCGGTCAACATCAACCCTAGAACTACTGTATAGAAAATAGAACTCAGTCTGGTCCTCAATCTGTTGAAGCACGGTTTGCACCTGGGCTCTTTTCAGATTCAACGACAAAGTAGTCGTTTGGGAATAGGTCACCCCTGCAAGGGTTTGCAAAATTGCAGCAAAAAGAATCACAAATGTCAGTTTCATGTACAGAAGTGTTTTTTTCATTCCAGGAGACAATCTCCAGGGAATGATTAGTTTCAACTTTTTTTTCATAAATTTATAGCGATTAATTATTAATATTAATTTGGGCTGCCAGTGAATCTGCGAAATTCCTGACAGCCCTCTTTTTTATTTTTTTACCATATAGATAATTCTTTGGATATCTGTTAGTTTAGTTTTCTTTTTATACACAAATTTTACAGGCAAGGCCAAAGAAATCAGCGTCAAGCTCTGATCCAGCTTTTCATCCTGAAAAGTTCCTGTTAACAGGTAATTATTCAGTTCCTGATCGGATAAAATGATTTCTACATTGTACCACCTTGCCAGTTTCCTAATGGCCATACCAAGTTTCTCGTCTTTGAAAATAAGTTTTCCGTTGATCCAGGCCATAGCATCTTCAGGATGAACATTCTTCTGAATGACTTTTTGGGTTTCCGTATCGTATTGTACCTGTTCTCCAGGATTTAGAATGATCGACTGATTGTCTTTTTCTAAACTCACCTTTCCCTTTAGCAATGTTGCTTCAAAAAAATGATCAGCCACATAACCATTGATATTGAAATGGGTACCTGTTACCACAGTTTTCATCATTAGGTTATTCACTACAAAGGGATGACCGGCATCCGATTTTACTTCAAAGTAAGCTTCACCATCGACAAACACTTCACGTTGATTTCCTGTGAATTGTTCCGGATAACGGAAATTGGTACCATCGTTTAACCATACTTGAGTACCATCCGGCAAATCAATTTTTGTACGTGTTCCTGGTTTGGTATAAATCTCCCGGGTGGAGATATGTGCAAGTTGTGCAGTATTTTTTACTTGAATGATATAAAAATAAGCAGACAATACAATCACCGGTAAAATCAAAACAGCTGCTACCCTTGAGAAAACACGATAGAAACCGGCCATTCGATGAATGGATTGGGTTTCTGGAATTGAATAGGAAGCTTGATTGCGATTGATTTGATGATGCAACTCATCGAGCATGTGATTAAAATCGGGTTTTGTTCCCAATAAACGGATATCCGAACCAGTCCAGATTTCGCCTAAAATTTTACGCGATTCTTCTTCATTCTGCTGGTCTTTCATCCAGGACAGAATTTGTTCAGATTCTATTTCTGTTGCCTTTCCTTCCAGGAAATTCTTAACTCGATCAAATTCCATATGAAAATATTATTGCTTTTTTAATCTACTACGAAAGCAAGGCCAATTTACCCCTATCACCTATGAAAAATAAAATGACTAGAGGTGAAAGCTAAACATTATCAGTCTCTAAAAGGGGAAAAACCTACTATATAACAAATTCAAATATCATTGCCAAAACCATATTGTCAGTGCTACGCACCTGAATAACCGCGTAGCGGTGACATTGTGGTAGAAATAGGAGAACTCCCCCCATAAAGCCGCTTTAGCGGTGACACAATAGACCCGGATAGATCCCTACCCATGTGGTTATTTATTTTGAGGTTCGGTTCAAAGACCGTGGGGAACTTAGTAACTTAGATTAACCCCCTATCCCTCAACCTTATTTACCTTATTCTTCAAGGCAAAATAAGGTAAATAAGGTTAGGCCATTGTGGATAATGACTTGGTTACTAAGGTTTAAGTGAAAGATGATAAGGTCTTAAAAGCTCCAAGCTGATCTGTTTCCTCTCCTTCTTCACAACAACCTCATGTGATCCATTTCTAAAATTTATTTTACGTATTTGAAACTTAATGACTTCGTACTGTAAAGGCAATCCTAATTCTATTCACTTTTCGCAGCAGTCTCAAGTCTGAATTTATTTTTTGCCTGATCATTGTTGATGAAACATCAAAAAATAGAACAACATCCCAAGTATTTCTTGCCTACCCAGTTTTTTTCGCAGAGATTTCAGCGCCGAAGTCATTTGATTTTCAACCGTTTTTACTGAAATGTTTAGTTTTTCTGAAATCTCCTTGTTGGAGTATCCTTGTTCCCGGCTAAGCCTAAAGATTTCTTTTCTTTTCTCAGGCATCTCCTCTATGATCTGATTCGCGATCCCCTCAATATTTTTGTATTCAATGATGTATTCAGTTTCATTGGTATGAACGACTGATTGATGCACAAATTCCTTGATGCGCCTTTGCTCTGACTTTTCTTTACGAAGCCAGGAAATCGTTTCATGATAAGTTATCGAAAAAAGGAAGGATTTAAAAGAAAGATGTTCATTGATCAGGGCTCGTTTTTCCCAGACTTTCAGAAAGACAAGCTGGGTAATATCTTTTGCGACAAATTTATTGCGGGTTAAACTCAATGCAAAAGCATACAGTGTTTCTGAATATTTATGAAACAGCGCATCAAAGGCAGTAAAGTCATTCTTTTTCAGGCATTCAACATAGTCAACATCAGTCTTTACCTGCGGCATGACAGAAGTTATTTAGTTAGAGAGGAAACAAATGTAATAATGTTTTTAACGGTTTCACATTTTTAGCTCTCTAAAATCAAATCCGAAAAAACAATAAAAAGAAATAGGCCACTAAGACGCCAAGACACTAAG
>DMFR01000355.1 GCA_003450125.1 Prolixibacteraceae bacterium | reverse complement strand
CCGTCTTTTGCACTTGATCCAGTATTTGCCAGGGAATGATGGAAGGATCTGACGGGTTCTAATAAAAAAAGCTTGTAAATCAGTAGATTTACAAGCTTTTGATTGGGATTAAACTTCCTTTGTGTCGGGGTAGTAGGATTCGAACCTACGACCCCCTGGTCCCAAACCAGGTGCGCTAACCGGACTGCGCTATACCCCGAAAAACAATAGAACGTAAAATATTTAATGCGGAGAGGGGGGGATTCGAACCCCCGGTACAGAATGACCCGTACGTCGGTTTAGCAAACCGGTGGTTTCAGCCACTCACCCACCTCTCCTTGGTATTGTAACAGAATTAAATTAATTCCAGAATTTCAATTTTCAGTAGCAATCCTTTTCAAAACTCACCACCCATTCTGCCTTTGTGAATGCGGTTGCAAAGATAGAACTAGTTTTTTCTTTTGCAAACCAAATGGAATAAAAACAGGAAGTATTTTGAAGTTTTTTTTGGGTTATAAATTAATGCTCCTAATGCTGAGTTCCTTAGATGTTCGGGTCTTTTTTACGATCCTTTTTATAAAAAGTTAGGACTTTAAAAAATATGATTTCTAAGCATTCTGGTAATCAGCCAGATATTGATGACATGTTATAAAAACGGTGAATTTAATTGCAAATTTCAAATGCAAGGCTTATCTTTGAATCAACAAATCGTTCTGTCACATATGTCAAAAGATATTATCCGCATTAATTCTGCGTTTGGAAAATTCAACATTTTTAATTGACCCGAGAAAGCTTTTGACTGCTAAAACAGGCCCAGTACCGCTTTGCGGGAGTAGATTCATCTACCGTAGGAAGTTTGATCAGTCAGGCACTCAAATCCTTTTATTTAGGGATTTTTACAATCGAATTAGTGCGGATTTTTTATGCCCTAAGGTTTGGGTAAGTAAAAATAAGGTTTTCATATTCTTGTCCAATATTTCTTCCATTTCCTACAAATCGCGTAGGCAATGGCAAATGACTATCCATAAGCATGTAATCACTTACTAACCAATATTATAAATTCAGACAGGCAAAAATTTCAAAAATATTTAAACTTTTAAACTTTTTGAACACCGGATTGTTTGCGATAAAAAATCAACTCTCCCATTGTCACCTTCGAAGTCACCTGTTGAGGTGTATTTCGATTAATACATTTGCTCTGATCCGCCAGGGCTCCTAACTCTGGGAATATCATCGGTCTTGCTGAAGATCATGTTATACTAACTCTTTCTACAACTGATTTATCAGGTTATAAGTCTTTATGAAAATAGGAACCGAATTAAAAAACAATTAAATTCGATCAAAATGGAAACAAAGAATTTACGATCAGCATTCTTATTTACAACTCTCTTATTTATTGGTTTTTCTTGCCAACAAGTGGGGGAAATAGTTATGCCGAAACCAAAAGTTCCACCCTTCAATTTCGAGGTCATTCTCCGTGGAAATGAAGATCAGTTAGGTTTAATAAAATTCAGGCAGGATAGTGGCGCTGCCAAAATCGTAACATTGGACACAAAGGTACGCAATCTTGAACCAAATCACGAGTACCTGCTTCAACGGGCTGTGGACGCTTTTGATGGTATCTGCACAAGTACTGCCTGGCTTACATTAGGAAAAGGATTAACGCCACAATCCATTCTCACCGATGAGGAAGGAAATGGAAGCGAAATTCTTTGGAGAAATATTTCAGCAATTCCATCCGGGACTACATTCGATATTCATTTCAGGCTGGTTGACGCTGTAAGTATGACCCAGGTATTGAACAGTGACTGTTATGCATACATGGTGAAGTAAAAGTACTTAGTCATAATTTCAAACACCGTTGGATAAGATTTGCAATCTGTACTTTTTTGGCGGGATTATAAATCATTGACTCTAAGATACGGATTAAAAATCATCAATCTTTAGCTAAATTAAACAACTGGAAGAGAATGTATTATTTAAGTATTCAATCCACTATACTTTTAAAATAGAGGATTGAATACGGTAATAAATTAATTTTCCCTTTACCACATTCGATATCATCTAATGAATCAGGGCAATATCCCGACATGAATGCCTTTGAGATCATCATTACTTTTTTGAGTTCAATTCCCAGGTTGATTAATGGCGGTAGTCCTTGGAGGGGATGGCGCTCCGATCGAATATGGTCGGTTTGGGCCTCTGCTTAATGAACCCAATGGGTTAAAAATGTCAAAACGTCAAAATGTCAATGGACGATATTGACATTTTGACATTTTGCTCGAGATAAAAGAATATAAGGACCATAGGACATATCATCCATTATCAGTTATAAGCCATCACCCCTATTTCGTAGGTATCCGATCAGCAAGTAAATTAAAATCAAGCCCGACAAATAACAACTTACCCGCCCCAGGTAATCGCCATAGGTGACATAGAAAGTAATTTCGTTGTTCATCTGAATTCGGGAAAGGATGGCAATACAAGAATTGATTTCCGTCTTTTTTAATACATCCCCACGCTGATTAATAAAGCCTGAAATTCCGGTATTGGCACTTCTGGCGATACTACGGCGTGTTTCAATGGCTCTCAGCCGTGAAAAGGAGAAATGCTGCGTGATACCAGGCGAATCTTTCCACCAGCTATCATTGGTCATGATAAAAATCAAACTTGCTCCCTTTTTGACAGCACTTGCCACATATTCTCCGAAGGCAGATTCAAAACAGATTACTGATCCGATTTTATCTCCATGGTCTCCTTCAAAAACGGTCGATTCATTGGCAGAAGAGAGGCTTCCGCTGATTCCTCCAACCTGAAGGGCATTATCCCCTAAAAAAGAAAAGTATTGCTCAAAAGGCATCTTTTCAACCCCGCTGACCAGGATACTCTTATGGCCTATCTGCACTTGGAGTGATTGATCCATCAGCAGGGAAGAATTGAAAACTTCGTAAGGATTGCCATCAGCTGTTTTACGGGAAGTATAGGAAATGGATTCGTTTGCGCCCAATCGCTTTTGGGTAATGGCTCCTGCGACAAACCTGATTTTCGGATACTGAATAATCAATGAATCAATTGCTTCCAGGGCTTTATTTTGTTTTAGGTTTTCCTCTTCCCACATGGACGCAAGAGCCGTTTCAGGAGCCAACACATATTGGGTTGAATCGGTTACAATTGTCTGGACCAGAGAGATTAACCGGTGCGTTTGCACTTTTGAACTTATTGCTGAAAACTTCTCGGAGTATGGATTAATATTGGGTTGTAACAGGGCAATTTCAACAGCTTTCCCTTTTTCAGTGTAAGTAGCATAACGGTGCAATGACCAGCAGACAGGACCTGCAACAAGCAATACAGTGAGGGCTGATAGCTGAAGGGACCGATTAACCCGTTTTTGGGTAAAGCATTTATACAGTGAAAAGAGAAGGATATTTATCAAAAGCACCCAAAGTGAACCTCCAAGGACTCCTGTAAATTCATACCATTGGATCAGTTGTACCGAATTGGCCAACCCATTACCCAGCGTAAGCCAGGGCCATTGAATGGCCCAATGAAAATGAAGGTATTCAAAAGTGAGCCATAAAACGATCCATGAAAAATAGCCGGTTGGAAGGGCAAATCTTCTCCGTATTAAATGCATCAGCCACCATACACAGGCCATCAGAAAGGCATTGATGCCGGTAATAAGGATCATTCCCCCCAAAGACACATAGGCTATCCACCAGGTTGACAACACATTCCAAACAAGGAATGTAACAATGGCATAGAAAAACAAAACAATGCTCCGTTGACTTTGCTTTTGACTGACCAATTGGTCCTCAACCATCAACAAAGGAACAAAGGCAAAAAACAAAGTCCAGGAAAACGAACTTGAACTCCACGGTAAGCTGAGCAAGACTCCAGAGATAACCGATAGAAACAATTGCTTTTTCCTGATCATCTGCCTGTTTGATCTACAAATTATTGACCACCGCTGCGAATGATTTGTTTTTACCTCTATGGTCAAATATAAATTCAATTTTTCCGGCCACTAAAGAGGCCCAGCCAGCCTGGTTCACCAAGATCAACTTTCCATCTTTGTTTTTCAGTTCCAATGGTTTTTCAAGAAAGGTATGGGTGTGCCCGCCAATAATCAGGTCAGTATATTTGGTCTGGGGAGCCAATGTAGAATCGCTGATTTTATCATTCTCGTAATTAAACCCTAGATGGGAAAGACAAATGACCAGATCACAGGAATGGTCAACTTTAAGCAGGCGTTCCATTCTAAGCGCTGTTTCCAGCGGATCGAGGTATTTGGTTTTGCCGAAATTCAAGGCACCTACCAATCCATTCAATTCAATTCCAAGGGCATAGATACCGATTTTAATTCCTGCCTTTTGTATAATCTCATGATCGGTTACCATTCCTGAAAGTAGAGTATCTGAAAAATCATAGTTACTTGATACAATTGGGAACCGGGCAAATTTAAAAGCCGAAGCGATGCCTTCCAGTCCGTTGTCGAATTCATGGTTGCCGATGGTGCCGGCATCATAACCCATCTGGCTCATGAGTTTAAGCATTATATCGCCTTTAAAGTAGTTAAAATAAGGCGTTCCCTGGAACATATCCCCGGCATCAAGCAACAGCATATTGGGAGTATTGGCCCTGGTTTTTTCTATCAATGAGGCCAGCCTTACCATTCCACCTCTCCCGGCATATTCAGCATTTGATTCCGGAAAGGGATCAATATGGCAATGCAGATCATTGGTATGCATGACCGTAAGTCTTACCAATTCACCCGAGGCCAGCAATTCATTGGGTAGCATTGTCATCAATGCGCCTCCACCCAATATCGACTGTTTTATAAAAGTTCTTCTATTGCTCATTGAAAATTCTCCCATCTACTTTTACATCAATAATTCCATCTCTTTTGTAACGGTCCCCCATGGCTTGAATCAATAAATCCCTGATTTTAATTTTGGTATTGATCTTTTCAATTGGGTTCATAAACATGCTCATCTGATCGCCGCCATTGGCAGCATAATCGCTGGTAACCAGCCAATAGAACGCTTTAGGGTCAATTGGCTTTCCTGCGCAAGTTAAACTTGAAACCTTTCCGTTTTTAATGCCCAGCTTCATTCCAGCAACTCCCTCTCCTCCTCTACCGGCAATCTTTGCAGCCATCAGGGCAAAAGATTCACCTGTTATTTTAACCAGGACAATTTCATTTTCAAAGGGCATCAATTCAAAAATATGTTCAACCGTAATATCCCCTTTTGGCAAGGAGGCCCTTAATCCACCATAATTGACATAGGCGACATCAGGGCTGGTATTCAAATTTTGCTTCTGGCAATAAGAAGATCCAAAATTCAGCAGAATATCAGCAACCAGATTGGTCAGTTTACTCTCAGGTTTACCTTTTATAAGAGCAGATGAACTGACTGCAACCAATGTGGACAAATCTTTTTTAATACTATCCCGGTAAGGTTTAACCATGGATTCCACCACTGAATCGAGTGAGCCAACCTTTGAATCAATGGAAATATTTTTTGTATTTACTTCGCGTACAATAAGATGCTGATTACAGGAAAATAAAAATAAAATGGCACAAAAAAAGACGATTAAACGATGCATTCAAGTATATTTAAAATTGTAATTCCGAAAATTTAATTTGCTGAACAACGATAAAGATAAAAACAAATCAACATTACAATCGTCTGATTGAATAAAATTAAATTGCTTATGTTATTATATATTTTTCCAATGCTTTCTGGTCGCAAAACATATCCATTGATAATTGCAATTGCATTCATCTTTCATGGCAATAGTTCTTTTTCTCAGGAATATCGGGAAATAAAAGCAAAAAAGGGAGATGGTATCTAAACCGTACTGAAAGAAAACGGGCTCCCTCCCAGTGAATATCTCGACCTCTTTATCGAACTAAACAAAACCAGACTGGGGAAAGGAAATGCATTGATTACAAACAGGGTATACCGGTTACCTCAAAAAGCAAAATTGGATTCAGTCATTCCGAATGACACATTAGTAAAGGAAGTCGTTCCGGTCAAGGAAGCATTTCCAGTTAAAGAAGCCACGGCTGTTGAAGAGGTCATTTCGTCGAAGAAAGTATATGAAATATATGGAAAAAACTACAAGGAAATTACGCTAAAAAGCAAGGCCCTTGCCGGAACTGTTTATTATTTAATGAGCGGACACGGAGGGCCTGACCCGGGAGCCATTGGTTTTTTAGCCGGACACATGCTTTGTGAAGATGAATATGCCTATGATGTAACTTTGCGGTTGGCCCGCAACCTTACCGAGTGTGGAGCGACAGTCTATATGATTATCCGCGATCCCAACGATGGCATCCGTGATGAATCGTTCCTATTACCAGATAAGGATGAAGTTTGTTTTCCAGACCAGCCTATTCCCCTTAGCCAGGTAGCCCGCCTTCATCAAAGCACTGATGCGGTCAATAAATTGTATGATCAAAATAAAGGTAAGTTTCAACGGCTGGTGGTCATCCATGTCGATTCCAGAGATAAGAAAGAAAATATTGATGTTTTCTTCTATCACAAAAAGGGCAGTAAAGCCGGAGAAAAGCTTGCCGATATCCTGAAGGAAACTTTTGGCCTCAGGTATGCCGTACACCAACCCAACAGGGGATACAGCGGTTCTGTTACAGAGCGAAACCTATACGTGATCAAGAATTCACATCCTACTTCCGTTTTCATCGAATTGGGCAACATCAACCATACCCGGGATCAACAGAGGTTCATCGTTTCTGATAACCGCCAAGCAGTTTCCAACTGGCTGAGA
>DMFR01000141.1:10144-10397 GCA_003450125.1 Prolixibacteraceae bacterium | reverse complement strand
TCTCTATATTATCCACGAACATTTTCTTGGTTTCTTCCTTCGACTGGCCGATACCGGCCATCATGGTCGGTTTCCCGTTGGCCGGAATATACAGGAAAGCCGGGATGCCTGTAATTCCAAAAACCTGTGACAGTTCGCGTTCCTGGTCGGTATTGATCTTGTAGATCACAATTTTCCCCTCGTATTCACTTCTGATTTCTTCGAGTATCGGGCTTGCAATTTTACAAGGGCCACACCAGTCGGCGTAGAAGTC
>DMFR01000141.1:9578-10027 GCA_003450125.1 Prolixibacteraceae bacterium | reverse complement strand
CCACACCAGTCGGCGTAGAAGTCAATGATGGCAGGCTTGCTGCCAAGGTACTTCCAATCGTTGGGCGACTTGGTAAAATCCCACACCTTCTGAATAAATTCATCGCGGGTTAGAAGTTCAGAACCCTTGGTTGCCGAAGCCTCTACGGTCGTATTGCTGGTTGAAGCTTCCTTTCCATTATCTTGCTTGACCCCTTTGTTTTGATTGCCACAGGCGGAAATCAGGATGGCAGTCGATGCCAGGGTTAAAAATAGTCGTTTCATATAGTATTAGATTAAAAGGATATATCTGATCAAAGATACAATATATAGCACCAATTGTTGTGCCAAATCAATCTCAATCAACTTTCCATGCCTTTCTTTCAGGTGTGGTTCCAATTTACCTCCACCAGAGGATATTTTCTTGCTTGACCTACTTTCGGATCGCCTATCCTCAATGTTTGCTCCAGT
>DMFR01000141.1:0-9325 GCA_003450125.1 Prolixibacteraceae bacterium | reverse complement strand
TTACAGAAAGCTTACAGAAACACTGGAGCAAACATTGAGGATAGATAACCAAATCATAGAAGTAACATATATCAAAACATACATTCTATGTTTCATGGATTTTCAGATAGCCTCCCATAGTAGATCGTTTCTTCAGGAGTGTTAATAAGGGGAATAGTTTTCAAAATAGACAAGGAGTAAACCTGTATTGGGATTCAGGAATTGGACAGAATAATAATTTTTGTTGAATAAATTTATCTATACCATAACTTTTATGTCTTTTTTTTGTTGTATTTTTAATACAATCATACATCTGAGGACTTTTGATATGGAACAGACCACCCAATTGATGATCCTTTTAGAAGAACCGATTTATTTCTGGCCGTTTTTAGTATACACTGTTGCTGCCTTTGGAATCGTTGCGATTATGATTGGCTTGTCCTTTTTCCTAGGTGAACGCCACAAGGAAAAGGCCACAGATGACCCTTTTGAATCAGGCATTAGGCCTACCGGTGGAGCACGGTTGCGCTTCTCCTCCCATTTTTATCTCATTGCCATGTTTTTCGTCATATTTGATCTGGATGCAGCCTTTATCATGGTATGGGCGGTCTCCTTCAGGGAACTTGGATTTGCAGGCTATATGGGAGTGACGGTCTTTATTCTCGTTTTCGTGGTGGTATTGATCTATGAATTGGGAATCGGGGCTTTGAATTTCGGTCCGGATGGTAAAAAAATCCTACAGGCTAAAAATAGAAGAAAATGAAAAATGAACAATAAACACATAGGTATAAAGTCAATATTGAATAATAAAACTATATGCCCTTTCTACCTAAGTGTTTAAATCCTATAAACAAATGAGATATAGCTTTCAGAAGACCAATAGCATGCCTAACCCTTCAGAAATAGGTTCTCTGGATGATGCCTTGAAGCAGACAGTGGTATTAACACGGTTGGATGATATGATTTCTTGGGGCAGAAAAAATTCTATATGGCCCTTTGCCTTCGGACTGTCCTGCTGTTTTGTGGAGATGGCTACTTCCATTACCAGCCGGTATGATATTGCCCGCTTTGGAGGAGAAGTGATCAGGGGAACGCCAAGGGAAGCAGATATGATGGTCATTGCAGGAACGGTGTTTATCAAGATGGCCCCCATCATCAAAAGGCTGCATGAGCAAATGATGGCGCCCAGGTGGGTTATTTCAATGGGCTCATGTGCCAACTCGGGAGGCATGTATGATATTTATAGTGTGGTGCAAGGGATTGATAAATTTTTACCCGTTGATGTTTATGTGTCTGGTTGCCCACCACGTCCTGATGCTTTTCTGGAAGGACTGCTGTTATTGCGCGAATCGATAGGCATAGAAAAAAGGCCCCTTAGCTGGGCCATTGGGCCACAAGGAATCATTAAACGGCAGGAAAGGCCAAGTCAAAGAGATATAAAGACAGAAGAACGAATGAAGATGGGAAATATACGGCCGATGAATGAAATATAAACCTTAGTAATCATTGAAAGTGGTTTGAAATGGATGATCAACAGTCAATATCAAATCTATTGAAAGGCAAATTCGGGGAGAATTCCATTCTCTCAGAACAGCATACTGCCGATGCTACTCCTACACTATGGGTGGGACAAGAGCATATCAGGGAAGTTCTGAGATTCCTCAAGAATAAGCAGCCCCATCCTTATCACTTGTTGTACGACCTTTGCGGCATAGATGAACGCAAAAGGACAAAGCGGAATGGTCAGCCAGCTGCAGATTTCACGGTAGTCTATCATCTGACTTCACTGGATGGCAATGAAGATATCCGGATCAAGACTCCAGCCACGGGAGAATTTCCTTCAGTATTCAGTATCACGAGCATTTGGCCCATGGCCAATTGGTACGAACGGGAGGTCTATGATATGTTTGGCATTACTTTTACGGGCCATCCTAATTTACGCAGAATCCTAATGCCTGCATCCTGGATAGGACATCCTCTGCGTAAGGAACATCCGGCACGGGCAACAGAACTGGGGCCTTTTGTACTCACCGATCAGATGCGTGAGCTTGAAGAGGCAGACCTTCAATTCAAACCGGAAGATTGGGGTTTAAAAAGCCATAGCGAAAATACGGATTTCATGTTCCTCAATATCGGGCCTCAGCATCCTGGCACCCATGGTCTTTTAAGGTTGGTTTTGCAGCTGGATGGTGAGGATATTGTGAACGTGGTTCCTGACATCGGGTTCCACCATAGGGGAGCAGAGAAGATGGGAGAACGCCAAACATGGCATAAATATATACCTTATACTGATCGTATCGACTATTTGTCGGGGGTGATGAACAACCTTCCCTACTTATTATCGGTGGAGAAAATGGCAGGAATTGAAATTCCTGACAGGGCGAAAGTCATCAGGATCATGATGACCGAACTGTTTCGCATCATCAGCCATTTGGTTTGGTTAGGTACCTATGCCCAGGACTTGGGACAGCTTTCCCCTGTCTTCTTTGCATTTAATGACAGGGAACATGCTTTTGACATTGTATCGGCCATCACGGGGGGTAGAATGCACCCCAACTGGTTCCGCATAGGTGGGGTAGCTGATGATCTGCCCATTGGATGGGAGAAACCGATGCAGGACTTTGTCAATTATCTTCCAAAGCGGTTGATGGAATATGATAAGGTCGTTATGCGAAACAGCATATTTAAGGCGCGTACTGTTGGAATCGGGGCCTATACCACTGAAGAGGCCATTGAATGGGGAGTTACCGGTCCCGGGTTACGGGCAACAGGCTACAACTTTGATTACCGCAAGAAACGTCCTTATTCGGGAATCGATCAATTTGAGTTCGAGATTCCATTGGGAAAGAACGGGGATTGTTATGACCGTTCACTGTTACGGATGGAAGAGATGCGCCAAAGCCTTCGCATTATTCAGCAATGCATCAATCAGATGCCTGCGGGACATTATAAATCAGATCATCCGTTGACCACACCACCTAGAAAAGAAAAAACGATGTACGATATAGAAACCCTCATCACCCATTTTCTGAGTGTCACCTGGGGGCCTGTTATCCCGGCGGGTGAAGCAATGGTGCCCATTGAAGGGGCTAAAGGGAGCAATGGCTATTACCTGGTAAGTGATGGCGGAACCTCTTCCTACCGGACAAGAATACGTACCCCTTCATTCCCGCATATGCAGATGGTCCCATTGATCAGTAAAAGTTATACCATACCTGACTTGCTGGCCATATTGGGAGCGATGGATTTTGTACTGGCAGATCTCGACCGATAAATTAATACTTGAAACGATGTTGAGCGAACAAGAAAAACAGGAGATACTCGAAGAATCAAAGGCATACCCTCATTTGCAGGCAGTATGTGTGGATGCTTTGAAAATTGTGCAGCATCATCGTGGCTGGGTATCGGATGATTCCATTCAGGATATTGCCGGTTTTCTTAAAATGTCGGTTCATGAGGTGGATAGTGTGGCTACTTTCTACAGCCGTATTTATCGCCAGCCGGTAGGCCGACATGTGATCCTGATCTGTGATGGAATGAGTTGCATGATTATGGGATATGAGAACCTGTATGAATACATTTCACAAAAGCTGGGTATTCGTTTTGGCGGTACGACTACTGACGGGCGATTTACCTTGCTTCCTATTTCATGTCTTGGTGATTGCCATATGGCGCCCTCGATGATGATCAACGAAGAACTTTTCAGCCTTTTGACGGAAGAAAAGATTGATGAATTACTTAAAAGATATCAATAGATGGAAAGGCCGTTAACAGAACATATTAGACAGGGCACTGCGCTCACCTTGAAGGAATATTTAAAGGTAGGGGGATATAATGGCGTCCAGAAGGCACTGAAATCAATGGCTCCAACGGATATTACCGGCCTAGTGAAGTCTTCCAATCTATTGGGCAGAGGGGGCGCCGGATTTCCCACAGGCCTTAAATGGAGCTTTGTACCTCTTGGGGATGGTGCCCCAAAACAAAAGTATCTCATTTGTAATGCCGATGAAATGGAGCCGGGGACCTTTAAGGACAGGTACCTGATGGAAGGGAACCCGCACCAGCTAATTGCAGGGATGATCATTACCTCCTTTGCCATACAGGCAGATAAGGCCTATATCTTCCTTCGCTGGGCCTATAAGAAATCTGAGCTTGTGCTTCGGAATGCCATTGAAGAGGCTTATGAAGCCGGTTACCTGGGCAAAAACATCATGGGTACAGGTTTTAATCTTGACCTCTATATCCATACAAGCGCAGGACGGTATATCTGCGGGGAAGAAACCGCCCTGATCAATTCATTGGAAGGAAAAAGGGCTATTCCAAGGGCTAAACCACCATTCCCTGCCGTGAGTGGACTGTTTGGTAAACCAACAGTTGTAAACAATGTGGAGACCCTTTCATGGATATCACATATCGTAGAAAAGGGGGTGGACTGGTTTAAGGCGCTCAGTATTACGGGCGAAGGGGGAACAAAGCTTTTTGGGGTGAGCGGTCGGGTAAAATCTCCGGGCCTATGGGAATTGCCTCTTGGTATTCCCATGCGACAGGTAATAGATGAATATGCCGGTGGAATGTCAGATGGATACCGTTTAAGGGCAGTGATTCCAGGAGGGGCTTCTACCGATTTTGTTCCTGCAGAGCAATTGGATGTGAAGATGGATTATGCCTCTCTTCCCCCTATTGGAAGCCGTTTGGGAACAGCTACGATGATCATCCTGGATGATCAGACCTGTCCCGTGGCCTTCCTGCACAATATAGAACGCTTCTTTGCCCTTGAAAGCTGCGGCTGGTGTACTCCATGCCGGGAAGGTCTTCCATGGGTTGAAAAAATACTCCTGTCCATCGAACAGGGAACAGGCAGGGAAGAGGATCTTGAAATACTCAGACACCATACAAAGTATCTGGGGCCGGGCAATACGTTTTGTGCCCATGCTCCCGGAGCAATGGAGCCACTGCAAAGCGGACTTAAATATTTCCATGATGATTTTATGAGGCATATCAATGAAAAACAATGTCCATGGAAGAAAAGAAACTAAATATTCAGGTTGACGGGATCAGCTATGAGGTCAGTTCCGGTAAAAATCTACTGGAAGCTTGTCTGTCTCTTGGAATGGACCTGCCTTACTTTTGCTATCATCCTGCCATGGGATCTGTAGGAGCTTGCCGTCAGTGTGCTGTCAAAAGATACAAAGATGCCAATGATACCAAGGGGCGCATCATCATGTCGTGTATGGAGCCTGTTGCAGAAGGAATGATCATTTCCGTCAATGATCCAGAGGCAAAGGCATTCCGTACCTCTATCATTGAAAGCCTGATGCTTAATCATCCGCATGACTGTCCTGTGTGTGATGAAGGGGGAGAATGTCACCTTCAGGATATGACAGTCATGACAGGACATGATTACAGACGCAACGTATTTAGAAAACGAACTTATAGAAATCAATACCTGGGCCCATTCATCAATCATGAAATGAACCGATGTATTCAGTGTTACCGTTGCGTAAGGTTTTACAGGAATTATGCCGGTGGAACTGATCTGGATGTTTTTGCAGTCCATGACCATGTCTATTTTGGAAGGCATGAGGAGGGAGTGCTGGAAAATGAATTCAGCGGAAACCTCGTGGAAGTATGTCCCACAGGTGTATTTACCGATAAGACCTCAAAAAAGCATTATACCCGCAAATGGGATTTGACCAACGCACCCTCCCTTTGTGTTCATTGTGCCGTGGGATGCAATACCATTGCAGGAGAGCGGTATGGGATGTTGCGAAGGGTCATGAGCCGTTACAATGGCGCTGTGAATGGTTATTTTCTTTGCGACCGGGGCAGGTTTGGCTATGAATTTGTAAATGATCAAAAGCATATTTTTAAGCCACAGATACGTGTTCCGGATGAGAAAAAGATGGAGGAAGTTTCTGAAGAAACACTATCTGTATATTTATCCGAAGCGCTTAAAGGGTCAAAAAGGATAATAGGCATTGGTTCGCCCAGGGCTACACTGGAAGCTAACTTCGCCTTGTTAACTTTGGTAGGGAAGGAAAATTTTTACTTTGGACTTTCAAAGAAGGAACAGGCCCTTGTACAGCTGTCCATGCAGATTTTAAAGGAAGGACCTGCCCATTCTCCCTCTTTAAAGGAAATTGAAAAAGCAGATGCTGTTTTTATTCTGGGAGAAGATATCACCAATACTGCACCCATGGTAGCCCTTGCCATCAGGCAGGCTGCAAGAACTGTACCTATTGGGGAGGCCGTTAAATCGGGTATCCAGCAATGGCATGACTCGGCCCTTCGAACCACTATACAAGATCAAAAAAGCCCAATCTTCTCGGCAATTCCCTTTCAAACCAAGCTGGACGAGCTGGCAGAAAGGACTTACAATGCTTCTCCCGACCATATTGCAAGACTTGGGTTTGCAGTAGCTTCACTGATTGGTAATCCTGCCAATGAGGTAAAAGGACTTGATGAAGAACAAAAGAAACTGGCTGGACAAATTGCAGATGCTTTGTTGCATTCCAACAATCCTGTGATCGTAACAGGCATACATGGTGGTTCCGTGGACATATTAAAAGCGGCAGCCAACGTTGCATGGGCGCTTTCTGTGGCAGGTAAAAAAGCCAATCTGAGTATTTTATTTCCTGAATGCAACTCCCTGGGATTGGGAATGATGGAAGGTAAACCTCTTGCTGAGGCCATTGATTTGGTACAAAGGGTTGAAGCAGATACTGTGGTCATTCTTGAAAATGACCTGTATAGAAGGGCTGAAAAACAAACCATAGACCGTTTTCTGTCAAACTGCAAAAAGGTGATTGTATTGGACCATTTCATCAATGAGACTACATTAAAAGCAGACCTTTTAGTTCCAGTTGGTAATTATGCAGAGTCGGAAGGTACGTTGGTCAATAATGAGGGCAGGGCACAACGTTTTTACAAGGTTTTTCCATCGGAAGGGTCAATTATTGAAAGCTGGCGTAGGATCCGGGATATGATGAAAATGACCGGTAAAAAGGAGGGTGCTTCATGGCTTATTTTCGATCAGGTGGTATCTGCAATGACCGATGCAATTCCTGAGTTTGCAAAGATAAGTGGCCATTTGCCGGAAGCGGATTTCAGGATTCTGAACCTGAAAATAAAGAGACAGACCAGTAGGTTCAGCGGACGTACCTCCATGAATGCCAATATTGAAGTAAGTGAACCCAAGCCTCCCTTTGATGTGGATTCACCCCTGGTGTTCAGTATGGAAGGAGCTGATCAGGTTCCACCTTCCTCCCTTGTTCCCTATTATTGGAAGCCGGGATGGAATTCTTATCAGGCCATGAACTTCTACCTGGATGAGCCCAATGGTTCAATGAAAGGAGGTGATCCGGGTATCCGACTGATTGAGCAAAAGGAGAAGGTGCAAATTTCCTTCTTTGGGAATGATACAGCTACAACTCTGATTCCAAAAGGCAAATGGTTGATCCTTCCCGTTTATAGGATCTTTGGATCTGAGGAATTAAGTTCCATGGCTCCTGCCATTGCAGAAAGAACTCCTGCACCTTTTGTGCTGATGAACAGGAAAGATGCTCAGGCAATGAGCCCCAATAATAATGGGTTGTTAACCCTGAAGATTGGTCAAGTATCAATGGAGGTGTCTCTTCGGATTGATGATAGCCTTGCAGAAGGTGTGGTTGGTTTGTTGGTTAACCTGCCTGGAATGGCATATGTTGAATTGCCTGATTTTGGAGAATTGTCACAATAATATAAACAGATGAAAAATAAACACATAGGAACATAGGGCACATAATTTACATAGTTCACATAGAAAAATTTTAAACTATGTGTCCTATGTTCCTATGTGTTAAAATTTAAAAGTATGAAGTATGTTTTCATCATAGCCGGGGTATTACTGATTGTGCTAACCATAGCCGCAGGTTTGATCTATGTCGAGCGCAGGCTTCTTGCCCTTTGGCAGGACAGGTATGGTCCCAACCGTGTAGGTCCCTTTGGACTTGGGCAGGTGTTGGCCGATATGCTAAAGATCTTCATGAAGGAAGACTGGATTCCGCCCTTTGCCGATAAGGCGGTATTTGTACTTGCACCGGGTATATTGATCTTTACCATCCTGCTCACTTTTGGGGTAGTTCCTTTTGCCCCTGGGTTCAATGTGTTCGATTCGAATATCGCATTGCTCTTTTTCCTGGGGAATTCATCCCTGGGCGTTTATAGTATCGTACTTGGCGGATGGGCCTCAAATAATAAATACTCTTTGTTGGGGGCTATGAGGGCCTCGGCACAGATGCTTACCTATGAGGTATTCATGGGATTATCACTCATGGGAGTGGTGATGATGTCCGATAGTTTTAATCTTCGTGAAATAGTGGAAGCACAGCAGCATGGATGGTTTATTTTTCCACAGTTTTTAGGCTTTGTGGTATTCCTGATTGCAGGGATCGCGGAAACACACAGGCTGCCATTCGATATTCCTGAAGCAGAAGGGGAACTGATTGCAGGATTTCATTCCGAGTATTCAGGGATGAAATTCGGGATGTTTTTCGTGGGTGAATATCTGGGTGTCACCCTGATCTCATCATTGATCACCATCCTGTTCTTTGGAGGATGGCTGGGGCCGTCTTTTCTGCCCCCTATAGTATGGTTTTTTCTAAAGACGTTCGTTTTTATCTGTTTCTTTATTTTACTCAGGGCATCTCTGCCAAGGTTGCGGTACGATCAATTGATGAATATGGGTTGGAAAGTATTGCTGCCGTTGGTATTGATTAATATTTTGGTTACGGGGGCAATTTTGATTGCATTCAGATAAAATATTTATGAGTTCTCTTCTTATGGAGGCTCACGAAAAGGAAAGGAGAGCACATGTTCAGCGTATTAAGAAGTATTTGGTTAATATTTTTACATGCCTTCCATAAGCGTGAAACGGTATTGTATCCGGAGGAAAAGCCCTACCTGCCGCCACGCTATAGGGGTAGGATCATTTTAAGCCGTGATCCTGATGGACAAGAGAGATGTGTGGCTTGTAACCTTTGTGCTGCTGCCTGTCCTGTGGATTGTATCTCCTTGCAGGCAACTGAAGATGCATCAGGAAGGAGGTATCCTGAATTTTTCAGGATCAACTTCTCGCGTTGCATCTATTGCGGGTTCTGCGAGGAAGCCTGCCCTACTTATGCCATACAGCTAACACCTGATTTTGAGATGGGCGAATACGACAGGCAGAACATGGTTTATGAGAAGGAACACTTACTCATCAATGGGCAAGGAAAGTATCACGGATATAATTATTACAAGGTGGCAGGTGTCGCCAATGGAGTAAAAGATAAGGGTACCGGTGAGAATGAGGAAAGCCCGGTAGATG
>DMFR01000392.1 GCA_003450125.1 Prolixibacteraceae bacterium | reverse complement strand
TATAAAAATAAGAATAATCTGTGTCTATCTGTGTAATCTGTGGTGAAATTCCTTGTGACACCATAGTGGCGATTCTTCGGTTACTTTATCGTATATTGTATGGTATTATCAAGTCCTGTTAATTCAATCCTTTGCTGATATGATTTGGTTGTTTCATTGTTCAACACAATATTACTGCTGTTTTTGTCCACCACAAAATGAATCTTCCAACCGGGTTCTGTTGACCGGATGATGCATTTCACCCTGTTTTGTATCTTGGTGTACTGTACCGAAAGCCTGGTATTTCCAACAATCAGATTATTGAGTGTGGCATGATCCCAGGCTGTTGGCATTTGTATATGTAAATTTATTTCTTTTTTATAAGCATCAGGCTGAATTCCAAAAAAATATTGAATAAGTGGAATATTTATCCCGGTGACATTCCATGCCTGTACAAACATGCCATAGTCGGGTGATATTTCATACATAGTGCCGGGAGTGGCATAACTGAAGGAGTTAAGGATCTTGTGGATATAAATTAATGAAGTATCAGGCATCCCATAACGAGCGGCCGCCAAGGCCAATCCTGCAGTAGCAGCAGGCATCACGGCTCCGTTATAGTTAAAAGCGGTATCTTTCTTAAATTTTCCTTCATCTAAAGTAATATTATCGGGTCTTTCAATGCCTGCGATATAGGTGCCAAACTTGTTATTGAAGAACGAGGCACTTTTTAACATATGGATTGCCCTTGTGGTATCAGTCATTCCATCCAGCATGGGTTGCATACCCGAAGAATTGTAATAAACTACATAACCCTTATACGGGTAAGTGTTGTTATTGATGCTATCCTTCAGTTGATTGAGTTTAACCTCTGCCCAGTCATTTCTTCCTTTTTTTACCCTTTTAGCCAATGCATCATCGATAATCTTCAACGCCTTCTCTTTTGTGGTAATAAAATCAGCATACCGATTCTCATTATCAATCCACCAGTCTTTGTTGATATTATCCTTCAAGGTTGCGGCTTTTTTAGCATATTTTGATGCATCCTCCTTTTCATTGAAAAGGGAAGCCATCTGGCTTAGGATGTCAAGAAACAGGTAAGTATTTACCTGTACGTCAAGCATTTCTTCATTGAGACCTTCTATTTCAACACCACCGTATCCTTCAATGTAGCCATTGTTGTTGGTATCGTGTTGCTGTAACCATTTCCAGGTTCTTTTGGCAAAAGCATAATTCTCTTTTAGAAATTGCAGATCCCCTGTCCATTTGAATATTTGCCAGGCGGCAATGATATGCAATTGTGACTCTTCCATGCGCCCCTTGTCGTAGACTACTCCATTGGAAGAGACTTCGTGAATGATTCTGCCACAGCTATCATTAACCTGGTCGGAAATCCGCTTTAGCATAGAGTAAGAATCGTAGAACAGGGTGGGGGATACGATGCCGGTAAGGGCCATAAAGGTACTTGCCTGGTCATTGCTGAAGAACCAGGGATAGTCGGGTAATCCGGCACTTAATCCATGGCCCAGGGAAGGAACATCGCGCACGAGCCAGTCTGTGGCGTATTTTCCCCAATTGTAAGCAGTCTGCAACAGTTGATCAGGTACAATGATTTCAGCGGTTTTGGCTATAGCAGCGTACCTGTTTTCCTTCCTATAAAACAAATCCAGAAGTTTGGAACGTACAGCCGATATATTTTGGTCGATTTCACCAATCCCTGATAGGGAACCTGAAATATAGAACCTAAAGTTAAAGGACTTACCTGCAGGTAGCTGACAGGGCAAAATAGTTATACCAGTTACCCCTTTGCCTTTATAGGCTGTTTTTTTCAATCCTTTGAACTGAACGGGATCATTTTCAAATCCAATGCCTGTATACCATGTATTACTTTTGTCTCGGAAGTAAAGGATGGCTCGTTTCTTATCAAATGAAGCCAGTGAGTCCTGAGAATCAATCATACCCCCTCTTTCGCCTAACCAAACCGGCATCAGGTTGATATCAGTAGTCAATTCAAGATCGAAATCTTTATTTTCAATGGAGTTGTTTCGGATAGTGTATTCTACAACCAAAACAGGGAGATTATCAGGTACAAACTGGGTTTGCGTAATCCCAACAGTTTCACTTGAAAGTTGATAGTGAAATTTTGTCGCCATTGAGCAGGTGACAAAACTGTCACATACACTTGTATAGGGAAGTCCGGTCTTTGAATTTATTAAAGTAAGTTTAAAGCCATCCAACAATTTAATGGGCTGTTGCCAAATACCACCCATTTCTCCAGGAACATGAAATCCAACTTGAGGGAATTCCCCTTTCTGGTTACCAATACAGTAAAGCCTGTTGCCTGCAGTTACATATAGATAATTGGAATTTTGTGGTTTGCCAAAAATATGAGGCAAGTTTTTGCTTGCCTCATAAAGTTGGAATTTAGTGGTCTGACCACATGAAATGTTATTCCACGAAAACATTAACAAACATAGAATGCCGGTAATTGATTTCATCGTTGTTATTAATATCCTGGATTCTGTTTTAAATTGGGATTGGACTGAATTTGTGCTATTGGGATTGGAAATAGATTATGAAAGTCGGCACTTGCAGCTTTATAATCCCATGCATCGTTATACTTGCCAAAACGAATTAAGTCATTTCTTCTCCAACCTTCCCATGCAAATTCACGACCTCGTTCGGCCAGTAAATTGTCATCTGTCAAACTTGTAAATGGCGCAACCGGATTGCCGCCACGGTTTCGGACTTGGTTCACCAGCGTTAATGCCTCTGCACTACCTGCATTTTGGTGATATAAGGCCTCAGCGCGCATCATCAGTACGTCGGCAAAACGGAATATGGGCATATCGTTATTCAAGCTACGATTGACCATCGTTCCACCGATCCCATCCATCAAATACTTGCCTCCTCGAACACCATCCCAGTGGTCAGCATTGTTAACAGGATCAGTTGCTGTGAAGTCAGCCACATAATCCAATTGCCGGGTAACGCCCTTGTCATCCTTAGCCGTAATAGAGCTTCCATCTGTTCCAACTTGAGGACCGGCAATCCACATATCGCGGCGAATATCATTCGCTTCAAATGATTTATAGAAAGTTGGCAAGGTAGCAGCCCCGTCCCAACCGTCTGCCTTCGGACCATATTTAGCCGTTAAATCAGTAATTGAAAACAGGTAACTGATATTCTCGGCAGCAGTGTTTTTGCTGTCAGCTACCATAGTGAAAATGTTTTCCACATTGTTTACTCCATTGTCCCAGGCAAAAACATGGTGGAAACTTGGGTCTAAGTGATAGGGACTGTTGATCATGATATCACCAGTTGCCGTAACCACATCAGCCAGGTGAGTATTAGCCCCTCCCAGGTATACTCCCGCGTTCAGGTATAATTTTGCCAACAATGTTTCGGCGGCATATTTATCAACCCGTCCATAATCGTTAGTGGCCGGAAGTGCACCGGCAATCAAATCTTTGGCTTCACTTTCTACGAAATTAAAGAGCTCTGCCCTGGTATTTTGTTTAGGCAAAATATTGGGATCATAAGCAGAACTCGTTACCAATGGGACATTCCCATAAAGATCAAGCATCAGGAAGTAGGCAAAAGCCCTGACAAACCTGGCTTCCCCTCTCATCACCTTGATGTCGCTGTCGTCTTTAAAACTACTGCCATCAATTGCATCAATAAAAGTATTGGATACGGCAATGTTTCGTGAAAGTCCAGAATAGATGCCTGCAATTTCACCATTGGTTGGTAACCAGGTATGGGCAAACAGAGGTTGAAGGTCTCCCTTCCAATCTGCACCACGAGCTGGAAAAATCATTTCATCCGTCGAGCCCCCAATTTTGTAGACCACCTCGGACCAGTTGCCTAGGGAAGAATATACGCCAGCCAATCCATTTATAAATTCACTTTTTGATTTGTACGTCGTCTGATCAGTTAGTAGGCTGTTGGGTGCTATTTCAAGGTCGGTGCAATACGTGAAAGTAAACGCAAGAATCAGTATTGAAACTATTTTTTTCATAATAATGTCTTTTAAAAGTTAACATTAATTCCAAAAAGCAGTGTCCTTGCATGAGGATAAGAACTGTAATCAACGCCCAATGATTTAATGCCTCCACTTCCGGCAACATTATTCACTTCGGGGTCATAGCCTGAGTAGCTGGTAATGACAAAAAGATTTTGGCCGGTAATGTATAATCGGGCAGTTTTAATAACACTCGGCAACCCTTTAATGTTGTATCCTAAAGTCATATTATCAAGGCGAAGGAAAGAGGCATCTTCTACCCAGCGGGAGGAAGGATAAACGATTCCGCCGCCGCCAGCCTTGTGAAATTCGGCTCCTTCGATGTTGGTATTTTGGCCCGGTAAGCGGTTTCCCTGGCTCATCTCAGCGCGGGTATTGTTGTACAAACTGTTTCCAATCTGACTTCTGAATACAATAGACAAATCCCAGTTTCTAAACCTTAAATTATTGGTCAAGCCCATAATCACATCTGGTAAGGCTTTGCCAAGAATTTCAGGATTTGCTGAAGCAAAAGTCTCTGCTCCATTTACAATGCCCGTGAATCTTTGTCCATAGAAAGATCCAAAGGATTCGCCAACGCACAGAATTTGTGTATTGCCTGAAGCCCCTGCACCACTTACGATTCCATAATTGATATCCTTGTTGTTGAACAGTTCTGTAATCTCATTTTTATTGTAGGCAATGTTGAAATTGGCTGACCAACCAAAGTCTGTTTTACTGGCAACTTCGTAATTCAATTCTAATTCAGCTCCTTTATTGGTCATTGTTCCAATATTGCCAAGGAATGTTGAACTTACTGCTGGTTGAATGGCATCGATCGAAAGTAGCAGGTTGGTTGTTTTTTTACTGTATACGTCCACTGATCCCCTGAGTTTGCTTTTATAACAAGCAAAATCCAGCCCTACATTAAATTGGGCTGTTTGTTCCCACTTTAGATTGGGATTGGCGATACCGGTTATATTGTATGGAGCATAGAAAGTGGTTCCGAAATAGGTACCGGCGTTGCTATTAATAGAGTAGGTCTGGCTATATCTGAAATTACCGATTTCCTGGTTTCCTGTCACACCATAACCGATACGCAGTTTTAAATCATCAATTTTTTTTGAATCCTTTAAAAAACCTTCTTCTTTAATTTTCCAGGCCAGGGCTGCTGAGGGAAATAAGACCCAACGTTTATTGGCACCAAAACGAGAAGATCCATCATCACGAAGTGTTCCGGTAAGTAAATATTTGTTGTTGAAACTATAATTAATACGACCATAAAAAGAGATCAGCCTGTTTATTTCATGATTGTTGGTGGCAACCTGGCTGGTTGCTCCTCCGATATTATCAGTCCCTAAATTATCATTCACAAATCCGCTTCCAACAATCGATTGGGTATAATTATCAAATTCCTGCCAGGAATATCCTCCAACAACATTGAGATCATGTTTTTGGTTAAAGGTCTTACTAAAGGTAAGATAACTCTCGGTCAGTCTATTGGAGTATTTATTATTCTCAATCAGGGCACGTCCGCCAATTGACCTTGCAGGCTTTGACGTGATGGGTTGATAGGCTTTACGAAGTGCGTTATCAACATCATAGGCAATGGTCGTTTTAAAGGATAAAACCTTTGGTATAAAAAAGTAAGTGGCCTCTGCGTTGATAATGGCCCTGTCTCCTTTAGTTACATCTGCAACCTGTTTTACCAAAGCTACCGGGTTTCTTACCGATTGCGATGCATCATTGAATGTACCGTCTGGATTGTAAACTGATAAAGTTGGGTCTGCTTTTAAAGCATTGTTAATCACCCCACCATCAGCACCTTCCGTTTGTTGTTCCATGAAATTGTTAAACTTGGTTTTGGTGTGATTGACATTCATCGATAGAATTAACCGTTCATCAAACATTTTATGGGTTACATTAAAACGGGCTGTATAACGTTCCAACCCAGTTGATAAAATGATGCCATCCTGATTGGAGGCACTGATGGAAGCCCTGTAGGAGGTGTTCTGATTCCCGCTGCTAAAGGTCACATTATGATCCTGAGTCATGGCATTACGGAATATTTCATCCTGCCAGTCAGTCGATACTCCCGTGGGAGCATTGGGCACATACTGGCGGTATTGATCAGCTGAGAGCACATCAATTTTCTTTGAAACCATAGATACCCCTACGGACCCTGAATAGCTTACTGAAGTGACACCCTCTTTGCCGCCTTTTGTTTGGATGAGGATAACCCCATTGGCTCCCCGTGAACCATAAATGGCTGTTGCCGAAGCATCTTTTAGAACGGTCATCGATTCGATATCATTGGGGGATATCATGGTAAGGGGGTTCATGGTGGTATTGGCCAAAGCGGCGTCTCCACCTACCTGGGTGGTAAATCGTGAATTATCAACAGGCATTCCATCGATGACATAGAGTGGTTCACTGGAAGCTGAGATGGAGTTCACCCCCCTGATTCTGACATTTGTATTGGCTCCCGGCTGACCATTGTTGGTCGTTACCTGAACTCCGGCGATATGGCCACTTAAAAGCATATCGGGCGATGAAACCGGTCCGCTGTTGAAATCATTACTTCCAATAACGGATAAAGAGCCGGTGGCATCCGATTTCCTGATCGTACCGTAACCAATGACCACAACTTCATTTACGCCTATGACTTCTTCGACCAAGGTAGCATCGATTGTTGTCTTATTTCCAATGTCTATATCCTGTGATCTCATCCCCACAAGAGAAACGGTGAGTGTTACTGCATTGTTGGGTATTAAAAGACTATAAGCGCCATTAGTATCAGTTGTTGTGCCGATCGTAGTGCCTTTTACGAGCACTGATGCCCCGGGAATTGAGGCCCCGGTTTGATCAGTAACTTTACCCGTAATTCTTCGCTGCTGTTGTTGCAGCGGGTTTTCACTTACTGAGGCTTTGGTTAAACCGCTTGTAGATTGAAATAAACGGGGTGCAGCCAATAAGCTGTTATTCAAAAGAAAAATTGTTAATATCAAGAGTTGAATAATACGCGAAATCTTTTCTTGCACCACTGAGTCTCCATTTTTAAATTTTTTATTCATATCTTTAAATTTTAGTGGATTAATAT
>DMFR01000343.1:15601-22647 GCA_003450125.1 Prolixibacteraceae bacterium | reverse complement strand
GAGATGTGTATAAGAGACAGATCCAGCACCATAAGACCAGATTAAGTTCAGGGGATTCAAACTTACATCATGAAAGGACATTGTAAGTAAAACAGTGCGGCTGATCAATGAAATGGCTATGAAAACTATATATAAGATCAGGATACCGCCAAATCGGCTATGAAGTATTTTTTTTACATCTATTGAAATCATCTTTATTAATTTTGATGGACTATCTGTGAGGTGAAATATTCAGCATTATTAATCAACCGTCAAATATAGAATATTTCTCAATGTTCTCAGTGGTCTTTGATCAATCCGTATGACAAGTAGTATAGGAAGTTGGAAGATATTCAGCCTATAGAATACATATCACTTTTAAATTTTTTGTTAAAACTCTTATCGAATAGCAGGAATAGAAAGCAGAATTACAATCTAATTATAGCAGATTGCCTATATTTGTTTCCTATAAAAAGCTTTAGATCTATCTTAAAAGAATTTATTATTAACTCACTTACAATATTATAAAAATGTCCAAATTTTCCTATCAAAAACCATTTCCAATAAAGAAAGATTCCACATCGTACCGACTTTTGACCAAGGATTTTGTGTCTACGGTTGAATGTGATGGCCGTAAAATCTTAAAAGTTGCTCCTGAAGGCCTTGAATTACTGGCCAAAGAAGCATTTGCCGATGTTTCATTTTATCTTCGGGCATCACACCTGGAAAAATTGACCAAAATTCTGAAAGATCCAGAAGCTACCGACAACGATCGGTTTGTGGCTTATACGATGCTTCTCAATCAGGTGGTTGCTGCGGAAGGCGAATTGCCAACCTGCCAGGATACCGGAACAGCCATTGTACTGGGGAAAAAAGGAGAGGACGTATATACGGGGGTTACTGATGCCGAATACCTTTCAAAAGGTATTTATGAAACCTATCAGGAGCGTAACTTACGGTATTCACAGGTGGTTCCACTGACAATGTTTGATGAAAAAAATACAGGAACCAATCTTCCTGCCCAAATTGATATCTATTCAGAAAAAGGCAATACCTACGAATTTTTGTTCATTACCAAAGGAGGAGGCTCAGGCAATAAAACCTACCTATATCAGCAAACCAAATCGTTGCTTACAGATGAAAACCTGACCCAATTTGTCAAGGAAAAAATCATGGATCTGGGGACCTCTGCATGTCCTCCTTATCATTTGGCACTGGTTATTGGTGGAACCTCCGCTGAATCAACCCTTGCTACTGTAAAAAAAGCCTCTGCCGGATATCTTGACTACTTACCAACCGAAGGTAATGAAGGGGGCCAAGCTTTCCGAGATCTGGAGTGGGAAGCACGCGTTGAAAAAATATGTCAGCAAAGTGCTATTGGCGCCCAGTTTGGTGGAAAATACTTTGTGCATGATGTCAAAGTAATACGTTTGCCGCGTCATGCCGCTTCTTGCCCGGTAGGCATTGGTGTAAGCTGTAGTGCCGACCGCAACATCAAAGCCAAAATAACCGAAGATGGCATCTTCCTTGAAGAATTGGAAAGAAATCCAGCCCGCTTTCTTCCTGAATCAGCGCCTTTCATGCAACCAGCTGTAGATATTAATCTTGATCAGCCGATGGAGGATATACTGAAGATTTTATCCCAGTATCCCATTAAAACACGGTTAAATATTTCTGGAACCTTAATTGTTGCCCGAGACATGGCTCATGCCCGGTTGAAAGAAATGTTGGATGCCGGACAACCTATGCCTGAATATTTGAAGAAATACCCGGTTTATTATGCTGGTCCTGCAAAAACACCGAAGGGAATGGCTTCCGGGAGTTTCGGTCCAACTACTGCAGGTCGTATGGATCCTTATGTTGATTTTCTAATGAGCCTAGGTGGTTCAAAAATAATGGTAGCCAAGGGAAACCGATCACAAATGGTGACTGATGCCTGTAAAAAACACGGTGGGTTTTATCTCGGTTCTATTGGAGGTCCAGCCGCTATTCTGGCCAAGCAGAGTATCAAATCGAGTGAAGTAATCGACTTTGAAGAACTTGGAATGGAAGCTATCCGTAAGATCCGAGTAGAAAACTTCCCTGCCTTTATTATTGTTGACGATAAAGGAAACGATTTCTTCAAGCAATTGTAACCGATATTTCTCAAGTTATACAAAGACACGAAGCGAAATGACGGCTTTGTGTCTTTGTTTTTAAAACCGTTCTATGAACAGAATATCCTTTGAAATGTTATTCTGGTAACATAAAAATTAAGTATAAAATCAGAATGGTTGAAGTTCAAAAGAAAAAAATTACACGTGCAGGCCTTCGCAACGCATTCAAATTATATAGATACATTAAACCGTTTCGTCGTGAATATTTTTTAGGGTTGTTTTTCCTGCTGGGATCAAGTCTGGCGAGTCTGGCCTTTCCAAAATTATTGGGTGAATTGGTCAATTCAGGGAATAAGGTGGCAATGACTTACACGTTAAATGAAATTGCTTTACTTCTCGTAGCTGTATTGTTGATTCAATCAACATTTTCGTATTTCAGGATCGTATTGTTCAACAATGTAACTGAAAGAACCTTGGCATATTTACGACAGGATACGTACAATCATTTGATAAAACTACCGTTAAAATTCTTTGATCAACGTAGAGTGGGGGAACTGAATAGCCGTATTTCTGCTGATATCATCCTTCTTCAGGAAACCTTGACAACTACCTTAGCCGAATTTATAAGACAGATCATTATCATCGTAGGAGGTATTGTATTGCTGAGTATTACTTCGCCGAAATTGACCTTATTTATGCTTGCAGTTCTGCCAGGTATCATGATTCTTGCTCGTATTTTCGGTAGGTTTATCCGTAAATTTTCTAAACAAGTACAGGCAAAAGTTGCCGAATCGAATACCATCGTAGAAGAAACTTTGCAGGGCATTCAAAGTGTGAAATCCTATACCAATGAGTATTTTGAAATTTCACGTTACCAAAGAAAAACAGAAGAGATTGCCCAAATCGGTATTCTTAGCGGCAAATATAAAGGTGCATTTTCTGCCTTTATCGTATTTGGCCTTTTTGGTGCATTAGTTGCTGTTATCTGGAAAGGTTCAGCCTTGCTCGCTAGCGGTGAACTGGTTGCAGGTGATTTATTTTCCTTTGTGATTTATTCAGCTTTTGTAGGGGGAACCATCGGTGGATTAGCTTCTGTGTACACCAGTATTCAGAAATTTATCGGCGCTACTGAAGACTTATTCGGTATTTTCAATGAACCGGAGGAGGACATTCAGGAAATTACATCTTTCAATCCCGATGATGCTATAAAAGGTGAGATCAGCTTTAAAAACCTTACCTTCGCTTATCCTTCAAGGCCCAATGAAAACGTACTTCGGAATATCGAAGTTCGCATTGCTGCCAATCAGATGGTCGCTCTTGTTGGTGCCAGTGGTGCGGGAAAATCAACCATCGCTTCTCTTCTGCTTCGATTACATGACCCGGTTTCAGGCCAATTGTTTTTTGACGGGAGGGATAGCCGGCAATATTCGCTTTCAGCACTAAGAAGCCAGATTGCTCTTGTGCCTCAGGATATATTCCTTTTTGGAGGCACAATTCGCGAAAACATAGCCTATGGTAAAACGAATGCCACCGATCAGGAAATTACAGAAGCTGCTCAAAATGCCAATGCCATGGAATTTATCATCCGTTTTCCTGATAAACTGGATACATTGGTGGGAGAACGGGGAACACAGCTTTCTGGAGGTCAAAGACAGCGAATTGCCATTGCACGTGCAGTACTTAAAAACCCTAAAATTTTGATTCTGGATGAAGCGACATCATCACTTGACTCTGAGGCAGAACGACTCGTTCAGGATGCCCTCGAAAAACTGATGAAAGGCCGAACTTCAGTTGTAATTGCGCATCGTTTGTCAACAGTTAGAAAGGCAGATCAGATATTGGTACTCGATCAGGGGCAACTAGTTGAAAGAGGGACCCATGAGGAGTTGATTCAACTTCCAAACGGAATTTACCGCAACTTAAGCGATTTACAGTTTAACCTTCACTGAATGATTAAAAGTTAAAAGGGTGTTTGAGAAAAACTATTTTTTTTCCATACCTTAACGTCATAATCAGTATATGAAAGACATTTAACAGGATTTATTAATTAACGATCATGAATTTACCCGAATTACAAAACAACAACATTGCTGGCTTTTTGGATAAGGAAGATATCGTTCGCGAAACAGCTGAACAAATCATGAAAGATTTCGGCATGTTTGGAATTGAGATTACATTCTCTGGAAACACGGAAAATGCCTATCACGAACTTCATGAGCAGTTAATCAATCAGATTTCAGTTTCACTTGAACGGGATTATAGTCGGCTGATGGCCGCACTTTACCAAGTTGACATCACAGAAGGAGAAATCGCCAAGGCTGCAATCGAATTGCCCCATTATAACCAACTGGAAGTCTTAGCTCATCAGGTAATCTTCCGGGATCTCAAAAAAGTACTTTTTCGCAGATACTACAAGGCATAGTTCAGACCAATAATTTTGTTCTCGGCAAGTACCCATTGTGGCAAAGATCTATCGTCTTGAAGATGTACGCCGTGTATTCCCAATTAGTATTCCAAATAGACCACGGGCTACTTCGCGTACAATTGTTCTGGTTATACTGCTATTCGCGATTTTTTCAATAGTGCCGCCAATGTTCAGATCTGTATTAGTTTCATTTTTTTTGTTTTCCGAACTGTCATCCTTTTGAATTGAGGATGTTATTTTTTTGTTCAATATTTCATATGCACTTTCCCGATCAATTTCTTCATTATAAATCCCTGCAAGTCGCGATGATTTCACTTTTTCTTCTTGTTCTTCAGGAGTTAGGATATCCATTCTTGATTGTGGGGCACACATCAGGGTATATACAAGTGGGGTAGGAATGCCTTTTTCGTTTAAAACAGTAACCAATGCTTCACCAATCCCCAATTCGGTAATGACCTGATCGGTTCGATAATATTCTGAAGTGGGAAAGTTTTCGGCAACAAGCTTTATATCCTTTCTATCTTTAGCGGTAAAAGCACGCAAGGCGTGTTGTATTTTTGTCCCTAACTGACTTAAAATGGAATCTGGAATATCGGTCGGAGCTTGCGTACAGAAGTAAATTCCAACTCCTTTGCTTCGAATAAGTTTAATGATTGTTTCAAGTTGTTGCATGAGCGCTTTCGATGCCTCAGTGAAAATAAGATGAGCTTCATCGATGAAAATAACTAACTTAGGATCTCCTTGATCCCCAATTTCAGGAAACTTACTATAGATTTCAGCAAGCAGGCAAAGCATAAATGATGAAAATAATTTTGGGCTATCCTGTATATCCGTCAATCTGAGAATATTGATGTAAGCTTTTCCGCTCTTATCAATCTGCAATAGGTCTTCAACTTCAAAAGACTTTTCTCCGAAGAATTTATCACCTCCTTGTTGTTCAAGTTCAAGTAGTCTTCGCATAATTACACCGGATGATGCTGGGGATATTGAACCATAGTTCTTTTCAATCTCTTCTTTCCCTTCACCTTCTGAAAGGTGTTGCAATACTGCCCTGAAATCTTTAATATCAAGCAATGGCCATCTTTTGTCATCGCAATACTTAAACACAATCGCGATAGATCCTTCCTGATTTTCATTTAATTCCAATATTTTTGAAAACAAAACAGGACCAAATTCCGATACAGTTGCACGCATTCTAAGGCCCTTTTCGTCTGATATGGTCATCAGTTCGGTAGTGTATTCCGTTGGAGACCAAGGTGCACCAATCAGGTTCATCCGTTCCTTGATCTTTGGATTGTCGATGCCTGGTTTTGAAATACCACTGATATCACCTTTAATATCCATCAGTAAAACGTTCACTCCTTGTTCTGAAAGGGATTCAGCCAATCGTTGTATCGATTTTGTTTTGCCGGTACCCGTAGCTCCTGCAATCAGTCCATGTCGGTTTACTGTTGATAATGGCAATCTTACGTTTAATCCTGGTATAACTTTGCCTTCATAAACTGCTCCACCAATCAATAAACTCTTGCCAGCAAACGAAAATGAAGTTTGAATTTGTTCTTTAAATTTTTCTATTGACATATGAATAAGTGCTTTTAAAAATGTAGTTAAAGAGAACCCGTTTTATAAAAGTCATAAAGTAATTGGTTCTTCGTTTCCATGCATCAAATTGAATATCAATAAAATTAGTATTTCAAAAAGGCGGATAGAAATCCGCCCTTAAGTTTTAGTATTACTCTTAATAGGTTACTTTTGCATCAAGAGTTGATGCAAATTCAATCCAGCCTTCTACGGTTTTAAGTGCGGGCAAAGCACGGGTTAATTTTTTTTTCTCATTTACTTCCTGCATTTTTGCAAGTAGGTTCGTTGCATTTCGGGTGCGTAATTCTTTCACCGTATCAACTCCGGCGGCTTCGAGTAAATCTGAAAATTCCTGACCTATTCCTTTTACACGGAACAAATCGGCCTTGTTTACCCAACTTAAAATTTTACCTTCATCAATTCCTACTGTTTCGGCAAGCTTTTTACGTCCAGATTTAGTTGCGCCAGCTTCCAATAATTGTTCAACAGTTTTAATACTTGCTTTACCAAGTTTTTCTGCCATCATTGGGCCAATCCCCTCAATTTCTTCGATTTTGTAAGTCATAATCAGTTTCTTTTAAGGTTTTTATTACTAAATTATACAAGTCAATCTTAATATATATATAAATATACCTATTTTTTTTAAATAATTAAAACTAGCAAGTCATTTTTATACAGGCCTTTTCAATTCAAGTTATAGCTTCAATTGAATTGGATAATGGCTTTTCTTTTAAGCGTGTCAGGTGTACTGAAAGAAATTCCAGTATCACGTTTCAAATTAATTGACGAATATGGCTACCAGCTTCTGGGTTCTTGCTATTAACCAGAAACCAGAAACAATATCAAACGCATCATTTTAAATGAGTCCCGACACTAGGTACATTTATCCCTAGTTTTTTCAGAGATCAAGGACAAAAGCCAGTGGACGGAACCTACCCGGGCCCTATTTTCTGATACCTTTCTGA
>DMFR01000343.1:8272-15429 GCA_003450125.1 Prolixibacteraceae bacterium | reverse complement strand
TATCAGAAAGGTATCAGATATACGGACGCAATGGATACCCGGATGGGGAGAATAATATACCGAAGGGAAGCGGGGAAAGGGTACTTTATGCCCCTGCTATAGAAAGGGATGAATGGCTGCAATAGCTCTGCCTGATTCTGATCCGGGACCTGTCCTCTGACTTTTTAGATTGATCTTTTTTAATGTTCCGTTTTTCAGAAAGAAACTATATAACTGCTTGGTTATTTTGCAGCTACTTGCGTTTTTCAATGTTGCCTCTCAAATCGTCAACATTATAGACTATTTTGCGTTTTGATTGGAATGGTAAAGTAGAAATTTGAATAATTATCTGGTTCAGAGGTCACCCAAATATTTCCCCCCAGCAACTCGACCAGGTTTTTTGAAATGGCCAGTCCCAAGCCATTACCTCCATATTTACGTGTTTTTGCCGTATCAACTTGCCTGAAACGATCAAAAATTGCCAGGTGATATTCAGGAGCTATTCCAATACCAGTATCTTTTACATGAAATTCAATCATCTCATCTTTGAGTTGATAACCAACCTCTATATATCCTTCATGGGTGAATTTTAATGCATTGCCAATTAGGTTATTGAAAACTTGTTTGATCCGATAGGAATCATTTTCAATTATGATATCTCGATCATCCGATGATTTATCCAACCGGAGTTCAAGGCCCCTTTGTTTGGCCTTTTTCCCAAAATCACTGAGCAATTCGTTTAGAAGCGCCTTCGTAGAAATAATCTCTTTCCGGATGATCATTTGACGGGCTTCAAGCATAGAGAAATCCATGATGTCGCTAATAATGACCAGTAAACTGTTTCCGTTATCAATTATTGTCTTTATAAATTCATCCTTTTGAACATGATCAAAATCCGGATCAGCCAATAACTCAGAGAAGCCAATAATACTATTAAGTGGAGTACGTATTTCGTGAGACATATTGGCCAAAAATGCAGATTTCAGACGGTCGCTTTCCTCTGCTTTCTCCTTGGCATTGATTAATTCTGCTTCCATTTCTTTACGGGCCGTGATATCTTCCTTAATGGCAATATAATTGGTAATAAGACCTTTGTCATTTTTTATGGAAGTCAATGTTACCAATTCCCAAAATAAGGAACCGTCTTTTTTCTTATTGATGAGTTCCTTTTTCCAAACACTTCCTGAACCGATCGTTTTCCAGAGATCACTATAAATTTCCTCTGACATTTCGTTTGATTTGAGAAAACGGGTATGTTTCCCGATAATTTCTTCGGATGTATATCCAGTAGTTTCGCAAAGCCTTGGATTCACATATTCAATGATGCCGTTGATATCGGTTATTTCAATCGATGAAGGATTCTGTTCAATTCCTTTCGATAGCTTTAAAATCTGCTCCTGATCCCGTTTCTGGGTAGTAATATCGCGTCCAATACCAACCAGTCCAAGAACATTTCCATTTTCGTCAGTAAGGGGTATTTTGGAAGTCAGCAACCATCTTTTAATCCCATTTGAATCAATAAAATCTTCTTCCCGGTTCAAAACCGGAACCCTGGTTTTAATTACGATCATGTCATCGGCAAATCCACGTTGACCGACTTCATTGTTAAACGTCTCCAAATCAGTTTTTCCAATAACTTCTTCTGATTTTAAGCCTACTATATCCAAATCAGCCTTGTTTGCGATTATCTTTCGGCATTGGGCATCTTTCACATAAATCGTTGCGGGTAAATTATCGATTAAAGTTCTTAGCATCATGCGTTCACGTGAAAGTTCCTGTTCGGCTTTTTTTCGTTCCGTAATATCACGTACAATACCTATGACTCTTGGCAAGCCATCCAGGTTTATTATACTGCTTTTTATATCAACAGGGAATATACTCCCATTTTTTTTTCGGTGTTCTGATTCCGAAGTAATTGATCCGTTAAACGCTAAATTTCGAAAAGTTTCTTTTATTTGATCCTCATTATACATGATATCAAAATCCGTAATTTTTAATGTTAACAATTCTTCCCTAGTATAGCCCAGGTTTTTACTTGCCTGTTGATTGACATCCAGTATTTTACCATCTAAATCTAAAATAAATAAGGCATCAGTAGCCTGCTCAATGATTGTTCTAAACCTTTTTTCACTAAATTTAAGTGCCTTTCTATTCTCCCAGTTTTTTGCCTGTTTCAACATCAGTGCCCCGAGTAAAACTGTAGCAATGGGATAAATAAAAATAACCGGCAAAATAATGTTTTTCAATGTCTCCACTTTGATTTCGGCAGGTAACAGAAAGGTGCAGCATAACATGACAAGATGCACCACTATTCCCATGGCGGCCATTTCAAGAAGTGGTTTTTTTTTCTTCCAAAATGGTCGTAAATATCCCCATAGCAGGCCAATCACCCCAGAAGTGACGATAACTGTTATTCCCATCCATACACCACTTCCTCCCAGATATAGCCGATATAACCCGATTATTGTCATGGCAATAATGGTAGGAATAAGCCCGAAAAACAAGCCAGCGATGGATAGTAAGATTGAACGGGTATCGAAAAATATTCCTTGTACAAAATGCCATGGTGTCAAAACCAGGACAATACCTACTGCGCCCAAAACCATTCCTGAGCCGATCTTAAATAATACCTTCTTGCGATTTTCATTTCTCGACCATAGATAATCGTATAACATACTAAATGTAAGTAATATCGCTACATTTTGCACCAATTCAAGGATAATTGATTCTTCCATATTGTGGTCTATTTGTTTTGGCTATTTTGACTGATGGTGAAAATAAATGTACTCCCTTTTCCTTTTTCACTTTCCACCCAAATCCGGCCACCATGTTTTTCTGCAAATTCTTTACACAGCATCAACCCTAAGCCAGTACCTGTTTCATTTTCGGTACCTCGTTCCGAGAAGATGGAGCCAACTTTAAAAAGTTTATCCATATCTTCCTTTTTTATTCCAATTCCGGTATCCTTTACCGAAATTTCTATTTCATGAGCTCGTACAACCGCATTTACCCCTATATTTCCTTTTGAAGAAGTAAATTTCAATGCATTGGAAACAAGATTGCGCAAAATGGTTTTTAGCATGTCCTGGTCGGCTGTAATGATCAATAGTTCAGGTATGAAATTTGAAAGTTCAATCTTTTTACTCTGTGCTTTTTCAAACATTAATTCAAATATTTCGTCCACAATTCCCTTCAAGTTAACAGAAACGTGGCGAAATATAATTTGTGATTGATGAAGCCTGGCCCAGTCAAGTAGGTTTTCCAGCAAGCGGAACGTTTGTATAGATGTGGAGTTAATAATCCCTGCATATTGCTCTATTGTGGCTATATCCAGCTCTCCGGCCTCACTTTTTATGATTTCACTTAATCCTGAAATGCTGTTAAACGGGCTTTTCAAATCGTGTGCAATGATAGAGAAGAACTTGTCTTTGGTTGCATTTAATTCCCTCAATTCGTTCGAATATTTGTGAAGCTGTATTTCAGCCATTTTACGTTCTGTTATATCGCGTAGAATACCTTCATGAAATAGTATTTTTCCGTTATTATCAGTAATATAAGTTCCATGGTCTTCGATCCAGACTTCTGAACCATCTTTCTTTTTCAACCTGAAAATTCCCATTTCCTCCAATTCTTCCTCCAGTACAATGCTTTCGCGGTCGGCAGGATCAAAGTAAAGTTGGGATTTAATATCAATGGCCATTAATTCTTCCTTGCTTTCATAACCGAGCATTTTCACCATGGCCGGATTGGCTTCCACAAATTTGCCTTCTGGAGTACTACGATAAACTCCATCGGGCATTGTTTCAATCAAATTCCGATATTTCATTTCACTTAGGCGAAGTTTCTCTTCCGCCTGCTTTCGATCACTTATATCACGAAAAACACCGAATGTACCGATGCATTGTCCTTCATCATTGGTTTGGGGAGCAGCTGTTACCAGTAGATTTTTATGTATCCCTTCCGGGGTAACAATTTCAACTTCGTAGGTGGATTTTATTATTTCTGTTCGTAATTTTGATTCATTCAGAATTGTATGGAATTGTTCTACCGGAATAAATTCATTTAAATTGCGGTTAATAAGTTCGCCAGCCTGAACTCCAAATATATATTCGGCAGCAGGGTTGGCAAAAATGAATGTTTCATTCTGATCAACGATCGAAATTCCTTCCCCTTGATTTTCTATTAAAAGACGATATCGCTCTTCACTTTCACGTAATTTTCTTTCTGCCATTTTTTGCTCAGAAATGTCAACTCCAATACCAACCATTCCTAGTTCTTCCTCTTTTTCATTCTGAACAATGGAGGCAGAAAGTGAAGTAAGTACATCTGAACCATCTTTCTTCCTGTTCATGATTTCTCCCTGCCAGGTTGATGAACTAGATGAATTCATAATTTGGCGTATTGATCCTGGATCTTGGTCTGGTGTCCTTATGAAAGAGATGTGCTTCCCAATCAATTCTTCTTCCTGATAGCCGTAGGTCTTAAGAAAAGCTGCATTAACGAATAAAATGCGGTCATCATTATCTGTTATGGTGATGGTTTCTCTGATGCTTTTAATCGTATGTGCCATTAAGTACAATTGCTGCTCAACCTTTTTGCGATCGGTGATATCTCTGAAACTCCATACGCGTCCAATTGGCTGACCATTTAATAGTTGGGGGCGTGAGTAACGTTCAATTGTCCTTCCATCATTCAATTCAATGGTGTCAAAACTCTCTATTTCAGGATGATTGTAAAGATAATGAACCTTGGAAACAAATTGAACTGGATATTTTAACTTACCGAGAACTGATTCCATTACAGTCTTGTCATCGCGGGATTCAAGAAGTTCATCCGAAAGGTCAAATGTTGTTTTGAACTGTTTATTGAAACTAGTTATTTTACCCGAATGGTCAACAACTAAAATCCCATCGGCTGTTGAATCCAAAGTAGCCTGCAACAGAGAAAAGGATAGTTTTAGTTTTGCATCGGCCTGACTCTTTTCAGTGATAGCTTGGCTGGTTTCTTTTGTTGAATCTAATTGGCCGACACCGCTAACTTTCAACAACTCATCCGTACCAATGTCTGTGATTGAAAAGTGCAGCATTGTCCTGCTTTCATGTTCAAATGAATGCAGTACAATCTTTGTATCAAATAAATTTCCATTGGATTTAACATGTGTCCAACAGATATGCTGAGGTGATTTTTGATTGGATTTGAAAACCAGTTGCTCTGCCTTTATTTTTGATGGTGTTCCGTCAGGTTGACATTCAGGACTATAGTCAAACGGAAATGTTCCATTAAATTCTTCTTTGGAATTTAAACCAAACATTAATACTGCAGCTTCATTGCAATCGATGATCTGGGAGTTTTCTGTAAAGAAAATCGCATCACTACTGTTTTCAATTAAAATCCGATAGAGCTCCTTGTTTTTAAATAAACTTTGAATGCCTTTCATCCCAGTGTCCTTTTCATATCCTGCCAACCCCCTTAAATTTATGGTGAAAAGTACAAATAAATTATAGCAAAACAAATATCTATTGCCAAGTCCTTATTCCTCTCTTGTATTCACCATCCAGAATGAAAATACATTCAAGTAATTCCAGAAAGACTGTATCAGATTTTCAGGCAATTCAAGCTTTGAAAGCACCTGGATATAACATTTTAGCCATACTTCCCGGGCCTCTGGTGTGATAGCAAAAGGGGCATGACGCTTGGCCAGCAAAGGCTTTCCCCTGTTCTCATTAAAATAAGGATGTCCTCCGCAGATCTGGATAAAGAAATCAGACGAGCGTTGCTTGGCTTTGTCCAATGCTTCATCAATTCGCGGAAACAAGTGCTTAACTTCACTTTTGCTCAGTAAATCGTAGTGATCGCTCACCAATTTACGCATTCCTTCCTCTGTTAATCTTTCCAGAAATTCAGGTGAAGGGAGCGTCACTCCTGGTCTTTGTCCGAATTCAAATTGGGTAATTGAAAAATCCATTGTTCTAAAATTGAAATAGTGAAAGTTAATATGCTGATAGGTTAACAAAAATACCAGTCAGAGGTTTTGAAATGGGAATAGTTATTCTCTGGCTAATCAAAGGCTATACCATCAATATGAAAATGTAAACCTGGAGTAGGGTTGGAGTAGGGTTGGAGTAGATTTGCAGTAGGGTTGGTATAGATGGGTATAGAATTCAAAAGGATAAAGGCAAGAAAAATAAAACTAATTTGAAACTTGACCTTACTTGCAAGATCACTGATGATAGCCTTTATTGTAAAGACTGAACCAAGACAGAATTAACCTGATTAATCACTTGGCGAATTCCATTTTTAATTAAAAACGCATAGCGAAAAATCAGTTAATGAAGGGAATAAGAATTTCTAACATTAGACCTCATCAATGAATTAGATTTTTTTTGCTGTAGAATATAAAAGTTTAATAAAATAACTATCTTGAATCCCTAAAACCAACCCCATGAATGAACAAATTCAACTGATCGCTGAACGGATAAAAGAACTTCGCGAAATTGCTGGTATCTCTGCCGAAAGCTTTGCCCATGAGATGATTATTGAGCCCGCGCTTTTACTCAATTATGAAAGTGGGACTACCGATATCCCTGTTGGATTCCTCTATAAAGTGGCCAATCGGTTCAACATGGAATTGTCGGCTCTGTTGAGAGGGGATCAACCCAAACTGCATGTCTATTCTGTAGTCCGTAAAGGAAAGGGGCTGAATGTTGACCGGAGAAAGCAATACAAATACGAAAACCTGGCCTACAATTTCATTCATAAAAAAGCGGAACCGTTTATCGTTACCGTTACCCCTGATGCTGAAAATCTTCCCCTTGAGTTCAATTCACATCCGGGACAGGAGTTTAATTACATCCTCGAAGGAACTTTAATGGTTGTAGTTGACGGCCATGAACTCATATTAAATGAAGGTGACTCTGTTTACTTTGATTCAGGCTACCAACATGCCATGAAAGCATTGAACAATCAGCAATCCAGGTTTTTAGCAATCATAGTTTAAAAATATCAACCCAATCGTTTAATATGGTACTCGATAAATATCTTTCACAAACAGAATTTCAATCTTATCAAGATTTTACGGATAATTTCAAGATTCTTATTCCAGACAATTTCAATTTCGCTTTTGATGTGGTGGATGAGATTGCAAGCCAGACGCCTAATAAGGTTGCCATGGTTTGGTG
>DMFR01000343.1:8013-8197 GCA_003450125.1 Prolixibacteraceae bacterium | reverse complement strand
TTCAATTTCGCTTTTGATGTGGTAGATGAGATTGCTCTTAATACACCTGATAAAGTGGCCATGGTTTGGTGTGACGACAAAGGTGAAGAAGCGGTTTTTACCTTTGCACAGATGAAAAAATACAGCGATAAGGCAGCTAACTTTTTCATCTCAGCAGGCATTGGAAAAGGAGACCCGGTCATGT
>DMFR01000343.1:7130-7777 GCA_003450125.1 Prolixibacteraceae bacterium | reverse complement strand
ACCCGGTCATGTTGATCATGAAACGACGCTATGAATTCTGGTTTTGTACCCTGGCGCTCAATAAAATCGGGGCAATCACGATACCGGCAACACATTTGCTAAGCACAAAGGACATTGTATACCGCAGCAACGCGGCTGATATTAAAATGATAGTTTGTGTTCCTGAAACAGAAGTCATTCAACACGTTGAGGAAGCTGAAGATAAATCACCTACGCTAAAGGTAAAAGCATTGATTGGCGAGGATCGTGAAGGTTGGCTGAACCTGAATACGGGAATGGAAAGTAGTTCCGATCAATTTATCCGTCCAGTAGGAGCAGGGGCCACAAAAAATGATGACATCATGCTGCTGTATTTCACTTCCGGCACTACCGGAATGCCTAAAATGGTCAACCACAATTATATTTATCCCCTGGGGCATATCCTGACTGCAAAATATTGGCAGAATGTTCAGAATAACGGATTGCATTTTACAGTGGCTGATACCGGATGGGCTAAATCAGCCTGGGGAAAATTATATGGGCAATGGCTGTCAGGCAGTGCAGTAATGACTTATGATTTCGATAAGTTCGTTCCAAAGAACATGATGGAAGTGATTGAAAAATACAAGGTTACCTCCTTCTGTGCTCCACCGACCATTTATAGGTTT
>DMFR01000343.1:6148-7004 GCA_003450125.1 Prolixibacteraceae bacterium | reverse complement strand
GTAGCCGGTGAACCGCTTAATCCTGAAGTGTACAAACAGTTTCTGGAAGTAACGGGCATCAAATTGATGGAAGGCTACGGTCAAACGGAATGTACAGTGGCTCTGGCTACCTATCCGTGGATGAATCCAAAACCAGGTTCAATGGGAAAACCGTCGCCAGGTTACCACATTGATGTGGTTGATGAAGATGGAAAATCAAGTGAAGTGGGAGAGGAGGGCCAAATCGTGATATATACCCATCAAAATCCTCCGGTAGGCATGTTTAACGGCTATTACAGGGATGAAAACCTAACCAGGAAGGTTTGGCACAATGAGGTGTATTATACGGGCGATATGGCCTGGCGCGATGAAGATGGCTATTATTGGTTTGTTGGCCGTGCCGATGATGTGATTAAAAGTTCAGGATACCGCATTGGACCTTTCGAAGTAGAAAGCGCCTTGTTGGAACATCCGGCAGTGCTGGAATGCGCCATTACAGCTGTTCCTGATCCTGATCGCGGTCAGGTAGTAAAGGCAACCATAGTATTGTCGAAAAGCTATCAGGCCAGTGAAGAACTGGCCAAGGAGCTGCAGGAACATGTTAAAAAAGTTACAGCACCTTACAAATATCCGCGTATAGTTGAATTTGTAAGTGAACTGCCTAAAACGATCAGCGGAAAGATACGCCGGGTTCAGATTCGTGAGGAAGACGGGAAGTAAAGATTACACGGATTAAAGCGGATTACACGGATTGCCTCTACGACAATAGCGCATCTCACCTTAATCCTTATTTCAATATCAAATATCGAATAAGAAATAAGAAATAGTGCAGCGCTATTGTCGTAGAGGCGATCCGTGTAATCCGCTTTAATCCGTG
>DMFR01000343.1:5552-5890 GCA_003450125.1 Prolixibacteraceae bacterium | reverse complement strand
ACATTGACTTTTTTAGAATTAAATTTAAATACGCCGCTGCAGAATGCCTTGATCGATTTGGGTTTTGAGAATCCAACACCCATTCAGGAAAAAGTATATCCGGCGGTGATGTCTGGTCGTGATACCGTTGGAATTGCTCAAACCGGTACAGGAAAAACGTTTGCCTATCTGATTCCGATCCTCCGTCAACTCAAATATTCAGATCAGAAACATGCACGAATATTAATCGTTGTTCCAACACGCGAGTTGGTTCTGCAGGTGGTGGGTGAAATAGAAAAGCTTACTAAATACATGACCGTAAGAGTGGTTGGTGTATATGGAGGAACAAATATCAATAC
>DMFR01000343.1:791-5391 GCA_003450125.1 Prolixibacteraceae bacterium | reverse complement strand
TATGGAGGAACAAATATCAATACCCAGAAGCAAATTGTATTCAATGGGATGGATATTGTAGTTGCAACTCCCGGACGTTTGGTTGATTTGGTGATGACTGGTGTATTGCGCCTGAAGTCGATTCAAAAGCTGGTCATTGATGAAGTGGATGAAATGCTCAACCTTGGTTTCCGTCCTCAGTTAATGAGCTTTATGGACAGTTTACCTGTAAAAAGACAGAACCTGATGTTTTCTGCTACCCTTACAGAAGATGTCGCTGCCATGATTAATACCTATTTCTATGAACCTGAAACCATCGCCATAGAAAGTCAGGGAACGCCACTTGAACAGATTTCACAATACTATTACGGGACTCCTAACTTTTTCACCAAGGTAAACTTGCTAGAAAACTTACTTTCTGATGCCGAGGTATTTCAACGAGTATTGATTTTTGTAGCCAGCAAGCAGTTTGCAGATCGGGTATTCGAACTCCTTGATCCTATTTTCCCGGATCAGATAGGTGTTCTACATTCCAATAAATCACAGAATTACAGGATAAATGCCCTTGAACGATTCAGAAGTGGAACAAATCGCATGCTGATTGCAACAGATGTCGCTTCGAGAGGATTGGATATTGCGGATATTTCACATGTGATCAATTTCGATACACCAGAAAACCCTGAAGATTATATCCATCGCACGGGAAGAACAGGGCGTGCAGAAAAAGCAGGTATAGCCATCACCTTTGTGAACGAGGTTGAAATGAAATACATGGCCGAAATTGAGAAGTTCATGAAAATACCCTTGGAGGAAAAACCACTTCCTTCAGGATTGAAGGTTTCGAACATCTATACAGATGAAGAAAAACCAGACCTATTTGACAAGGATTACCTGGGGAAATCGGGTATCGGTGATTCACAAGGGGCCTTCCATGAGAAAAAAGAGAAAAACAGGAAAGTAAACCTCGGTGGCCCTGGTGAACGTAAACCCAGGAAAACAAAACCGGTAAATCGTGGGGTGATGAAAAAGAGGGCTGCTAAGGGGAAGTAGGTTGTAGCTTGCTTGAATAAAGTGCTTCAGTAATTCAATCATTTATTCAGTCCAGACTTCGTCCCCCATTCGTGTAATTCGTAATTGTAATTCTTATTTTAATGAAATTAATTGTAATTTTAAGTTCTCAATCTGGTACCTAAAAGAAGCAAGATGACAAAAACATTAAAATATATCGTACAAAAAGAAGGTAAACATTACGTTTCTCAATGTCTGAACGTCGATGTATCAAGCTTTGGGAATAATGTACAGGAAGCCATTGATAATCTAAACGAAGCATTACAGCTTTATTTTGAAGATAAAGAAGCTTTATTTACAATTACCAACATAGAGGAAACCCTTATAGGTGAAACCCGGATTCATGTCTAAGCTTTTATCCTCTGAACAAATTATTAAAACCCTACTCAAATTTGGGTTTAAACTTGCTTCCCAACGAGGAAGTCATCAAAAATATCAAAAGGAAGGATTTACTGTAATTGTTCCTTCTCCTCGTAAAGAAATTCCTATAGGTACTTTCCGTTCAATTGTTCGGCAGTCTGGGCTTTCGATTAACGATTACATGGAGAAATAAAGAATGGTTGATAAAATCTTTGTGCTTAATTCAATGACCGATATTCATGAGGAGTAAACCCTGTAACGTTTTTAAACAACCTTGTAAAGTGTTGAGGATATTTGAACCCTAATTCATAAGCAATTTCATTCACAGTTTTTCCGGTATTAAATGCCTCGTTTTTGGCAATATCAATAATCTTGTTGTGATTGATACTCCGGCATTTGTCATTCAGGGCATTACTATTTTGATGGATAGAACCCGCACTATTATAAATGAACCAGGAAACTGCACGGCAACCGTGGTGATGGCCAAATGAAAAAACGCCTTTGATGATCAAAAAGCCTGGGAGTTTTCCAATCAGATTTAGAAAGACGGAAAGCTTCAAAGTCACCCGGAATCATATTCAGCGCGTCATGCTGAACTTGTTTCAGCATCCCCTAGCATTATTGGGGATGCCGAAACAAGTTCGGCATGACGCTTTAAACATCATTTATCCTTCTACAATCTGACTCGTCCTCCGTCAATTCGTAAATTCGGCTAGTGAGAATTTGCAATTCTCACTCTTTAATAAGTGATTTCTAATCCCACGAAAAGAATGACATTCAAAATAAACCAGATCAAAGATATTCAGTTCAACAATCTGGATTAGCTCAGATGAACCTTTTAACTTTTTTTGATCCTGTATGCCAATCACAATGCCCGGTAACCCTTCACTGTCAAAACTGTCACAACTGACACAACTGTCACAACTGACAACTTCACTTTTTGGGTAGTTAAGCTCCTAAAAGAAAGAGGAGTGTACCATCCTGGGTTTCATTATAAATTGTCCCTTTTATTTTAGTATAAGACATAGGGCCTCCCTTCTTTTCTTTATGATAGAATAGAATTAACTTTTTACCACATTACGCAATCCAAGGCAGTAAAATTGAACAGTGAGATCAGTTATTCTTTTGTTGAATCCATAAGCAGATGAAATTAAAACTGCATTTGATGATAATAGACAATTGTCAGTTGTGTCATTTGTGTCAGTTGTGACAGTTGTGATCCTCTTATTCAAGCCATCATTGCTCTCCGGGCAAAGTCATCCTGCATGGAGGCGTAATTTTGATATACGAATCCTTTTGGTCCTTGCAAATCCATCCTTTATCACAGAAGAGGGTAATGTATCGAAAGGCCGTTCGCTCCTGAATGGACAGGCTCCTGCCCAAATCCAGGTATTCCTTGCAGCTAAACTTCTCAGGCAGTTGGTCCAGAAATTGCTCTTTGCGGTCTTTTGGTTTTGCTGGCACGGCATCCTCCGGTAGTTCCGAAAACACCTGGCTGGAATGCTTGATCAGGATTTGGATCATGGCAAGTGTATTCTGGAAATCCACCTCCGAACAAAACTGCTTTTGGGAGAAATCGCCTGTTTCTGGGATGCGCAGGGCCGTAAATATCATGGCAATGCGGAAGGCAATCAAACCCAGCCTACGGATGGTGGCAATATAATCCATCCCTTGCAGCATCAGGTATTTTTCCTGTACCTGGGCGAAGAAGGCATTGAACTGTTTGTGTTGCTCATCGGTCATGCAAAACTGGATGGAGGGGTTTTCATCCAGGGCTTTGTAAAGGGTAAAAAACTCCTGTCCCAGGTCCTCGAAATGCTTCTTTAAGCTGTTGTCATCACCAGAAGAAAATACATCTTTCCACTCAGGCCTGATGTTCATCCGGTAGAAGATAAAGCGGCTCAACAATCCGTTCTCCGCACTGGGGATCAGGGCCGAAACCTGTTTGGGGGTTCCTGTAAGTACCAATGAAATACAGGGTTCTTCAATCTCCTTGTAATCACGGTCAGTCTTACGGTAATAGGAGATCATCTCATGGTGGGTGCCTTTGCGAAGACCATCGGTGTAATTGCCGTAATCCGTTTTTATAGCCTGTACCATGGTATCCCCTTCGGTTTCAAAGATCAGTCCGTTGCCTTCATTTTCTGACAGTAACTGGAAAAAACCCGATGCACTGCTGTTGGCCGGGATAATGAGCAACTTCTCAGGAGGCTTCACGGGCTTCTCCACATCGCAGCCTTTTCCCCTTGCAGCGTTGTATTCCCTCATCTCCATTTCATAGGCCTGTTGCAGCGCCTGGGACTGTTTACGCTTTTCCCAGTGAACGGGCATGATCAGTCGCTTGCACAGCAACAAACGGCCTTTGCCTGCCGATGCCGGGGCTGAAATGAACAGGTAAATGTTTGGATAAACCTGGTTCCCGTCATAGATGCCATGTACATTGTGAAGGCAGGCGCTAACGGCCCCCAAACTTCCCAATAGCAGGATATCGCGTTCCTCTTTGGATTCGGCCTTCTCAACTACTTTTTGAAAAAAATCAGGCAGCGAGGGAAAGATCGAATCGGGGAGGGTAGGCATGTCAACGGGATCAGGAGACCGGAGACCGGAGAAGGGAGAAGGAAGACCGGAGGCCGCAGCAAACTCCATGCCCCCTTCTCCGTTTTTCTGTTTCCCGTCTTCGTCCTCCCATCTCCCGTCTTCGGTCTTCCGACTCCCGTCTTCGGTCTTCCGACTCCCGTCTTCGGTCTTCCTTACTTCAATTCCTGCTTGCTTTGCCAGATGAAACAGTGTCTTGATCGTAATGCCGTGACCCGTGGATTTCAGGCACTGGTCATATTGCCTGTTGCAGTCCGTATAGGAGTATTTGGAATAGAACCGGCTAAGTCGATGAAAGTAATCACGGCCTCCTTCACCCAATTCGTCAGCCAGGGCGAAGCCAAGGTTGCGCCAGTCGGCATAACTGCCCGTAATATCGGTGTGGGCAGATTCGATGCTTGAAACTAACCGATCAATGTCATCAGAGATGTTGGAGGATTGAGGGTTAGATGATTGGTTAGTTGAATGGTTACATGGTTGGATGGTTGAATGGATAGATGGCTGGGGTTCTTCATCTTCATTTGTGTTTAACCAATCTCCGGGATTAAATTTCTGTTTCATAAAATTACGAATTGCACGAATTAAAACGAATTACACG
>DMFR01000343.1:466-668 GCA_003450125.1 Prolixibacteraceae bacterium | reverse complement strand
GCACCTTTAAAAACCGCGTAGCGCCCGCCTGCCGGACGAGGCAGGGTTAAAGCAGGATAGAGAAAGGATGCACTTGCTACCATACGATCGGTGCTACGCACCTTGAAAACCGCGTAGCGGTGAAAGCAGGATAGTAGAGAGAATGAATAGACTATCATAGTACCTTTTTAAAAAATCGCTAATCGTTAATCTGCAATCGTTA
>DMFR01000343.1:0-274 GCA_003450125.1 Prolixibacteraceae bacterium | reverse complement strand
TCGTTAATCTGCAATCGTTAATCATTATTCACAAAGGTTTTTGGTTATATTTTCCTCAAGGAAATCCCCTTTTTGTCCTTTGTCGCATTAAAGGTAAATACGCCATGACCTTGTGACAAAATTCGGCGGCGTTTGCTTCCGTTTTCCTCCCATAAAATTTGTAATAAGCTAAATATAAATGGATTGTAAAATATACGTAACCTAAATTATTACAGAAATTAATCGTTAATTATTAATCATTATTTACAAAGGTTTTGGATAGATTTTACCCGCA
>DMFR01000330.1:14641-16756 GCA_003450125.1 Prolixibacteraceae bacterium | reverse complement strand
ATTACAGATACATTACAGAAAGGATAGCCTTGGTATAGCCCAATCAGGGAGAGGGTATAGACATGTAATTTCCCTCAAGTTAACGACCATGAAAGTTGGAAATATCAATTAAAAAACATACCTTTAGTGAAACTAAAGGGGCCTGCAAACCAGATTAAAAACTTTTAGCATAGGGATGTTCGCATCGATGGAAAGCAAATGACTAGAATTATCTCCTCAAACGGCCTTCAACTCACAGAATTTATTATTTTTATTCTTGCATTTTGACCAATACACAAAGCAGGTTCTCGGAACATTACCAGTTGAACTGTTGTCACATAACATTACAATCAAATAATGTATTCATCTTTTCTGACATATCTAAAGGAAGCTTTACAAGGAGAATTATCCGGCATGGAGGCTCATCAAAAAATGCTTCCCCCCGGGCGGCGGTTGAAAACCATGGGTGATGAACTTTCATTGGTGACCCCTAGCAGTGTTTTGCTGTTGCTTTATCCCGAAGGGGAACAGATTTATACGTGCTTAATCAAAAGGCCTTCTACGATGAGACATCATCCGGGACAGATCAGTTTCCCCGGAGGAAAGGCCGAAAAGGAAGATCATTCCCCGGAAATGACCGCCTTGCGGGAAGCCCAGGAAGAAGTGGGCATTGACCCTTCAAGGATTGAAATCCTTGGAAAGCTGACTGATTTGTATGTGGAAGTAAGCAAATTTTCGATTCAGCCCTTTCTGGCATGGGCCAATCAAAGACCAACGTTTTTGATCAATACCTCCGAGGTGGAGAAACTAATCTTATTCCCTTTAACTGATTTTGTGGCCAATGAAATCATTTTGGAAACGGAATTGAATACTGTCAGCGGATTGCTGCGTGTAAAGTACTACCCGTTCAACAGTGAAATAATATGGGGAGCAACAGCCATGATTTTATCTGAATTGATTGATATCCTGAAAAAGCACAAAAGACCTCATTAATCCTTTCAGTGATCTAATCATAAAACGACCAGGCAAGGCCAATTCTGTATGTACGGCGATAATAAGGATAATCGGGTGCGGCATAATAATTGGCACCCAATAATCCTGAACCCGCATTCATCAACAAGAAAAAGAACTGTGTGCGTTTTAGTTTAAGATTGACATGCAAATCAATGTACGGGTAATTTCCGATTTTCTGAGCATTCTGAAGGTAGAAACGCGATGTTCCGGGTTGGTAGGCATCGGCATAAAAGCTGGTATTGTACCGGGTATCTACCCCCAACTCGGTGTGCATGACCTTGGACCATATCGTCCGGTAATTCATACTAATAAATCCTGCCACGGTGGGCAAATGGATATACCTGTCATTGCTGGCTTTCTGGGCCAGTAATTGTGTACGGATCAACCAATGCTTGCTTTCAAAATCTTTGTTCAGGTATGCCGAAAGAATCATCAGTTCGCCACTGGCCTGAGTGGGCAATGCTTCCTCGTTGTTATAAATATAGTTCCCGACCAGAGCATAATTAGCTGCTACAGTTGTCTTGTATTGTTGAGATTGAATCTTTGCACCAAGGTGTAATTCCTTAATATTATTAAAATGATTGGTCCACTCAAAATGGTTCGAATAAAAATATTGGTCGAAATAATCAGGCACCAGGGTTTTCAAACTGCCCTCAATACGAAGGCTGGTGGTATCTTTGCCAATAGCCAATGGCTTATTGATAAAACCGGATAGTTCCGTTTGTCCAGAACGGTAACCGGTAATGTAAATTCGTCCATCTGCTTCCCATTGCCAGAATTTTCCTTCATTTCTAAAAATTCCTCCACCTACAAATGTATTGGATTGTTTGGCCGGATAGTATTTACCAGGAGTTGAGAACTTATACCATAACTGGTCATTGCCGATGTAGGCGCGCTTTCCAAAGGTATATTTCCGGTCGGGAGCTTCATAAATCTTGATCTGGAAAATATTGGTCAGCCGGGCATACCTGAGGCTATCCACTTTGATGGAATCGACAAAGTTATTTTTAAAAAAGCTGGAGTCAGAAGGTTCATTGGAAAACCGTCGTCTATTGCCTGAAAATTCAAATTCATGAATAAATCCAACTCTGGGAATAAATTGATCCACCAAGTACTCAGCAC
>DMFR01000330.1:8247-14529 GCA_003450125.1 Prolixibacteraceae bacterium | reverse complement strand
ACCAAGTACTCAGCACTGTCCGCTTGAATGGTCTTGCCCAAACGGTATTCGTTGGAGGTAAAATAATTGTTGTTCTGAATTTTATTCTGGGCATTGGTCATTCGAGAAAAGAAATCTTCTGTTTTGTTACTATTCAGTGTTTGACCTTGTTGAAGTTTAATCCCTCCGTTTTCCTGTCCTTGCAAACGGTTAAAAATGACGTTCGAATGTGATATAAACTGGTCGGAATTGTAGGATGAAAATATCCCGATATTGTGGAACTTGTTTTCCTGATAAGCATATTGACCCTGCGACTTGGTTTGGTTATAGATCAATCCGAAATTCAGCTTCTTATTCACATTTTGGGAATGGATCACATTAAAGCGCGTTTCGTTTTTGGTGTTTCGGTTCTCACTCTGGGTATAATCCAATACCGAGTAAGGAGTCGTTGTATTGAAAAAGTTAATCTGCGAAGGAGTAAGCCAATAGGCATCAAATGAGTGGGCGAAATAGAAATCGGAATTGAAAGTACGTTTAAAAAAGTCGTCGGTCTGGTATGCGCCACCATTGTTACCGGTAAAGGTATTACTAATACTCTGCTGTTCAAAGGGTTTATAAATGTGGTAAAAGGTAAGGGCGGTATCCAATTGCGAAGGTTTTATCCTGGCCCCTTGCTCATCTAATTGCCAAACCCTGATCACCGATGGAATCCGGGGCTTTTTCTTCTCTTTTTCCTTTTTCTGTTCATTATCGGGAGAAGTTTCATCCCCTGTCCCTTGTCCGGTATTTCCAATCATGGACCGACCCGAAGCATTACCTTCTGGCCGGAACTGTGCATGGGCCTGAATGACAATCAGAAGGCCAGCTAAAACTATGTAGATGTATTTTTTAAACATTAGGCGCAAAGATAATTAAATATAAAATCCACGTCAATATTCGTTCCACAAAACGAACAAGACTTCTATCAGGAGCATTTTCTTTCGATAAACTTGTAAATCAAAAGGATATTTGATAAATTACTATATTAAAGCCACATTAATGATGTTTTTTAAGAATAAGTTTTCAACCGTCTGTTGTTAGTTATTGTAGTAGTAGAATAACAAGGAATCCACTTTTGTTTTATATATATTTGTTGCAAATTGAGATAAGATATGATGCCAAATTATGATGAAGGATCAATAAAGACACTTGACTGGCAAGAACATATCCGAAAGCGTCCAGGGATGTACATCGGCAAGCTGGGCGATGGTTCGGCAGCCGATGATGGCATTTATGTTCTGCTTAAGGAAGTGGTAGACAACTCCATTGATGAATTCATGATGGGGAATGGAAAAAAAATCGAAGTGCATGTCAGCGATGAACTGGTGACAGTTCGTGATTTTGGCCGTGGCATACCACTTGGAAAGCTGCTGGATGTGGCCTCGAAGATGAATACAGGGGCAAAATATGACTCTGAAGTGTTTAAAAAGTCAGTCGGTTTGAATGGTGTTGGAATCAAGGCCGTGAATGCCTTGTCAAGTCATTTTCTCATTAAATCGTTCCGTGAAGGCGAAGTAAAAGAAATCCGTTTCAGTGAAGGGCTTGTGGCTGAGGAAAAAGAGGTGACAACTACCGAACAGGTGAACGGCACTTATGTCGCTTTCACCCCTGATCTCAAAATATTTAAAGGCTACCATTATATTGATGATTTTGTAATCAATATGATGAAAACCTATTCGTTTCTCAATGCCGGATTGGTAATGGAGTTTAACGGAGAGAAATTCCACTCTAAAAACGGATTGCGCGATTTATTGGAAGAATATCAGGAATCGGAATCACTTTATCCGGTTATCCATTTGAAAGGCCCCGACATTGAGGTGGCCATCACCCACGGGAATCAATACGGGGAGGATTATTATTCGTTTGTAAACGGTCAGCACACCACCCAGGGAGGAACACACCTTTTGGCTTTTCGCGAAGCCATTGTTAAAACCATACGCGACTTCTATAAAAAGGATTTCGATCCTACCGATATCAGGGCCTCTATAGTGGCGGCTATCAGCATCAAAGTCGAGGAGCCGGTCTTTGAGTCGCAAACCAAGACAAAGCTGGGATCAAAAGACATTGGCCCCAATGGTCCATCGGTCAGAAACTTTGTGGCCAATTTCGTTCAGAAAGAACTGGACAATTACCTGCATAAAAATCCGGATGTCTCCGAAGTATTGCTGCGACGGATTCAGGAATCGGAACGCGAACGCAAGGCCATTTCAGGAATAAAAAAACTGGCCAAGCAACGGGCTAAAAAAGCCAACCTGCACAACCGCAAACTGCGCGATTGCCGAGTTCACCTCAACAGTACCCATGAAGCCAGGGAAAATTCATCCCTGTTTATTACCGAAGGGGATTCTGCAAGCGGATCGATTACCAAATCACGCGATGTAAACCTTCAGGCAGTGTTCAGTCTGAAAGGGAAACCACTGAACACCTACGGGTTGACAAAGAAAGTGGTCTATGAAAATGAAGAGTTCAATCTTTTGCAAGCAGCGTTGAACATAGAAGAGAGCATGGACGATTTGCGCTACAACAAGGTGATCATTGCAACCGATGCCGATGTGGATGGGATGCATATCCGTCTGTTGCTCATCACCTTTTTCCTGCAATTCTTCCCCGAGGTGATTCGCAAAGGCCATTTATACATCTTTCAGACCCCCCTGTTCAGGGTCCGCAATAAGAAGGTGACCTACTATTGCTACAGTGAAGAGGAACGGGTTTCAGCCATTCAGAAGTTAGGAAAAACTGCTGAGATTACCCGATTCAAAGGATTGGGAGAGATTTCCCCTGATGAGTTTAAAAATTTCATCGGACCCGATATAAGGCTTGATCCTATTCTGATGAAGAAACATGAGTCGGTGCCTCAGATGCTTGAATTTTACATGGGTAAAAATACACCTGAACGACAGGATTTTATCATCGATAATCTGTACGTTGAAAAGGATGTTGTATAATTGATTAATATGGGTTGGGTTACTGAGCGGGTGACTTAAAGTCACCCGCTCAGTAGATCCCATCAAGAGAAAGTTTCAGAATAAATATTTGATTGCAAGGAACAAAAATGGCTGAAGAAAATACCAACAAGGAAGAATCTCAAAAGGAAGAGAAAAAAGACGGCATTATCTATTTGTCAGGAATGTATCAGCAATGGTTTCTTGATTATGCCTCATATGTTATACTCGAGCGTGCTGTACCTTATGTGGAGGATGGTTTAAAACCGGTCCAGCGGAGGATTTTGCACGCCATGAATATGATGGACGACGGGCGATTTAATAAAGTGGCCAACATCATCGGTCAGACTATGCAGTATCATCCCCATGGTGATGCGTCTATTGGCGATGCCCTGGTTCAGCTTGGGCAAAAAGATCTGCTGGTAGATGCGCAGGGAAACTGGGGAAATATTCTTACGGGAGATGGTGCTGCAGCTCCCCGTTACATCGAAGCCCGTTTGTCCAAGTTTGCACTCGATGTGGTCTTTAACCCAAAGACAACTCAATGGAAATTATCCTACGATGGACGTAACCGTGAACCGATTGCACTACCGGTGAAATTTCCATTGTTGCTGGCCCAAGGCGTTGAAGGGATTGCAGTTGGATTGGCATGTAAGATCCTGCCCCACAACTTCATCGAATTAATTAATGCTTCCATTGCCTACCTTCGGGGCGAAGGATTCGAACTATATCCAGATTTCCCAACTGGTGGTTCTGGCGATTTCTCACGTTACAACGATGGGATCCGTGGTTCATCAATTAAAGTCAGGGCAAAAATTGAAAAAAAAGACAGTAAAACGCTCGTCGTTACTGAAGTTCCTTTTGGTCGGACGACCTCTACTCTTATTGAGTCCATCATCAAGGCAAATGATAAAGGCAAAATCAAGATCAGGAAGATTGACGACAACACATCTGATAAAGTTGAAATTCTGATCCATCTGATTCCAGGAATGTCATCGGATAAAACCATCGATGCTCTGTTTGCCTTTACAGATTGTGAAATTTCCATTTCGCCCAACAGTGCAACCATTCGTGATGACAAACCTAAATTTCTTGGTGTCAGCGAAATCCTGAAAATCAATACAGATCAAACGGTAGCTCTCCTTAAACTCGAACTGGAAATTAAACGTGGAGAATTAGAAGAAGCATGGCATTTTTCATCTCTTGAAAAAATATTCATTGAAGAACGCATATACAAGGACAAGCAGTTTGAAGATTCAGCCAACATGGATGAAGCAATCGACCATATTGACTTGCGACTGGCTCCATGGAAACCTAAATTAAAAAGAGAAGTTACCCGCGAAGATATATTGCGCCTGATGGAAATCAGAATGGCGCGTATCCTGAAATTCAATACCGACAAGGCAAACGATCATTTGCTGGCCATCGAAGATGAGATTTCAGAAATCAACAAGAACATTGAAAACATCATTCCATTTACCATTGCCTGGTACGAGCGTTTGCGTAGTAAATATGGAAAAGGTCGCGAACGGAAAACTGAAATCAGGAATTTCGAGAATATTGTCGCTTCAAAGGTGGTAGTAGCCAATGAGAAACTGTATATCGACCGCTTGGAAGGATTCATTGGAACCAGCCTGAAAAAGGCAGAGTACCTTTGCGATTGTTCTGACATGGACGATGTAATTGTTTTCAGAAAAGATGGAACGTACATTGTATCGAAAGTTTCGGAAAAGGCATTTATTGGGAAAAACATCCTTCACCTCGCCATTTTCAAGAAGAACGACAATCGCACCATCTATAATGTGGTGTATCGCGATGGCAAAAACGGATTCATTTACATGAAGCGAATTGCAGTAACGGGCGTCACCCGCGACAAGGAATATGATCTGACCCAGGGGACACCAGGTTCACGTATCTTGTATTTCAGTGAAAACCCCAATGGGGAAGCTGAAGTATTGCGCGTAACACTGAAACCTAAACCACGCATCAAAAAGCTGGTTTTCGAGGTCGATTTTAGCGAACTGGCCATCAAAGGACGCGCTTCAATGGGAAATATACTGACCAAATTCGAAATCCATAAAATTGCCCTCAAAGAAAAAGGGGTTTCAACGTTAGGAGGTCGGAAAATATGGTTTGACGAAGATGTACGAAGACTTAACTCTGACAATCGGGGTAAGTTTCTTGGTGAATTCGGTGGAGAAGACATGATTTTGGTAATTTATAAATCCGGGGATTACCTTCTTTGCAATTTTGATTTATCAAACCATTTCAACGATGGAATCCTGCTGATCGAGAAATACAATCCCGACAAAACACTTTCAGCCGTTTATTTTGACGCCGAGCAAGGGTATTATTACGTGAAACGCTTCCCCATAGATGAATCAGTTAAAGAAGCTGGTTTTATTGGTGAATATCCTGGCAACAAGCTGATCAGTTTCACATGGGTAGGACATCCACGTCTTGAACTTGCATTTGGCGGTAAAAACGAAGGTCGTGAACCTGAAATTGTTGATGTGGCTGAATTTATCGGTGTAAAATCATACAAAGCCAAAGGGAAACGCCTCTCGGTCTATGAGATAAGCACAATTACAGAATTAGAGCCTGTCATTAGCGATGAGGAAGTAATAGAAGAGCAACCTGAAGAAGAAAAGAAACCTGATATTGTAATTCCTGACATTGAAGATATGTTGTTTGGACTAGACAAACCAACCAATGGAGAGGAACCACCGAATCAAATGGAAATTGATTTCTAATCGGGAACTTGAAACATTGAACTTGAAACATTGAACTTCTTTGATTTATGAGGATATATTTAATCGGCTACATGGGTTGCGGAAAATCGACTTTGGGAAGGAAGCTGGCAACCATTTTAAACCTTTCTCTTATAGATTTGGATACCTTTCTGGAAGAGAAATATTTCAGAAGAATTCCACAAATATTTGCAGAAGAAGGAGAAGCCGAATTCCGCAAAAAAGAACAAACAGTGCTACATGAAGTGTCGGCTTTCGATGATGTCATTGTGGCTACAGGTGGTGGTGCACCCTGCTTTTTCGACAATATGGAGGTAATGAACAATAGCGGCTTCTGTATATTTCTTGATGTGGATACCGTATCACTCGTTCATCGGCTGATTCATGCAAAAACAGAACGTCCAATCATCAAAGGAAAATCCCCGGAAGAACTGCATCTCTTTATTGAAGAAATGATGCTCAAAAGACGCCCCTTCTATGAAAAAGCAAGACATATCATAAAAGGCGATGAAATTAAACCAGAACAGGTACTCAGTTTATTAAACTCCAATAATGATTGAAATTTGCGCATT
>DMFR01000330.1:7697-8062 GCA_003450125.1 Prolixibacteraceae bacterium | reverse complement strand
GGGAGTAACGGGAATTGCTATTATATCGGCAATGAACACGATGCAGTATTGGTAGATGCGGGTATTTCTACAAAAAAAATATTACTTCGGATGGAGGAAGCAGGGCTGCAATCATCCAAAGTGAAAGGCATATTTATTTCCCACGAACACAGTGATCATGTGCATGGAGTTCGCGTATTGAGTAAACGATTAGGGGTTCCTGCATGGTTTACCCAAGGTACACTTGATGCATTAAAGTATGGAGAACAGCCCGAATTGGTTAAAATATTCGCCCCCGAAAAAGCAATAAGGGTCGGATCCATTACCATCCATCCCTTTCTCAAGAATCACGATGCAGCTGAACCCTGTTCATTCAGGATTGAACA
>DMFR01000330.1:6750-7532 GCA_003450125.1 Prolixibacteraceae bacterium | reverse complement strand
GAAGCCTGCGCAAGGGTCATCCATCACCTGCACAAATGTCATGCACTGTTTATTGAAACCAATTATGATGAGAAAATGCTTTGGGATGGTCAATATCCTTATCATTTAAAAAACAGGGTAGCTTCAGCAGTTGGCCATCTATCAAACGATCAGGCTTTCGCCTTGATTCGCGATCATGCAGGCCCGGAATTGGTGCATGTCTTTTTGAGCCATCTTTCCGGAGAAAACAATCGTCCCGAAATAGCTGCTGAATGTTTCAAAACCTTGTCAGAGCGATTTACCGTTCATCTGACCTCCAGACATTCAGTTAGCCCAACCTGCCGTTTGAGATAACTTCCCAGCTTTTATTCCTCATTTTTTAAAAAATTGTATCCAACCACAGGTGTGGCGAAGCACTTTTATTCATTTTGAAACCGACTTAATGTGTGGTTTGTCTCCTTTTTTTGAATTTAAGCCAACTTCAGGTGTGATTTTGTTGTTTTCCATCGAATTTAACCAAACCACAGGTGAAGTTGACCTCTTTTTTACGATTTTGGGCCAACTTCAGGTGTGGTTTACTTATTTCCATCCAATTTGCCTCTGCCACAGGTATGGTGGGGTTGCTATTTTTAAAACTAACCAATTTTTAACCAAGATTCAATCCAAATGGATAAAGAGAAGGATTTCAACTGTGATGGAATCCTTACTGCAAATTTCCTTCCCTTTCCAACAGGCTGATTTTTCATTCATAAACAAATAATTATTTTATATTAGAAAAAATGTTGTGAATATAAATATATTGG
>DMFR01000330.1:5713-6609 GCA_003450125.1 Prolixibacteraceae bacterium | reverse complement strand
GGTAAATATATTGTGATAGATTTAACATGCATTTATTAACCTTTAAACTCTTCAATTATGAGCTTAGAACTTGAATCGTTAAGATTACCTTATCTGACCAACGTTGAAGTTGGACAATTGATGGTACGACATTTTACTGATTTGAACACCATCGATCCCCTTCTTAGGATTGATGTGCCTTACAATGCTTATATCACGGATATGACCGCGAAAATGATGAACTACCAAAAAGGCTTGTTGCAGGCGCAGAAGAGCGCTGAAACCGAATTGATTGCTTTGGCCGATGCGGTGCGCGACAAAGCAGTGGGCGCTTTTGGATCTGCACTTAAATTGTACACCAAGTCTGATGATTCTGACGAAGTAGAAGCCTGCCGCTGTATCAGCATTCTATTTGGGCCGTTTAAAAAGCTGAATACTTTAAACTATGAAGCCGAAACCCTTGCTATCGACAAATTGGTGGTAGACCTGCAAAGCCCGACCTATAGTGGATACGTTACCACTTTACAGATGGAGCGATATGTTAATCGCATGAATGACGCCAACAATGAATTCAGACCCCTGTTTGGTGGCCGCATGGTGGACTCTGCCCTGACTGAATCCTTCGATATGAAAGTATTACGCACCGAATTGCTGAGAAAATATAGCGACTTTGTGCAATATGTACTTTCGATGGCCAAAGCCACTAATCTTCCATTGTTCCTTACTTCACTTGACATGTTGAATACTGCCCGTAAATATTACAACGACCAGCTGGCTCAACCCACTAAACCGAAAGAAGAAGTTCCGGTTGGATAAGACAATTGGGGTTTTTGAGAAAGATGTAAACCCGCTAAACCTTCTTTGTAAAGGAAGGTCAGCGGGTTTGTATTAACCAAAAAAAACTCCATCCCAGTAAA
>DMFR01000330.1:3234-5580 GCA_003450125.1 Prolixibacteraceae bacterium | reverse complement strand
CACCGTCTTTTGCACTTGATCCGTCTTTTGCACTTGATCCCACTTTATGAATTGAATTAGGAGAAATATATAGCAAAAAAAACTCCATTCCCAATAAAGGAAATGGAGTTCAAAAGAATGGCGACGACCTACTCTCCCACAACTGTTGTGCAGTACCATCGGCGCTGGCGGTCTTAACTTCTCTGTTCGGAATGCGTGCAAAGGATTTCATCCTAAAATCTTCCCCTGGAATACAAATATCCTCTTGGGAAATATGAGTATTAGCTAATTTATATTGTTGAAATATTCCTATTCTTGAATGCTTATAAGTCTGTTATCTTTGAAATAAAGGTAGCGTTCTGAAGAATAAACCCATTGATCTCTCTTTGTCTCATTATTTATATCGGTATTTATATCCTTGGGCTTACCCCAAGTCAATTCGCATTCTTCTTTTGTCATTCCAATTTGAATTTTACTTTCTTGTATTAACTTCCATATTTGATTAGAAATATTTGGATACAATTTATGTGGATCGTCAAATGAGAAACCTTTGGAAAAATCAACTCCCAAAACGCGGCTACCTATATTTGTCTCAGAAAATCGAACATCCAAAAAATATTCATCACCCGAATCCGTCTTAAAGACCATTTTGCAAGGACCTGACGAACTACCTAAACCAACATTTACAATCTTAACTGGAACAAATTTTTGATGAAATCCATAAACCCCATGTTCTCCTTTTCTTTCTTCTAACCAGAGCGGCCTCAATATGTACAAGGTCTTATTCAATAAGAGTTCCTTTGCTTTATCAACTTCATCAAGATAAACTAAATAATCAATATTCGTAAATATATTTGAGGTTCTCATTTCCTCAATATTATCAAAATACTCATATTCAAACAATTTACCTTCACAATCTAAAACGACAAAGGTACGTGGACAAGGTTTATCCTTGCACTGAACTTGTCTTTCTTCAAGCTTTACAAAAGTAAATATCTTCCACTCAAAATCCTTTTGTAATGGTTGTTCAGAATAAAATTTACTTTTACCTATGTATGGCTTCAAATTCAAGGTTGCCTCCAAGCCTAGATTATCAGGTTCTACCATAAAGCGCATTCCCGCTTTCCAATCTGCCATATGTATAAAGGGAAAGTTATCTTTGATAAATTTCTCTTCTTTTGTCAATTGTTGTATATCATTACTCACTGTCTTTGCTTTAGCTTTTACAGCATAAGCATTCTGTGAATGTACATCTAAATAACAACAAATTACGAATACTATTAACACAAACCATTTCATTAATATAAACTTTAACATGGGAAACCCCTTTAAGAAATTATTTCTATCCCTATTTCGATGCCTTTATTAAGATGGTCAATCGAGGAGGCAGTAATAAAATTACGTTCCAATTTTTCAATACTCACCCTATCTATTAAGCCATTCTTCAATTTAAGTTGGGAAAGTGCAAATATTAGATTATCCTGCACCATCTCGAACTGTTTTTCAAATCGTTCACTACTCTTTATATTTTCAAACCTTGCATTGTGGTAAGATAATAAAAGTATCATATTATCAGATTTAATCCGATGCCTCTCCTTAAGGTTTATTCCTATACACTTTTTCATGAAGCTTTCATATCTCATTGATAAGACATGAATATTTATTTTATCATTTTCCATTTACTCTCTACACATAGTCATTCAATACATTTATTTTCCAACAAAGCTAATTATTTTCTTTAATAAATATATCTAAAAGATCTTTCACAATAATACATAAGTTATAAAAAGCGATCTATATGTCCTATTGCAGAAAATTCAGCAAAAAAAAACTCCATCCCTTAAAAGGAATGGAGTTCAAAAGATGGCGACGACCTACTCTCCCACAACTGTTGTGCAGTACCATCGGCGCTGGCGGTCTTAACTTCTCTGTTCGGAATGGGAAGAGGTGGAACCCCGCCGCAATAGTCACCTAAAGCTTTTCTGGCTTACGTCTAAAAAAACAACACCAAATATTTTTAACATACCGGGAAGAAACAAACTCTGAAGATATTATTTTTTCAATTGACCTGTAAATATTAGCGAAAGTCTTCGGGCAATTAGTACTACTCGGCTATGACATTACTGCCTTTACACCTGTAGCCTATCAACGTAGTAGTCTACTACGACCCTCAAAGGAAATCTCATCTTGAGGTAAGCTTCGCGCTTAGATGCTTTCAGCGCTTATCTCGTCCACATGTAGCTACTCTGCGATGCAGCTGGCGCCACAACAGATTCACCAGAGATGTGTCCACCGCGGTCCTCTCGTACTAGCAGCAGGTCCTCTCAAATTTCCAACGCCCACAACAGATAGGGACCGAACTGTCTC
>DMFR01000330.1:2556-3089 GCA_003450125.1 Prolixibacteraceae bacterium | reverse complement strand
TCACGACGTTCTGAACCCAGCTCGCGTGCCACTTTAATGGGCGAACAGCCCAACCCTTGGGACCTTCTCCAGCCCCAGGATGTGACGAGCCGACATCGAGGTGCCAAACCGCTCCGTCGATATGAGCTCTTGGGAGCGATCAGCCTGTTATCCCCGGCGTACCTTTTATCCTTTGAGCGATGGCCCTTCCATGCGGAACCACCGGATCACTATGCCCTACTTTCGTACCTGATCGACTTGTCAGTCTCACAGTCAAGCTCCCTTGTGTCATTGCACTCTACAGACGGTTACCAATCGTCTTGAGGGAACCTTTGGAAGCCTCCGTTACTCTTTTGGAGGCGACCACCCCAGTCAAACTACCCACCACACATTGTCCCCCGATTACTCGGGGTTAGGTTCCAGATAAGCAAAGGGACGTATTTCAAGGATGACTCCACGATTCCTGGCGAAACCGCTTCGTAGTCTCCGTCCTATCCTACACATCACTTACCCAGAATCAATGTGAAGTTGCAGTAAAGGTGCACGGGGTCTTT
>DMFR01000330.1:882-2376 GCA_003450125.1 Prolixibacteraceae bacterium | reverse complement strand
GTCGGAACTTACCCGACAAGGAATTTCGCTACCTTAGGACCGTTATAGTTACGGCCGCCGTTTACTGGGGCTTCGATTCAATGCTTTGCCTTGCGGTTGACATCCCCTCTTAACCTTCCAGCACCGGGCAGGTGTCAGGCCATATACATCATCTTTCGATTTAGCATAGCCATGTGTTTGTGATAAACAGTCGCCTGGGCCTTTTCACTGCGGCCAGCATTGCTGCTGGCGCCCCTTCTCCCGAAGTTACGGGGCGATTTTGCCTAGTTCCTTAGCCATGGATCACTCGAGCGCCTTAGGATTCTCTCCTTGACTACCTGTGTCGGTTTGTGGTACGGGTTTTCAATACCTGAAGCTTAGAGGTTTTTCTTGGAAGCCTTTAGGATCACTATCCGATTGCCCGAAGGCTCTCGGTACTGTCAGGTTTCGGCTCAAAAGGCGGATTTACCTACCTCTCTCAACACCTACGCCCTTTAACGTGCTATTCCGTCAGTACGCGGATCTTTCATCACTCCGTCACCCCATCGCAGTATTAAAAAGTATTGGAATATTAACCAATTGTCCATCGAATACACCTTTCGGCTTTTCCTTAGGTCCCGACTAACCCTGATCCGATTAGCGTTGATCAGGAAACCTTAGTCTATCGGCGAGGAGGTTTCTCACCCCCTTTATCGTTACTTATGCCTACATTTGCTTTTCCAAACGCTCCACCGCCCCTTACGACACGGCTTCAACGCGGTTTGGAATGCTCCCCTACCAGTGCACAATTTAATGTGCAATCCAAAGCTTCGGTGATATACTTAATGCCCGATTATTATCCATGCCCGATCGCTCGACTAGTGAGCTGTTACGCACTCTTTAAATGAATGGCTGCTTCCAAGCCAACATCCTAGCTGTCAATGCAATCAGACCTCGTTAGTTCAACTTAGTATATACTTGGGGACCTTAGCTGTTGGTCTGGGTTCTTTCCCTCTCGGACACGGACCTTAGCACCCGCGCCCTCACTCCTGGTGAGCATCTTGCAGCATTCGGAGTTTGTCTGGATTTGATAGGCGGTGAAGCCCTCGCATCCAATCAGTAGCTCTACCTCTGCAAGACTCGTAACCAAGGCTGCACCTAAATGCATTTCGGGGAGTACGAGCTATTTCCCAGTTTGATTGGCCTTTCACCCCTACCCACAGTTCATCCAAGAACTTTTCAACGTTAACTGGTTCGGTCCTCCATCCCGTGTTACCGGGACTTCAACCTGACCATGGGTAGATCACAAGGTTTCGCGTCTAGCGCCACTGACTTTACGCCCTATTCAGACTCGCTTTCGCTTCGGCTCCGTCTCTTAAAAACTTAACCTCGCCAGTGACGACTAACTCGTAGGCTCATTATGCAAAAGGCACGCAGTCACCCCACGAAGGGGCTCCTACAGCTTGTAGGCGCACGGTTTCAGGTACTATTTCACTCCGCTGTTCGCGGTTCTTTTCACCTTTCCCTCACGGTACT
>DMFR01000330.1:496-727 GCA_003450125.1 Prolixibacteraceae bacterium | reverse complement strand
GAGTATTTAGCCTTACCGGATGGTCCCGGCAGATTCAGACAGGATTTCACGTGTCCCGCCCTACTCAGGATACTGCTAGCTTTTATACTCGGTACGTGTACGGGGCTTTCACCCTATTTTGCCGGATTTTCCAAACCGTTCCACTTAAAGTATAATCACATGTTGCAGTCCTACAACCCCAATATTGCCGAAACAACATTGGTTTAGGCTGTTCCCTTTTCGCTCGCCACT
>DMFR01000330.1:0-274 GCA_003450125.1 Prolixibacteraceae bacterium | reverse complement strand
TCCCTTTTCGCTCGCCACTACTAAGGGAATCACTTTTGTTTTCTTTTCCTCCGGTTACTTAGATGTTTCAGTTCACCGGGTTGACCTCCGACATAATCGGATACCCTATTGCTAGGGTGGGTTGTCCCATTCGGATATTTGCGGATCAAAGGTTATTTGCACCTCCCCGCAACTTTTCGCAGCTTATCACGTCCTTCATCGTCTCTGAGAGCCAAGGCATTCCCCGTACGCCCTTATTAACTTTCTTCTATAATTTTACTTACAGGTCAATCTT
>DMFR01000341.1 GCA_003450125.1 Prolixibacteraceae bacterium | reverse complement strand
TATTGATATAATCCTAACTTTACAAATCTAATTCAACGAAAAAGTCAAATGAAGCCAATTATAGAAACCGATCAGGAATTTATTTGTGATATCCAGGCCCCCTGCTTTCAGATGCTAACCCCTGAAGAGGTGGTATTGGTAAGGGCAAGCAAAACACAGATATTGTTTCGAAAAGGGGATCATCTGACCAAACAGGGGGCCTTTGCTTCCTATGCCTTGTTTGTTATCAATGGACTGGCCAGGCAATACATCGAGGGAGATGGCTCCAAAAGCTTCAATCTGAGAATTATAAAGCCTGGTGAATTTGTTGGACTGTCTGCAATTTTTACAAAAAACACGTTTAATTATTCGTCTATCGCCTTGACTGATTGCCAGGTATTTTTAATCGAGAAAGATGCCATTGCCAAAGTGGTAAAACAAAACGGACAATTTGCATTCACCATGATTAAGCGGTATTGTGAGCAGAATGCCAATCTTTTCGATACCCTTCGAACAGTGATGTACAAACAGATGAATGGTAGAATTGCGGACACCTTGCTTTATATAGATGGCTTAAAGGCAGAAAATCCTGATATCTTTCAACTGCTTTCACGTAAAGATATGGCTGAGTTTGCTGGTATCTCCACTGAGAGTGCTGTAAAACTACTAAAGAGCTTTGAGAAAGACGGATTGATTGAATTGCGCGAAAAAGATATCCTGGTTCTCAATCACAAGGAGTTATTTGAAATAAGTAAGAAGGGATAATGTTCTTTTTAATATGTGTTTAAACAGTTTTGGCTTCACATGTTCGCAAGCTTGATTCGAAATGACTGTTGTTTTTCTCTAGCAATGTCATTAAGTTAAGGGAATGCTTGGTGTCCCTTTGTTTCATTGTCCTTTGTGGTAAGAAAAAAATAACCACTAAGACCGCAAAAGTAGAGAAACACAAAGTCTCACAAATAATTACTAAACATACTGAGCGAAAGAATACATAAAACGATTGCTGTAATTGCCACATAGACCCAGTCTTTTTCAATCAGAAAACCAATCAATGAGAATATTACCCTTGCTACTGGCGTCGCTATAAGTACCAGTAGTCCAAGCTGAATAATATCCCTTCCTCTAAAATTCAATGCTTCTTTTACAATCAGATGAACTTGCCTAAACCTTGCCGGTTCTCCCTTAAAGATGGAATAATCGAAGATGTCATGAGGATGTTGGATGAAAAATAGTATTCCTCCCAATACTACTAGAATTGCTGAAGCCAATACACCCACACGCAGCAATGTCCCCATTAAATCCCTCATGCGGGCATCATTCCATGGTTGATCGTTTCTGGTCATATCAGATATTTTTAGCAAGACCGTTATAGATCATTTCCAATGCCAAAAGCGTGATCACAATGGCAAAAACCAATCTTATGGATTTGGTCTGGGATTTAATCAGAAATTTTGCTCCCACCAGAGATCCAATTAATACGCCAACCATTACTGGCATTGACAACACGGGATCAATATATCCCCTGTTCAGATAAACCCCTGCACTGGCGGCTGCAGTTACTCCAATCATAAAATTGCTGGTAGAAGTGGAGACCTTAAAGGGAATTTTCATGATCGAATCCATGGCGATCACTTTTAAAGCCCCTGAGCCGATACCCAGCAAGCCGGACAACATACCGGCAAGTCCCATCACGCTAAAACCACCTCCCAGATGTTCCAAGGTGTATTTTTTCAATCCATTGGCAGTAGGGTAGGTGCCTTTTGCTTTCAATATTTCAATTATCCGGGTAGTTTTCTTTTCGGGTAGGTTTTCTTCATCCCTATCTTCCTTTCTTTTTAGAAATGAGGAGATGGCTGAATAGAGAAGCACAAAACCAAAGACTACCGCAATGGCATGGGTGGGTGCAAACAATGCAATGGCAGCCCCGGCAATGGCTCCCAAGGTAGTGGCTATTTCAAGAAACATGCCTATCCGGATGTTTAAAATTCCTTCTTTGACATAGGCAGATGCTGCACCTGATGAGGTTGCAATAACCGAAATTAAAGAGGTGCCAATGGCATACCGTATATCGATCCCAAACCCGATTGTCAAAAGGGGAACAATCACAACACCTCCGCCAAGTCCGGTTAGTGAACCAATAAAGCCTGCAAATAAGGCACCTGCAAATAGTATCGCTAAAAAAGTTACCATCTGATTATTTTAGAAATATAGTGAATGGCCTCTTTCATAGAACATTCAATTATTTCTATTGATCAAATTTACGGCAATAATTTAGACGGATTTGGTATGGAGATATAAAACTTTCTTTTAAAATAAAACGCCACATTCACCAATGCAATCATTACAGGAACTTCAACCAGGGGACCAACGACCCCTGCAAAAGCTTCACCTGAATTGATACCAAAAATGGCAATGGCAACAGCTATGGCCAACTCGAAATTATTACTCGCTGCTGTAAAGGCCAGGGTGGTTGATTGTTCATAGTTAGCCCCTATCTTTTTACTTATCAGGAAGGAAACCAGGAACATGACGATGAAATAAATCAACAGTGGTGCTGCAATCAGCATGACATCCATGGGGATTTTTACAATGTATTCCCCTTTAAGCGAAAACATGACCACAATGGTGAATAACAAGGCGATAAGGGTTAAGGGACTGATTTTGGGGATGAATTTAGTTTCATACCACACTTTGCCTTTCAGGTTTGATAGAATAGTTCGTGTAAGGAATCCTGCGATCATGGGAATCCCCAGGTAAATAAACACACTTTTGGCGATTGACCCCATAGTAATCTGGGAGACTGTTTCGTTAATTGGAATACCAAACCAGCCAGGCAGGATAGCAATAAACAGATAGGCATATACTGAAAATAGCAGTACCTGAAATACAGAATTAAAGGCTACCAATCCTGCTGCATACTGGGTATCTCCCTTGGCAAGATCATTCCATACGATCACCATTGCTATACAGCGTGCCAGTCCAATCAGGATAATTCCATACATGTAAGGCAGGTTAGCGTTGTTCTCTCCTGGAAACAGCTTAAAGAACGTAATGGCAAGTGAGAACATCAATACCGGGCCCATCACCCAGTTCTGAAACAATGAAAGTCCAAGAATTTTGGTATTCTTAAAGACATCTCCCAATTCTTCATATTTTACTTTTGCCAGCGGGGGGTACATCATCACAATGAGCCCAATGGCAATGGGAATATTGGTCGTGCCACTCGATAGGCTGTTCCAGAATTCAGCTACATTTGGACTTACCCAGCCTGCAAATACCCCTGTGAACATAGCCAGGAATATCCAGAGTGTCAGATATCTGTCCAGAAATTTTAATCGTTTTTGTGAGGGCATACCTTTTAGATTTAGAAGTTGCGTTGTATTTTTCTTCTACTATGAATTGAAGCCCATTTCGAAAGTTTAATCTGCCACAAAGACTCTCAGATGCTAAGTTTCACTAAGATTTATATAACACCTATTCAGAACTTTGTGTATCTTTTATGCTTAGCGACTTTGTGGCAATTCATATTCTTTTGACATTTTGGAATGGGCTGAATTTAAAATCTTTGATATTTATAACTGTGGTTTTATTTCTTCTACATATAGCTTCCAAAAGCCTTCTTTAATCTCATCCCTCACGCGTTTAAACTCACTCCAGATAAACTCTTCAGTTCCTATGGCATGGGAAGGATCTTCAAATCCGATATGCAATCGGTGTTTTACTTTTCCAAAGAAGGCAGGGCAGGTTTCATTGGCGTGGTCGCAAACGGTGATCACGTAATCCCATTCCTCATTGAGATATTGATCCACCATTTTCGGGGTATGATCACTGATGTCAATCCCAATTTCTTTCATCACTTTCACCGCCTTTGGGTTGACTTGGCTGGCAGGTTCTGTTCCTGCTGAACAAACGATAATATTTTTATCAAATGACTGCAGAAAACCATGTGCCATTTGACTTCGGCAGCTGTTTCCGGTACAGAGAATTAGTATTTTCATGTGCTTATAATTTGTTAAGTGATGATCTAAATTTTAAATGGTAATTAGATATTGGATTTATCAATTTCTTTTGCTAATTTTATGTCAATAGCACATTCAGCTATTTCACAATCATTGGTACTTGCCTTTACAGGATCAAAAAAGGTATCAAATAATTGGATGTATTTTTCAATGCTGGATTGACACAAGCAATAGTTGATTTTTAACCCGTCGATGGTGCCATGAATTAATCCGATATCCCGAAGTTCCTTTAAATGTTGGGATACTGTGGTCCGGCTCAATGGTAGATTATCTGAAATATCCCCTGAGATACAGGTTTTTGTTTCCGCTAAATATTTTAAAATAGACAATCTGGCAGGATGCGAAATCGCTCTGGCAAACTGGGCCAGTTCCTGTAATGAATCCTCAAATTTTTCTGACTTATTCATAGCATGTATATCTAATGACGCAAACATACGACATTGCTATGAATTAATTATTAAGAAACAATTAAAGTTTAATATTAGCAGATGGGAATAATGTTTTTGGAGTAAATTTCGCCGTATTCTATGCTATTTAAAAAGTAAGGGAAGTTGGTAATTAGAATGGCAAAAAAACACCAGACACATAGATCACCTGATTATTCTTCAGGTGAACCATGTGTCTGAGTGTATAAATTTTAAAATTTATTGTTTGGCAGTTACAATTCCCTTAATGGTTAACACCACAGGTGAATTGATCGCATTTGAATTGACGGTGATAGATTTGGTAAATGCGCCTACGTTATTGGTATTGTAGGTCACTTTGATTGTACCTTTTTCTTTTGGAGCAACAGGGGTGCGGGTCCATTCTGGAACAGTACAGCCACAAGAGGCTTTTACATCGTTCAGCACGATAGGCGCTTTTCCTTTGTTGGTGAAACTAAAAGTACATTTTCCGTCGGCTCCCTGAACAATGGTGCCATAGTCGTGGGTGAGGCTTTCAAATTTAATAGAATCCGTAGGTGCAGCCGCCGGAGTCGCTGGTTTATCCTGTGCCTGCATACTTAATTCTTATACACATCTCCGAGCCCACGAGACTAGGCATGATCTCGTATGCCGTCTTCTGCTTGAAAAAAAC
>DMFR01000165.1:328-3825 GCA_003450125.1 Prolixibacteraceae bacterium | reverse complement strand
GGTCCGCGATATAACGGTGCCCATCGTTGCGTTCTGTTTTCAGGGCAAAGAACAGGCTTGATTCGGGATCAAAAATAGTACGGCTGTCAATGGCTATGGAGGAAATTAAAATTTCAGTCCTATTTCCAGGGGCATGTAAGATGCCGTCCACTATTGAAGAAACCTGATCAAGGGAAAGTATAGGCATTATCGTGTAGCTTTAGTGTAACAAGAACGGCATAAAGGTTCGTATTCATCTTTTTCGCCCAACAAGACCAGCTTGTCGGCTTTTGAAAAACGATGCGAGAACTGTGCAACATCACCGCACCTCATACAAATCGCATGAACTTTGGTAATAGAATCGGCAACGGCCATTAATCCAGGAATGGGGCCAAAAGGCTTGCCTTTAAAATCCATATCCAGACCAGCGATGATGACCCTAATACCTTGATTGGCGAGGGACACGCTGACTTCGATCAGCCCATTGTCAAAAAACTGGGCCTCATCAATCCCGATCACATCTACATCACCTGCCAGAAGAATAATATTTCCTGATGTTTCAACCGGGGTACTCATGATTGAATTCTCATCGTGCGACACCACTTCCGTATCCGAAAAGCGGGTATCAATGGCCGGTTTAAAGATTTCGACCTTTAACCGGGCAATCTTTGCCCGCTTGAGTCGTCTGATCAATTCTTCTGTCTTCCCTGAAAACATTGAGCCAGCAATGACTTCAATACTCCCGGATCTTTTTTGCCTGTCAATTCCCCTTTCAATAAACATGTATGTAATATGCTAAAGATTTTTGTATTTTTACCCTGTTTCAACAAGCGGTTTGTCGCCTTTCATTTCAACAATGATATGGGCAATCCGATTGTGAAAACAAAGGTAAATTTAAATCATTACGAAGTAAAGTTGAGTTTGAAATACAGATTAAAATCACAGGTACAAAATGGATAAACGTAAATTGGTAAGTATCATTATCAAAGATCTGGAAGAAATCAAAGTTTTATCGGAAGAAGTGGCAGAAAGCGAAGATGATTCATCACTGATCATTGATCTTGCCTTGAACAGGGCCCGGCTCTTGTGCCAGGAAATTGGATTGTTGCGCGAATTAGCTGGAAATCCAACGATAACGAGCGAAGAAACATACGAGGTGAGTTTCGATAAGAAGGAAGAGGAAAATGCGGATTTCCACTATCCAGATCCTGAACTTGAAATCCTGAATTTTGAAGATCGGGAATATTCTGAACCTGAAGAAATGCCCGAGGAAGAAGATCTGAAAGAAATTGGGGAAGAGGAATCGGAAGAAGATATGGAGGACGATCTATCTGTTCAGGATGAAGAACTGACATTGGAAGATGACTTTGAGGAAGAAGACATCGTGGCAAAAGATGATGATCTGATAGAAATTGAAGAAGAGGATCTTCAGGATGATCAGGAAGAAATTACAGAAGAGGATTTGGATGATGATGATTTGACTGAAGATGAAGTAAGTGAGGAAGAACCCGCAGAAGAGAAAGAAGTGGAAGTCCATCAACCAGAGCCGGAAAAAAAGATTCAGGTTAATGAACTTAAGAATGATCCACAGGCTGGGGTGCGTGAGATTCATATTGATGATTCGGATGACCAGGACGACATTCAACCCGTTCGCAATACACCTCCGGCAGCATCGACACCAAGGCCCCCGATGCGTGAGATCCCCAAGCCTGAATTCCTGGAACCGGAAAGTCCTGAAAAGATGGTTATGGGGGATAAATTCCATAAAGAACGTTCGCTCAATGATACGCTTGGCGAGAAAAAACCAATTGAATCCAAGCTTACCAACGGCCGGATTTCCAACTTAAAGGCAGCCATTGGATTGAACGACCGGTTTTTATTTATCCGGGAGATTTTCGATAACAATGCAGAGAAGTACAACAAGGTCATTGATCACCTGGATACATTGCAACAGATCTCGGAAGCCGTTGAATACCTGAAAGCGAATCTGAGCATGCAGAAGAACGAGGCAAGCATGAAATTCGTCGATCTGTTAAAACGTCGGTTCACACCTTAAAAAACTTTAGTAGAGATGGGTAAATTATTTTTGGTTCCGACACCTATTGGCAACCTGGAAGATATGACTTTCCGGGGAATACGCATTTTAAAGGAAGTCGATTTGATTTTGGCTGAGGACACCCGTACTTCAGCCAAACTGCTCAATCATTACGAGATCAAGAACAAACTGGTCTCGCATCACAAGTTCAATGAGCACAAGACGGTGGAAATGATTGCTGCCCAAATTGAAAATGGCAAAAATGTAGCCCTGATCTCTGATGCTGGTACTCCCGGTATCAGCGACCCGGGATTTTTACTGGTAAAGACCTGTCTGGACAAGGAAATAGAAGTAGAATGTCTGCCCGGTGCAACGGCACTTATTCCGGCCCTGGTGAATTCAGGATTCCCCACCGACCGGTTCTCCTTTGAAGGGTTTCTTCCTCAAAAAAAAGGCCGCCACAAAAAGATCAAAGAACTATTGACAGAACCCAGGACCATGATTTTCTATGAATCACCCTACCGGCTGATCAAAACACTCGAACAGCTGGCCGAGTTCCTTGGATCAGACAGAAGGGCTTCCGTTTCAAGGGAGTTGTCGAAGTTCTTTGAAGAAAACCGCAGGGGAACACTGGCGGAATTAATCGAACATTTCAGCTCAAAAACCATCAAGGGCGAGATTGTGATCGTTTTGGAGGGATATAAAGCTGGTGTAACAGAAGAATCAGAAGAAACGGAAGAATGATAAAATATGAGTTTCTCTTTTTTGACCTGGATAACACCTTATGGGATTTTACGGTCAATGCACGTGAGGCTTTAAAGCAGACCCTTGAAAACATGGATCTCATTGCCCGGGTGCCATCATTTGAAGAATACTTTCAACGGTATGAGCAAATTAATGATTCTCTTTGGAGCGATTACCGGGCAAAAAAAGTGACCAAACAAGCTTTAATTGTGGAACGTTTTTCCCGGTCGCTGGAAGCATTCCATATCCATGATCAGGATTGGGAGGGAATCAACCACCATTATCTGGACTGCATGGCCCTTCAGACCCAATTGTTCCCCGGCACCCTTGAAACGCTTGGTTACCTGAAAGCCAAAGGATACCAGATGCACATTATCACCAATGGGTTCAAGGAAGTTCAAAACAACAAACTGATTAATAGTGGTTTATCGGAGTTCTTTGGCAGGGTCTTTATTTCAGAAGAAATACAGACGACAAAACCACATCGACAAATATTTGAACATGCGCTCAAATCGAGCAATGCCCGAAAGAAAAAAAGTATCATGATCGGGGATTCATGGGAAATTGATATTGTGGGGGCCCAAGGCTTTGGAATGGATCAAATCATGTTCTTAAATAATGGAAGAAATCCGGTACCAGAATCCATAAAATCGAACTTTTTAGCCGATAATTCTACTTATTTGGAGTTAAAAGGCCAACAAAAGACATTTTTTGTAAATGAAATTACAGGCTTAAAGAT
>DMFR01000165.1:0-173 GCA_003450125.1 Prolixibacteraceae bacterium | reverse complement strand
TTACAGGCTTAAAGAATCTGCTGTAATTTATATTCATTCTAAATACCCCCAATTCATTTTCTTCACCAATCATCCAAAAAGCTAATTACCAACCGGTTAATTTCATATTAAATCCTTTAAGCAAACTTTATAACAAATTAATATCTGTTAACAGTGTTAAAATGTGTAATTAT
>DMFR01000070.1:7324-7594 GCA_003450125.1 Prolixibacteraceae bacterium | reverse complement strand
CTCTCATTGTCTCATTGTCTCATCGTCTCATTTCTCCCCTTAAAGTCCTATACGTCAAAGAAATCATCCAGGTCGCGCCGTTCTTTCTTGGTGGGCCTTCCCGTTCCCCGTTCACGATTGTCTATACTCCTGTTTTTCATTTCCTCCAGGATTTCAAGTTCCGAGGCAGGAGTTGTTTCAACCATAAATTCAGGGACCATCTTGGCCGCCATGCGGTTTTCGGCAAGGGCAATGACCTTGTAACTGCGGGTAATGGGAGGTCTTCGAAGC
>DMFR01000070.1:0-7207 GCA_003450125.1 Prolixibacteraceae bacterium | reverse complement strand
GGTAATGGGAGGTCTTCGAAGCTGGATCGTTTCCCCTTCTTTTATTTCACGGGAAGGCTTAACGTTCATCCCGTTAATCATTACCTTTCCTTTTTTACATTCTTCGGAGGCAAGGCTACGCGTTTTATACAGACGCACAGCCCATAGCCACTTGTCGATGCGAATTCCTTCAGCCATATTATTTCTTTTTATTAAAGAATGTCATGGTTTGCTGTACACCAATGGTGGCAAAGCTTTTGATGATTTCAACTGAAGTATCGATGAGGGCCGTCAATTCCAGCTTCTCTTTCTTGTCCCACTCACCCAGTACATAATCAATTTGCTGTCCTTGCCTGAAATTATCTCCAATGCCAATGCGAAGCCTGGAATAATCCTGGCTACCCAGAACAGCAGTAATGTTTTTCAGACCGTTGTGCCCTGCATCACTCCCTTTGGCCCGAAGCCGCAAAGTACCCAATGGCAAGGCCAGATCATCCACCACCACCAAAAGGTTCTCAAGCGGGATATTTTCTTTCTGCAACCAATAGTTGACAGCCTTTCCACTTAAATTCATATAAGTGGTGGGTTTGAGCAATACAAAGGTACGACCTTTGAACTTATATTCGGTCACCCAGCCCAAACGTTCATCGCTAAAAACAATATTGGACGCCTCTGTGAGAGCGTCCAATACTTTAAATCCTATATTATGCCGGGTATTTTCATATTCTTTCCCCGGATTTCCCAATCCTGCAATCAGGTACTTCAAGACAAACTATTTTAAGGATTAACCTTTACCCTGAGCGGCTTTTGCAGCCCTGGTAATCATGATCGTTACAACCGGAACTGCTTTTGCATTCAAAAATTCCAGGTTTTCTCTTTCCAGAGAAGCCACTTTGTAGCTCTGGCCGATATCCAAATCGTCAACATTGATCACGATCGCATCTGGAAGATGTTTGACCATTGCTTTTACTTTCAAGGTACGAAGGTTCAATTTTAATTTACCCCCGTTACGGATACCTTTTGCAAAACCTTCAACCTTTACAGGAATTTCAACTTTTACTGTTTTGTCAGCTGAAGTACGAAGGAAGTCAACGTGCAACAATTGTTCTCTTACAGGATGAAATTGAGTAGCCTGAATAATTGACTGAGTAACAGTTCCGTCAATATCAAGATCAACAAGATATACGTTTGGTGTATAAATCAGTGATTTGAATTCTTTTTCAGGAGCATAAAAATGGACAGGTTCGTCACCTCCATAAAGTACTCCGGGTACTAATCCTTCAACACGCAGCCTTTTGGCTTCTTTTTTGCCAACAATTTCTCTCTTTGTGGCTTTAATGGAAATCGATTTCATTTACTTACTTTTTTAAAAATTTAAATTATGGTACTCAGTTCCTCCCTTTTCAATGAAAGGGCAAACAGCATGCATAACATGTGCCTTAGGAAAAGCGGTGCAAATATATACAATTAGCCGTAATACAACGAACTAATTGATTGATTTTTATAAACTCTTTCAATGGCTTCACCCAAGGCCTTGGCAATGGGTATGTATTTGATTTTAGCCGACTCTTGTTTGCCCGGTATGGAATCCGTAAAATAGACTTCTGTCAAGGCCGAATTCTCAATCTTTTCATAAGCCGGACCCGAAAGAACGCCATGTGCGGCAAAGGCACGTACACTGTTGGCCCCTTTATCCATCATCAAATCAGCCGCTTTGGCAATTGTTCCTGCCGTATCGATCAAATCGTCCACCAGGATCACATCCTTGCCCTTTACATCCCCAATTAAGGTCATGCTGTTGACCTCATTGGCTTTTACCCTTGACTTGTGGCAGATCACCATATCGGTTCCCAGCATTTTCGAATAGGTATTTGCACGCTTGGTTCCACCAACGTCCGGTGATGCAATGATGAGATCTTTCAGTCCCATCTGGCTGATGAACGGGATAAACATGGACGAGGCGTATAAATGGTCAACCGGAACATTAAAGAATCCCTGAATCTGGTCGGCATGAAGATCCATGGTGATAATGCGGTTCGCCCCTGCTGTCGAAAGAATATCGGCAATCAGCTTAGCCCCAATTGATACTCTGGGTTTATCCTTTCTATCCTGACGGCCATAGCCAAAATAAGGAATAACAGCAATGATTTTGTAGGCTGAAGCCCGTTTTGCGGCATCAATCATGAGCAACAACTCCATCAGGTTCTCTGCCGGAGGTGGAGTTGACTGAATGATAAATACATGCGAACCGCGAATGGTTTCTTCATAGCAGGGTTCAAATTCTCCATCGGAGAATACCGGACAGGATGTTTTTCCTACTTCAACACCTAAACTATTACAAATCCGACGGGTTAAATCCACGCTTTTTGTACACGGAAAAATCTTTAGAGGAGCATTTTTTGACATTTCTTCCTTTTTAAAATTTGTGTATTGGAATTGCGGGCAAAGGTAGAAAAATCTTGTTCATTTCCCTTTCCTACCAACAGTAGTTATTCGCTAAGGCACCAACAAATTTATTGAATACTCATTCAAATAGCTGATAAACATCAGCTGTTATTGGTCTTTTCTATAAATGAAATAATTTCTTCCTGACCCGTTCCATCAACGGAAGAACTGACCAAAATTGGGGGCAGTTCTTCCCATATCTTTTTCAATTCCAATGTATAAGCAGCTACATTCTGACTGGCAGTCACTTTCCCCAGTTTATCCGCTTTGGTGAAAATAATGGCAAAAGGAACACTGTTCTCCCCTAGCCAGGTGATAAATTCAACGTCAATAGCCTGTGGGGAATGCCGAATATCAATCAATACAAACAAGCAATACAGGTTCTCACGACTGAGAATATACCTGCTGATGAGCTTTTGAAACTTTTCCTTTACAGAAAGTGAAATCTTCGCGTATCCATAACCGGGAAGATCAACCAAATACCACTTCTCATCGATGATAAAATGATTGATTAACTGAGTCTTGCCTGGCCTTACCGATACTTTTGCCAAACTCTTCTGACCCACAAGCATATTGATTAGCGAGGATTTGCCCACATTCGACCGTCCGATAAAAGCATATTCAGGCCGGTCGGGTGGCGGACATTTCTTAACATCCGTATTGCTGATTAAAAATCGTGCTTGTTTGATCATTCCTAAATATTAATGTTCGATATATACTTCCAGTAATTTAACAGATGGTGTCGCTGGAATCAGCCTTACACTTTCAATGAATGCCGGAATCAAAATAGTTTCACCTTGCTCAATGTCTTCAGAACCAGACTCCGTTTCAATCTGCACTGATCCTTCCAGACAAATGTAAATGACAAATGAATCCAGTAGGTTGTAATCCTTTTCAACGGCCCTGTTGATTTCCAACACATTGGTGGTAAAATATTTGCATTTTACCAACTCAACCGATTCGTTTGTTTTTGGGCTATATTTGCTTTTATACTCAGGGAAAATGGTAAAATCAATGGCATCCAAAGCAAGGTCCGTATGCAGTTCACGTGGGTTTCCATTGTCGTCACGACGGTCGTAATCATAGATCCGGTAAGTGATATCTGATGTTTGTTGAATCTCGGCCAGCAAAATCCCCTTCCCGATGGCATGAACACGGCCAGCGGGGATAAAATACACATCACCGGCAGATACTTCTTCAAAATTAAGGATTTCAGTCAGTTCATTGTTTTCCAGCTTTTCAAGATATTGCTCCTGATCCACCTGTTGATTGAAGCCCGACTGCAGTTTTGACCCTTTATCGGCCTGCAGAACATACCACATTTCAGTCTTTCCAAAAGCATTGTGCCGCTCTTTGGACAATTCATCATCGGGATGAACCTGAATGGACAAATCATCGTTGGCATCGATGAACTTGATCAACAATGGAAATTCGATGCCGAAGTCTTCAAAAACCTGGTCTCCAACAACATCGCCCATGTAAACCTCGATCAGCTCTTCGATGGAGTTTCCAGCCAGATAGCCATTTGAAACAACTGATGTATTGCCTTCAACTCCTGAAAGCTCCCAGCTTTCACCGCAATTGGGCAAATCGCCAAAGTCTTTGTTGAGCACAGTCTTTATTTTATTTCCACCCCATATTTTATCTTTATAAATGGGAGTGAACTTTAGGGGATACAAACCTTCCATGCGTTAAGGAATAATTAAGTTTAAAATTTCAGCCTTTAAAATACCGTTTTAGCTTAGAACTCGAAATCCACAGCCGCTCTTTCCACAGCATGCAGTCCAATCAGGGCTGCCACTTTCAGGTGTTCAGGATGAACACGGTAGGCATCAAGTTGATCTATTGAATCAAAATGGGTAATCAGGCAAATATCATGTGATGGGGTAGCCAGATCGTAATTGACGCCCACTTCAATGTATTTCAATTCATTTATTTTGTCTTTCAGCCCAAGCAAAGCTTCCTCAATCTTACTGATTTCGGTCTGTTTCTCGCTTTCTGAATTGTATTTTTTCAATTTAAACAGCACAACATGATTAATCATAACAAGAACATTTAGTTTTTTCAACAGCGAAGTTAACAATTTCTGACCTCTCTTCCACAATATTTTGTTTTGCTATTGGCAAAACCACACACTTCATTATCTTTGAAAAAAAACCATTCTATGCTTGTAATCGGTATTGCCGGGGGAACCGGATCGGGGAAAACCACTGTTGTTAGGAAGATAATTGAAAATCTGCCTGCCGGTGAAGTTGCCGTAATTTCTCAGGATTCTTATTATAAAGACAACGCTCATTTACCCTTGGCAGAAAGACAAAAGATCAATTTCGACCATCCTTCCTCCATTGAATTTGAGCTTTTGGTCGACCACATCAAAAAACTCAAGGCAGGGCAAACGGTCAATGAACCCATCTATTCCTACCTGACTTGTGTCAGGTCAAATGAAACCCGGGAAATAAGTCCCAAATTGGTCGTCATCATTGAAGGCATCCTGGTTCTTTTCCCACCCGCATTGCGTGAACTGATGGGATTGAAAGTATTTGTAGATTGTGATTCGGATGTAAGGTTATCCCGTGTTATTCAACGCGATATCATTGAACGGGGCCGGGATGTTCAGAGTGTTCTGGATCGCTATGCCCAGACTGTCCGCCCCAGCCATATTCAGTTCATTGAGCCCACCAAACAATTTGCCGATATCATTGTCCCCCAGGGAGGAAACAATTTGGTAGCCATCAATATTTTAACCAATTTTATCCAGCAAAACCTAAAATAAAATGTTTGAAACCATTTCTTCGGAAGATATTCTCTTTATCGACATTGAAACGGCTCCCCAGTTCCCTGATTTAACGCAGGTGCCGGAGACCTTGCAGCAATTGTGGGATAAGAAATCAGTCCATTTCCGGGAGCCTAACCAGGTGGCCGCCGATGTGTATGAAAGAGCGGGCATCTATGCCGAATTTGGCAAAGTCATCTGTATCTCAGCCGGAGTCATTATTCAGAATGACGGAACCCGGTTCTACAAAGTGAAGTCCTTTCACGATGCGGAGGAGAAAAAATTACTCTCCGATTTCAACGAGATGCTTGAAAAGTTCACTTCCAATCCAAGGAAGAAATTGTGTGCCCACAACGGGCAGGAATTCGACTATCCATACATTGCCCGGCGCTCGTTAATCAACGGGCTGAGGCTTCCAAAAATACTGGATATTGCAGGGGCCAAGCCCTGGGAGATCAAGGAAAGACTCCTGGATACCCTTCAGATGTGGCGATTTGGCGATTACAAGAACTATACTTCCCTTGATTTGCTGTGCGCCATCTTCAATATACCGACCCCGAAGGATGATATCAACGGAAGCCAGGTGGCCAAAGTTTATTACCAGGAAAAGAACCTTCTACGCATTGTCCGGTATTGTGAAAAGGATACCCTGGCGCTGGCCAACCTCATGCTGCGCTATAAGGGCGAGCCCATTATCGCCATTGAACAGATGCTCATTGTGTAAAATCAAAGTAAGTTCGATAGGAGAACCCGTTTGAATAGAGCAACACATTAAACCTCATCGTGCACTTGATCAAATTTGATCCCTTCGCCCCTTGGTGATGTTTTTTGTGATACCAACCCTACACCAACCCTACACCACGGCTACTCCAACTCTACTCCATGGATACTTGCAAGTAGCTTTGTTTGGTATAGGGTAAAAATAGGATTTAACTAAGGTTTGTTTGAAAATGAATAAACTACCCTATTTCAAATATCCAATTTGAGACTCTGAAAGAGCCTGATCTCAATAACCGGTGGTGTAAACCCTCGGTTATTGAGATATAGCCACTTCGTGGCATTGGGAATTTCAGCAATGGGATGATTTTATATTTAACTATTGTTATTATCAAAAAAAACAATTACATTTCCACTTCTGAAAACATAGACCTAATGAGGACTTTACTTGTTTTTATTGCTTTTGTAATTACAACCGCAGCTTTTTCTCAAGCAAAGGTGGATAGTTTGTTGCGTCTTTGTGAAAAGAGTGACGATATTCAGAAGACGGATGTTTATTTAAAGCTTTCAGAGCTTACCATAAAAGACTCTGCAACAAGCAGATCATACAATAAAAAAGCGTATCAGCTGGCTGTTGCCAAACACCTGCAATCCAAAGAGGCGCAATCGGTTTACATGTCTGCAAAAATAAACTACACCGCACGTAGCTTTACGGATGCAATAAGGGATTACAACAAAGCATTGGAATTGTATCGGTTGATCAACGACACGACCGGTATGACCCGATGCTACAGGTTCATTGGTATTTCAAATTTTAACCTTTCGCGAAGCAAGGAAGCCATTGCAAGTTATCTGGAAGGTTTAAAACTTGCAAAACGAGATCTGGACTATAGTGCTGAATTACTGGGAAATATAGGTCTGGTGCATAACGAAATGAATAACATCTATGAAGCCATCAGCTACTTCAGACAAGCCATCAGCATCAACAAATCCATTAGGGATACCATCAGCCTGGCTGTTGACTATGATTACCTTGGTGGTGCCTATAATCGGATGAAAATGTCAGATTCCTCCTTGGTCAATTATCACAAAGCACTCTATTTGTTCAAAAAAATAAAAAGCGAAGAGCGTTATGCCGTTGCCTTGTCAAATTTAGCTTGGGTATTGCCGAATTATCCTGACAGCTTAAATAAAGCGATCACCTACTTCAACATGGCCTGGAAAAAGTTTCAGGAATTGGGATGGGTGTATTATGAACCGAATATTCAGTTTGGCATTGCCAATGTGTATAGC
>DMFR01000342.1:5038-5360 GCA_003450125.1 Prolixibacteraceae bacterium | reverse complement strand
TGTTTGAGCTGGGCAACTGATCGTCCTAATGAATTTTTGATGGGCGTAGAAGAATCCCTCTCCATCTATCGTTTTACGGATTTGCTTTTTTAACCACATAGGTACATCATACACATAGAAAAATTTCTAAACTATGTGTTCGATGTACCCATATGGTTATTTTTTTATATGTATATCATTCATTTGCTTTCCCCCCAAAGGTTCAATTATCCTTTTACCTGCTGTTTCAAATGTCTTTGGATCATATTTCTGTCCTACCTGAGTCGTACCAAGTTTGAAAATAATTCGAATATAATACGTATTTAATTCGAAGATAATACGT
>DMFR01000342.1:333-4881 GCA_003450125.1 Prolixibacteraceae bacterium | reverse complement strand
ATTTAATTCGAAGATAATACGTAGATTATTCGTAATTGTTCGAATTATGTACCTATTATCTACGAATTATGTACGTATTATCTACTAATTAATACCAAATTTGGTGCGAACCGGGTAAGTCAGAAGTAAGGGCTAAAATATGACCTGGGTAAAGGAGATTAGTGTATCCAACTATGTGAATTTAGTTTTAGGACATGGATGCAGCTTTTGCTATTATTTCCATATAGCTAATTTTGAAAAAGCTAGTGTCCATCAAACTAACTTATAGATAATTAAACATTTTAAGATTATTCTTTACTATTTGAACTTCGAATTTTAAACAAAACAGATTATGAACTGTTTATCAGGCATATTTAGAATTAACTCGAGAACAGTTTTCATATAAAAAATTCAGAAATCATGAAACGTAGAAATTTTCTTACCCTTGTTGGAACTACCTTGGTTGCCGCCCCCGTTTGGTCAAATGTATACAATCGAAATATACCTGAGAAAAAAGCCATTGACAGTGTCTTTCCAGATTTACCTTTTGCCTATGATGCTCTGGAACCCACTATTGATGCCAAAACCATGGAAATTCATTATACCAAACACCACAAAACTTACTACACCAATTTTATGACAGCCATCAAAGATACCCCGGCTGCAAACATGGAAATGAAAGACCTCTTTGCACAAATAAGCAAACAACCCATGGCGGTAAGAAACAATGGCGGAGGTTTTTACAATCACCAGTTGTTCTGGGAAAATCTGAGTCCAGCAAAAACGGAACCATCGGCTTCATTGAAAGCTGCCATTGAAAAGAGTTTTACTTCAATGGATAAACTGAAGGAAGAATTTTCAAATGTAGGCAAGAAACATTTTGGCTCCGGATGGGCATGGCTGGTGGCGGCTAAAGACGGATCTCTATTTGTCAGTGAAACCCTCAATCAGGACAATCCACTCATGGATATTGCCGAAAAGAGAGGAACCCCTTTACTGGCTTTGGATGTCTGGGAACATGCCTATTACTTGAAATATCAAAACCGCAGGCCCGAATATGTCGATAACTTCTGGAACGTTGTCAACTGGGATACAGTGAGCAAACGCTTCCAGTCCAGATAAAGGATTACTTCATCCTTTCAACTGCCGCTTGTGTAGCTGTCAATATGGCTTCGTTTGAAAGGGGTGTTCCTACTGCCTTTTTCATCCATTCGTTGGGGGTCAGTTGGCCAAGGGCAAAGATGCGCTGCACTTCAGGCGCAAATGGATGGGTCTTGAAATGTTCCTCCAACTGGAAATGAATCAGGTGTCCGAAAGCATAATTTGGAAGGTACATGGGGGGTGTTGACCATGTGCGAATAGACCCCCAAGATGGTCTGGTCTTTCATTCCAAACACAGGTGCATAATAAGCATTCCAGGTATCTTTGCTGATTTGCAGAACAGCATCCCTCAATTCAACAGCCGTGCTGTTTGGATGGGCATAGAGCCATTGCCACATTTTCATATCCACCATCGAAACGCCCATGATTTCATACAGCGACCAGAAAATATCCAAGGTCTTCAGGGTTTCTTTCTCAGGGTTGGTATCTTTCATGTTCAGTAAGAACAAGTCTCTTTCCTGAAATACAAAAGCCAACGCTTCTGTAAAGGCCGTATTGGGAACCCCATTGATCATGTAATTCGGGACATCATTGAGCGAAATGGTTTGCTCCACATTGTGTCCGAATTCGTGTACGGCGATGTTGTATCCTTTGTAATTCATGCCAGTAGCTGGAATACGGGTACGCAAATGTGCTTTTTCGGCTTTCATCTGTGCACCCCAGGCATGTCCTGAACCACGGGCAGGATCAACCGAAACGCGCGAGGCTATGAATACCGCCTTTTCTTTGGTGAAGCCAAGTTTTAAAAGCAGGTTTCCCAGATCAGCTTCGAGGGCTTTGGCGTTGGGATATTTCTTTTCAGTAATGGAATTCAGCATTTCTTCGTTAATGGAACTGCGGGCCTTGAACCCATCGTACCAGATATCCCATGGAGCAAGGTCTCTTCCTAACCGTTTCTTGATAATGGCTGCTACCTCCATGATTTGAGGTGAGCCGAGGAATTCTGTGAATAGTTTTTCTACTTCAGGCTGGGGAACTTGCATGGCTACAGAGAATGCCCGGTCAATAGCCGTTGGCATGGTGGGACTGTATTTATCGATGGCCTGATATACATGGAAAGTATTTAATATTTGTTGGTATCTTCCATCCGTTTCAGCAGGGCTTTCAGTTTTTGCCCCTGCAACCATTACCTCGTTGGTAATAGGGTTCCAGTCTGCCTTCCCTGAGTTGATTACTGCCTTGGGAATGGACTGGTCGACGATGCGTTGCATGACCTGGTAGATCAATCCTTGCTTTTCGTAACCTACCTCTTTATTGGCATAGTTGGCCTTAATTTCATCCCTCAGGTTCCAATGACTCAACAGTACCATGTTTTCAGGAAACAGCTTTTTGTTGTCCTTGTTGAGCAAATGGCCCATATAAATGTTGTAATCGGCAATGTAGGCGTCTGTTTCTGCGGCAACCTTAGAAGACTGCATCACTAGTTCGGAGGGAACGCGTGAACTAAACACATCGCCCAGGCGTGCATAACCCCATTCTGTCGGTGACCAGCTGGTTCCCAGCTGATTCTTTTCCTCGGTGGTATAATAGGGGAAGTTGAGGGCAACGTTAAAAGCAATTTTATTGTCGTAAAGGTCATTGATCAGGTGAGCCCCCGGATTATACCCTGCAAACAGCGGGTCTATAGGCAACAATTCACCCTTTTGGAGCTGCACATTCTCCTGCATATCGAGGGTCAGTTTGTTGAAATGCCCATATAGTGATTCGAAATATTCAGAATAGCGATTAAAGGTTATTTCCTTTTTGGACGGATCGGCTATCAGATTATCGGCACAAAACTGAACGAACTCCTCTGGAGTGCCATCCGTATTCCGCCAGAGGGAGGCAGCATGCCTGATGCCTTTTTCAGCCATAACAGTATCGCTGCCGGTCCTGTTCTTTTTAATGATGGCTTTTATCGCCAAGCCAACAGTGGTCTCTGTAAGAGTAGCCGGAGCGCTTTGTTTCTTTTCGGTTTTCTGACAAGCTGAAATCATGACAAAACAAGCTAAAATGAAGATGTAATTTCTCATCGTATGGGTAAAAGGTTTGGATGTACAATTGTAAGCCTAAGTTATTAAAAAATAAACGATAAATGTCATTTCTGCAGATTAGATTTACACTTTCCAGGGAAGTTATAAAGACATCCTTCTAAAAATAAAATATTGCACGAATACATTAATAATCATTGCTTAACACTGACCTGACACAGCGGAATCCGATGTAGGATTTGGCTGTATCTTGGTATTCAAAACTGCGTGTAGAAACTTGCAGGTAGGTGGAAATATCCTTCCATGAACCGCCCCGGATAACTTTGCGCTTCATTGCAGGAGCATCTTCAGCTTTGGCATTGTATTCAAAATCAGGATTAAAATCTCTGATGTACTCGTATTCGGACTCGTCAAAAGCTGAAATGGTCCATTCAGCAACATTTCCCGACATATCATAAAGGTCAAAATCGTTGGGTTCATAGATTGCAACCTTTGAGGTAGCCATACCTCCATCTTCAATATAATTACCCCTTAAGGGCTTGAAATTGGCCTTAAAATCCCCATCCTGTTCCCGGTTGTAATATCCTCCCCATGGGTAAAGAGAAGATTGGCGGTCACCGCGGGCTGCATATTCCCATTCCACTTCGGTGGGTAAACGATATGGGAGCAAGTTACCTTCCCTGCGGGTTGAAAGGTAATCGTTGTGCAGCTTGGTTCGCCAATTGCAAAATGCCTTGGCCTGTTTCCAGGAAACTCCAACAACAGGATAATCATCAAAGGCAGGATGCCAGAAATAACGTGTTGCCCAGGGTTCATTGTAGGAGAATGTAAAATCACGGATTGAGCACAAGGTGTCAGGGAAAACAGGTGTTTGATCAATCATGATAAATGCCGAACGGTTCTGGATAGGCGTTTCTTCACCCTTGGCATTTGTGATTGTGCCGTGGTAACTTTGTGTTCCATAGTCGTAAGTATTGGCCCGATGAGCGGCTTGTGTAAGATCAATCCAACGGTATTCATAAAACAACTTCCTAGAATCGATTTCCTTTTTCCTGAAAAACTGTTCGTTTTCGGGGATATAAAGGGGTGTCAGTGCTTCAGTGATATCTGCATTGCCCCATTCAATCTTTTCCTTCCAATTGATCTTGGGCGGATCCACTGGATTACCCTTACGGTCTTCATTGATTAAGAATTCAGGGAACTGCTCCGACAAGAAGGTCCGTTCAATTGAATCTCTTACCCATTGGATAAACTGCCGGTATTCATTATTGGTAATTTCAGTATCGTCCATCCAAAAAGCATCAACAGATACTGTTTTTGAGAGAGTGTTCGAGGAGGTCGCATCCTGATCATTTGGACCGATATTAAAACTCCCCTTGTGGATAAAACTCATCCCGTAAGGATTGGTTTCAAACCAATTTTCCCTTCCCTTAACTCC
>DMFR01000342.1:0-154 GCA_003450125.1 Prolixibacteraceae bacterium | reverse complement strand
TTCCCTTCCCTTAACTCCTGTTAATGTACCATTACCTGGCCCTCTGCAGCTAGTTAAATTAACAAAAGCAAGAACAACCAAACCAATAGACAGATATTTATTCATTTTGAATGTAATGTTCGTAAAACCGAAAACAGAGGCTTCAATTTTTAAC
>DMFR01000205.1 GCA_003450125.1 Prolixibacteraceae bacterium | reverse complement strand
TAATTATTATTTTCAACCTGTTCCGGTCGGCTAAGAACGGGGCAATTGCAGAAATGAATCCCTGGAACGGAAAAACATTGGAATGGACTGTGGCCTCACCGCCACCGGTCGAGAATTTTGAAGAAATACCGGTTTACGGAGAGCATGACGGACCATACAATTATTAATCAACTGTGACATCCATCTATGGAACAAATTTCTAATCAAACCGATCCCCACTACGATCCGGAAGCGTCGAAATTGGGCATGTGGCTTTTTATTTGTACAGAATTACTCCTTTTCGGGGGCTTGTTTATCGTCTATTCAATTTACCGATACCTGAATCCGGAAGCATTTGCGCTGGCAGGTCACGAGTTGGATACCTTTATCGGTGCAACCAATACCATCATCTTGCTGGTCAGTAGTATGACCATAGCCATGTCGACCACAGCACTTCAGCAAAAGAACAAAAAACTGGCCATAGCCCTGATCATCATTACTTTGATACTGGCATTTGTATTTCTGGTCAACAAGTATTTTGAATGGGGACTTAAAATTAAACACGGCATCTATCCGGGATCGGAGCATCTTAAAGCTGATTTTGGTCAGGGTGAAATCCTTTTCTTCGGGCTTTATTTTGTGATGACCGGATTACATGCCCTGCACATCATTGTGGGGATGGTTTTCATGGGCATCACCATGGTGAAAGTTCAAAAAGGGACCGTTCATGCCGACCGGCCCTCGCTGCTTGAGAATGCAGGGTTATACTGGCACTTGGTTGATTTGATCTGGATATTCCTATTCCCATTGTTCTATTTAATACATTAAGAAATTCGATTCGTATGGAAAATGAAAAACATCATGTCGTACCTTACAGGATATACTTTTATATTCTGCTTGCACTGATCACTTTTACATTTATGTCCATTGGGATATCACATCTCAACTTTGGTGCATATTCCGTATTGGGTGCATTGATTTTCTCTATTTTGAAATCATTCCTTGTATTGACATTTTTTATGCACCTGAAATTTGATCAGCCCTATCTTAGATTTTTGATCCTGGGGGTATTTTTATTGTTCCTGGCCGTTGTATCCATTACATTTACAGACTACCTCTACAGATAAAAGCTATGTATATCCTATCACCTACTCCAATAAAAGCGTCCAATTTTGTCAATGAGGTTGACAACACCTTTATGTTGATTTTGGGTATTTCCTTTTTTTTCCTCATTGGGTTAACTTTGACCATGTTGTATTTTGTTTATAAGTACAACAAGAAGAAGCATCCGGTAGCGGTCCAAATAAAGGGCAGCGCCACCCTTGAAGTTATCTGGACAGTTATTCCTGTAATTTTGGTATTGGTCATGTTCTATTACGGTTGGTCCGGCTGGACGCCGATGATTCATCCTCCGAAAGATACTTTCAATATTAAAGTGGTGGCCCGAATGTGGAACTTCACTTTTGAGTATGAAAACGGAAAAAAGACCGATACCTTATTTGTTCCACAAAACAAAGCCGTCAAATTGTCGCTTAATTCAATGGATGTTGTCCATGGGTTTTACGTTCCTGCGTTTAGAATAAAGAATGATATTGTACCGGGAAGGGAAAAAATGTCCTGGTTTATTCCCCAGGTGGCAGGAAATTTTGATTTATTCTGTTCTGAATATTGTGGTATGAACCATTCGTATATGATCACCATGGTGAAAGTATTGCCCCAGGAACAATTTAACTCATGGTATATCGATACCACCAAAAAGGTGGCTGCAAACATTGAATCACCTACAGCCAATGGACAAAGGATCATGAAAAATATCGGGTGTTTTGCCTGTCATACCACCGATGGAACAAAGCTCGTAGGTCCAAGTTTCAAAGGAATATATGGAAACCCTGTCACCGTTGTAACTGGTGGCAAGGAGCATGATGTAAAAGTTGACGATGAATACATTAAGCGCTCCATTTATGATCCGAATGCTGATGTGGTGAAAGGCTTTAACCAAGGATTGATGCAGCCCTACAAAGGTCAGCTCTCGGATGCTGATGTGGCACAGATCACCGAATACATCAAATCATTGAAATGACCAAAACAAGTTTCCGTTACTGGGTAAAAATCATTTCTGAATTGGGCAAAGTACGTATTTCTTTGCCCATTGCTTTATCAGCCCTGGTTGGTTATACCATGAAGACGGGGGCTCTGAGCGGTGAAGTCTGGATGCTGATGATAGGCGTATTTTTGATGTCATGCAGTTCGGGGGCTATCAATCACATCCAGGAACACCAAACCGATGCATTGATGCCAAGGACCAAAAATAGGCCTATCCCTTCAGGAAAAATAAGCGTGAAAGGGGCGATATGGGTGGCAGTTTCGTTTTTTGCCTATGGAGCCCTTATATTGCTTACCAGTTTTCCGCCTATTGTATTTATTACCAGTTTCCTGACCTTGCTTTCATACAATGGCATATATACCCCACTTAAAAAAGTAACCGCCTTTGCGGTTGTCCCTGGTTCGCTGGTTGGCGCACTGCCTCCTTACATTGGTTGGTTTGCCGGAGGAGGAGCGATGGTTGACGAACGGATTATATGGGTGGCTCTGTTCTTTTTTATCGGACAAATTCCTCATTTCTGGCTGTTATTGCTCATGTTTGGAAAAGAGTATACCCTGGCAGGATACCCGAGCCTGAATTCGGTCTTTAACGACAACCAGATCAAACGACTAAGCTATACCTGGATTTTGGCCACCATTGGAACCGCATTCATTGTTTCAATCAAGGTATTGCAAGGCTCCACCTCCATGTTTTTCCTGCTCATCTATATTTTTTACTTGTTGTTTTCACTCACTGCAGGCATCATGATCAAACAAGACATTCCGGTTCGGGCATCTTTCCTGAAGCTTAACTTTCTTTATTTGTTGATGATGATCCTGCTGATCCTTGATAGCCTTTATGCAGGGGGAAGAGGGTAATTACAACTTTAGGCACTTTAAATACTCTACCCTTCATACGATACCTTTCTGATACCTTTCTGTAACCTTTCTGTAACCTTACATTACAGAAAGGT